>CAYMQV010000011.1:27808-44420 GCA_964392395.1 uncultured Gemmatimonadaceae bacterium
GCAACATGTCTGATTCTGGATCAGAAGAGTCCTGGTTCGAGCCCAGGAGGGGCAACTAGTTGTAGCACAACGAATTACGGCGCCCTTTGCGGGGTGCCGTTTTCGTTTCTGTGTGCGCCCGGGTAACCGTGGGGCAACAGCATCGCGGCTAAAGTCGTCTCATCTGGCTCCACCATGTGCGGGAGAAGACAAGCTTCCAGAGTCTGTCTGACGCTCGATCCTCCTGAGAGCGCTCGCAACCAGAGAATCTCTGGCTTATTTGTACAACTCTAGGAAAGAGTTTGACAAACACCCACCATTGGCGGTTTCCAGAATGGCCAGACCACTCACGGCCGCGGAGAGGTACTCAATAGAGGCGGCGCTCTTTCGAGCAATCGGCACTGGAGATCGAACGCCCGTGCAGACAGCGGCACTCAGGACGAAAGTGAGTCGGCAGACGGTTCAAAAGGTCATGCGACGGCTAGTCGGCAATGGCTACGTCACCGCGACCGGAAGAACGACTGCGAGGAAATACTTTGTCGAGGAGAAGCTTCTCGCGACGGTGACAGTCCCTCTCGCGGGGCTCGATGAGAGCGTTCTCTGGAGGGAACATTTCCAACGGTTCTTTGCCGTTGCAGGTAGCACTGCGATGTCGCTGTCGTTGTACGCAGCAACGGAGATGATAAACAATGCGATTGATCATTCCGATGGTATGCTCGTGTCGGTCGACGCGAGGCGACACGGCGAGATGATTAAGGTGACAATCACTGACGACGGGATAGGGATATTCCGAAGGATTCAGGAGCACTTTGGCCTTGAGCATGTTAGGCACGCGGTGCTCGACCTGACGAAAGGGAAGCTCACCACTGACCCCGCTCGGCACAGTGGCATGGGCATTTTTTTCAGTAGCCGAGCATGCGCGGAGTTTTCCATTTTGGCGAACGGACTTATGCTCACACACTATTCGAGTGGGCGAGACTACCTGCTTGAGACAGCGTCGCCGGAAGTAAAGGGTACTTTTGTGATGATGGAATTCCCACTACGAAGCGAAATGACAACCGCTCAGCTATTCGATAAGTACGCGGCAGACGGAAGCTCCGGATTCGACAAAACGATTGTACCCCTTTATCTCGCTGAGCTGGGTGTAGAAAGTTTGGTCTCACGCTCGCAGGCAAAACGCGTTTTGGCACGTATTGAACGATTTAGGGAGGCAATTTTCGATTTTAGCGAGGTTAGTTCAATTGGCCAGGCTTTCGCCGACGAAATTTTCCGTGTTTTTGCAACTGCACATCCCGACGTTTTACTGAGAATAGCAGACGCGAACGATGATGTTCAGAAGATGATCCGACTTGCACTCACAGGATTGGAAGAACAGTCACCCGACACCCCGTCTGCGATCTTCATGTAGCCCTCTCTGCCAATATGAGTGAGACACCGATCTTCCCGTCGTTCGGTGTACGAGGGTGCTTGAGGATGTCCCGTTGTCTCCTGCTCCGACGCTCGTGCTGAATCCTGATGTGAGTGTGTCCGCGACCCGTACCCGCCGGTTCACGGCGGCCTACAAGCGCCAGATCCTTGGACGCCGCGACCGCGTGTACGCGACCCGGGGAAATCGGCGCCTTACTCCGCCGCGAGGGCTTGTACTCCTCGCACCTGACTGCGTGGCGTGCCGCCGACCGGCAGGGCGTCGCCCTGACGTCACGGCGTGGCCCGGCGCCGACGGCCCCCAATCCCTTGGCGTCGCGCGTGGCAGAACTGGAGCGCGCGCTCGCCCAGGCGGCGCGGCGCGCGGATCGCGCGGAACTGATCGGTGACGCCCCAAAAAAGTTCTCGGAACTCATCGGGCTGACACTGCCGCCGCTCGCCGCATCGCGCGAGCCGCGCGGAGCGCCCTGCATCGCTACGTCGTGCTCGACGTCTTCAGTCGCTCTGTCGTCGGCTGGATGCTCGCGCCGCGCGAATCCGCACAGCTCGCCGAGCGGCTGATCGCGACGTGTTGCCGTCGCGAAGGCATCACGCGGGGGCAGCTGACGATCCACGCCGATCGCGGCGCGGCGATGACGTCGACCAGCGTCGCGCTCCTGCTGGTGGAGCTCGGTGTGACGAAGACGCATTCGCGTCCGCACGTCTCGAATGACAATCCGTAATCCGAAGCCCACTTCACGACGCTCACGCATCAGCCCACCTTCCCGACGCGTTTCGGCGCGATGGAAGATGCCCGCGCCTACTGTACCGCCTTCTTCGTGTGGTACAACACGATCCATCGCCACAGCGGCGTGGGCCTGCACACGCCGTGTGATATGCATCACGGTCTGGCGGACGCGCGTCGCGCCCAGCGAGCAGTGGTGCTCATGGCCGCGTATCAGGCCGCACCGCACCGCTTCGTCAATCAACTGCCCGTTCCAGCGGCCGTGGGCAGTGCGGCCACTGATCCCAGCGCGAGCATGCTTTCTGGTCAATCCGATTAGGGACTCTGACCCCATGATCCGAAAGGCCAGAACTCGGCTACTCCGGTTTGACTATGCCTGGACTTCGCCGTGCAGCAGACGAGAGCGCCGAGCAGAATCAACGTCTCGACGTCCGATGGCTCGCCTTCCTTGATTATGAGCACAACGTCTTCGCGACAGCCGCGATCTTCGTATTCGGAGTTTCTGAGTGATCCGCTCAACTAGGGACAGGTCAATCGACGCCGCTCGTCGTTACGTCTTCGGCTGCCCCGGCACGTCGTAGATTCCAGTTCACCGCCGCCCGGGCGTCGGCGACCGTGATGTCGTGGTTCTCAAGCTGCTTGAGTCGCCGGCGCCGTCGGAGTTTGCCGCGCTGACCGCGCGCGCGGCGCGCGGTGAGGCAGGCGGGCCTCACGCGCGCTGATGTTGCGCGGCCGTGACCAAGGTGCTGCGCACGCAGTGAGAGTGGCGCTCGTCACGAACGTGGTGGTGTCCGGCCTGCTCTTTGGCGGGGTCCACACCGCAGTGATCGATGCCCCCGCAGGTGGCGGCGCCTGTGTCCGCGGACCCGACGATTATATGTTCCTCGCGGCGGCCATCGCCGCTGAGGCGGGCTTCATCGTCGTCATCGCGGTGATCGTCCGCCCATCAGCGCCGCCGAGTCTCGCCGGTCATTTATTCGACATCGGAGAACCAATGGCACGTGTCCTCGTCATCGGCGGTACCCAGCTCATCGGGCGCGCGCTCGTGCAGCAGCTCCTTGCGCGAGGCGATGAGGTGGTTCTCATGCACCGTGGCAGTACCACCCCGTTCGGGGACCGCGTGCAGGCGATACAGTGTGACCGCAACGATGTGGCCGCTGTCCGCCATGCACTGCGCAATGAGCGCTTCGATGTCGTGTACGACAATGTGTACGACTGGCAGCGAGGCACGACCCCGGATCAGGTGCTCGCCGCGGTAAGCGCCACCGCCCCCGGGCTTTCGCGCTACGTCTTCACTTCCAGCGTAGCGGTGTACCCCACCGGCGGCGCGCACACCGAAGACTCACCACTGGTGCCCGTCGATCACCCCGACGTGTACGGCGCGCAAAAGGCGAACAGCGAACGCGCGCTGTTCGCACTGCACGAGCGCGAAGGCGTGCTCGTGTCAACACTGCGGCCCGCTTTCATTTACGGCGAGCACAACGCCTTCGACCGGGAAGCATTCTTTTTCGATCGCATCCTCGACGGCCGCCCCATCATCATCCCCGACCACGGCGAGGCGACGATGCAGTGGGTGTCCGCGGGCGACGTGGCGCGCGCCGCGATCCTCGCGGCCACCAGGAATGTGGCGATCGCACAGGCATACAACCTCGCGAACTATCCTCCAATCACTCAGCGTGATTTCGTGCAACTGCTCGCGCGCGCCGTCGGCCGCGAGGTGAAGCTGGTTGACGTGCCGCGCGAACGTATCTGGCAGCACGGCGGCAGCCTCATGGAGCCGCCCAATTACTTCGGCGTGTACCTCGACATCCCCGCCATCACGGCGGATCCGGCGCGCGTCACCGAGCAGCTGGGACTTACGCTCACGCCACTCGAAGATGGGATGCGCGAGACGTATGCGTGGTACGAGCAGCAGCCGCGTGTGGCACGTGATTACTCATGGGAAGACGCGGTGCTCAAGGACATCGGCGCCATGTAAGCTGGCCCACTGCGTCGCTTTCTTCCGGGACCGTACCGCCCCTGCCATCGGTCAGATCCGCGAACCACAGAGACCCGTCTTCCTCGCGCTCTGGGACGATCGGCCGCGGCTGGCGGCCGCCGGACCGTGGGGCACGCCAGTGCCGCCTCACCCCGCCCCTCTCGGTCAGACAGTGCCTCTGTTGAGGCGGTTCTGGATCAGAAGAGTCCTGGCTCGAGCCCAGGAGGGGCAAGACGGAAAGCCCGGCGGCCTGTCAGAGGAGTACCCCAAGCGCCGAAACCATTATCGGCTTGTCCAAAGCGGAATTGATTCATTACGCGCGGCCGTGGCGCTCGTTCGACTATCTCGAGTACGCCACGCTGGAATGGCTCCGCCGGCGGAGTTTGAAGCGCCGTGTTACCGTACCGTCGCGGCGTCCGCCGTGGCGGCAGCCAAATAGCTGGTTCTGCGGAAATACCAAGGCAATTCACTCCCTCGGCAGGAACCACATGAACGATGAACTTGATCGTCTTCTCACGATGTATGACGGCGGTCATCTCAATCGCCGCCAGCTGCTCCAGGGACTGATCGGCCTCGGACTCGGTACCGGCGTGGCCAGCACGCGCAGCGATTTGTCAGCGTCTGGCCGCCTGCTCACGCCATTATTCCGCGCACATACGATCAATCACGTCACGATTCGGACCGCTGATTTACCTCGCTCGAAGGCGTTCTATCAGTCCCTCACGGGCCTTGCGGTGCGTGCCGAAGACGACGAGTCCTGCGAGTTCCGCTTGGAGCACGGCTTTTTGGGCGTGTATGCACTTGAAGCCGGGCAACGCGCCGGCTACGATCACTTCTGTTTCGGCGTGGACGCGTTCGACGCGCAGCGCGCGGTATCTGTGCTCAAGTCAGCGATGCCAGAGGCGCAACCGAGTTTGGAGTCGGGGGACCAGGTCTTTCTGCGCGACCCGGATGGGGTACGTGTTCAGCTTGCAGACGTGACGTACAAGCGATGAGGTGCCCCAGTCGGCATTTTACGCGCGGGTGCAGTTTGTCAGCAGAGCCTTTCTGGTGTGCTTCGCGCCATTGGTGTTGTCCGGCTGCAGTCGAATCGCAGGCCGCAGAAGGCTTTCACCAGCAACACAGTACAGGAGTCGAATCGTGCGATCCGCACCGCTTGTAAGCTGCTCGCTGATTTCGGGCTTGACGACATTGGAAGCACAATCGCGTTCCAGCGCCTTGATCGGTACGTGGCAGGTTCGCAGCTACTGTGATGAGGATTCCGCTGGAGCAGTCACCCACCCGATGGGGCCTCGTCCAACGGGATACTTCATCTACACGGCCACTGGTCAGTTGTCGATTCACGCTATGCGCACACCTCCGGCCGGGCCAGTCGCGGGCGATTCGGTGCGCCTCGGGACTTTAGCGGAACTGCGACCGTACTATTTCAGTTACTTCGGCACGTATACGATCACGTCAGACTCGACTGTGATCCATCACGTCGAGGGTGGGACGTTCCCGGAATATATCGGAACGGATCAACGCCGTGCATATCGCATCAGCCGCGACACTCTGCACATTGGTGGGCAAGCGTTCGCATGCCGTGTGCTCATCCGAGTTCCGTAGTGCCTACCGTCGACCGCGCATTCGAGCAGACGGACGATTTGCGGTGTGTTCGCTTTGCTGGAGTTCATGAGATCGCCCGCTGCTCAACTTGGGCGTCGTGCGGCTTTCTTTCTACAGCGATTCACGTCTCGGAGGACAACTGTATACCAGTCGCGCAGTCGTAGTCGTCGCGTCCCTTCTCAGCACGTCATTGCGTGCGCAGGACCCCGACGCAGATCGCCTACGGGTGCTCACCGCATCCGTGCCGCCACTTCGCCTGGATCGCGTCGAGCTGACAACGAGTCCGTCACGGACATTCGAGGGTATCTCGGCGGTCAGCGTCGACAGGCACGGAAATATCTACATCCTTCACCGTCCGGTGCAGGGAGATCCCGTCGTCGTTCTCGATGCTCAGGGACGCGTCTTGCGTTCGTGGGGCGCGGGTATGTTCACGATCCCGCACGGTATTCGCGTCGATCCCGCTGGTAATGTCTGGACAGTGGACGCCCACACGTCGATGATCTACAAGTTTACCGCGCGCGGCCGGAAGCTCCTTGAAATCAATGTCGGAAGCGTGCCGGATACGACGCAACAGTTTTGTGGCGCGACGGACATCGCGTTCGGGCCGAATGGTCGCGTATTCGTGGCGGATGGCTACTGCAATGCGCGCGTGATCGAGTTCGACGCGAACGGCAAGACAGTGCGTGAATGGGGACGCCCCGGCTCCGGGCCAGGGGAATTCAACGTCGTGCATTCAATCGCCGTTGGCCCGGATGGCCTTCTGTACGTGGCCGATCGGGAGAATGGGCGGCTGCAATGGTTTGATCTCGACGGACGATTCCGTGGCGAATGGCGTTCTGGCGGCCAGCTATACAGCGTGGCGTTCAGCGCTGGAGGCGAGGTGTACGTGAGTACGCATCCAAAGGGTGTGCCACTCGACGATGAGTTCAATGTGTTCAGGATCGACCCAGTCGGTGGCCAAGTATTCGGACGTGTTGCGATTCGCGCGCACGAACTTGCCATTGGTCCTGACGGCAGCCTGTTCCCAGCCACGAGGAGCGGTCAACTCATGTTGTTTCGCCCGCGACCGTAGTCGAGCGATACCTCCGGTGCAGCAACGTCCACCTGACCGGTGCCGGCTGGTGCGGGGGTGGGTAAACTGGTGAATGGCGGCGCGCCGTCCGTCGGTCGCGACCACGGCGACGGCCCAGGCCTACATGACGGCGTTTCCGGACATGCGCGTCACGCTGGACTCCGTACGCCAGCAGGACGGGCACCCGGTGTTTCACTGGACATGGACCGGGACGAATGCCGGGCCTGACGGCACAGGGAAGGCGGTGCGCCTCCACGGCTATGAGCGGTGGACCATCGGCGCGGGTGGGTTGCTCACAGAGTCGCCCGGAGTCCGAACCATGGCCTGGTCGTCTCGCAGGGTCTCACTCGCTGGAGCACTGCTCCTGAGCGCTGCATGCGCCCCCAGGTCCGACAAGCCCGTCGAGGCACCATCTACGACGGTACCCGCCATCCCTTACGGTGCAAACGCACCAGCAGGGGCGACGTTCACGCATGACGGCGTCAACCTGTACTACGAAGTGTACGGGACGGGTACGCCATTGCTGCTGGTGCATGGGAATGGAGGGAGCATCGGGACCATGGCTGCCCAGATCGCGTTCTTCACGCAGCGCTACCGGGTGATCGTCATGGATAGTCGCGATCAGGGGCGCTCGTCTGACAGCGACACCCCGATCACGTACGAGAGAATGACGGATGATCTGGCCGCGCTGATCGATCACCTGAAGCTCGACTCGGTCGATGTCGTTGGCTGGAGCGACGGCGGGATCGAGGCCTTGCTGCTTGGCATCCGGCACCCGACCAAAGTCAGGAAACTCGTCGCGATGGCGGCGAACCTGAATCCAAGCTTGCAGGCGATCTATGCCGAAACGGAAGAACTGGTGAACATGCTGTCGTCCATGCCCGATAGCGTGCGCAACACACCAGAGGGCAGGCGCGCTCAGAAGGTGACTGGCACGATGCTGAAGGAGCCGAATATCGACCCCAAGGTGCTCGAACGCATCGCCGCACCGACCCTGGTTCTCGCGGGTGACCACGACCTCATCCGCCTGGAACACACTGTCGCAATCTTCAATCATTTGACGAACGGACAACTCGCCATCTTCCCGAACAGCACGCACCTGGTACCCTACGACGATCCCGGATTGTTCAACGCCACCGTCGAACGTTTCCTGAGTTCGCCGTTCGTGAAGAAGAACCGCATCCCTGATACGATGAAGTCCTTCGAGAAGCTGATGGGAGAGCTGGCGCATTGAACGCGCCGCACCGTTCTCCGCCTGTGGCCCCGATCATCCATCACACGTCTCGATCCACGGGTGGGGAGCGCAACACATGAGTTCCGCGGCTGCCAAGCACGCCGAAGTCCCGCACGCTGCGTATGGCGCTCGTACGCGCCGACCGCAGCGGGATCGCTATTTCTTTGCCGTCGCGGCGATCATCATGCTGGCGCTGATGATCGCGGGCTTTCACCAGTATTATCTGCGTGGCAAAGGCATGGCAGGGCGGACGATTTCGCCACAATTGGCGACGCTCGTATTCGTTCACGGGACAGCGTTGTCGGCGTGGCTGGTGCTCCTCCTCGTGCAGTCGCTGCTCGTACCAGCGCGCCGGCTCCGCATGCACATGCGGCTTGGCTGGGGTGGGATTGTGGTTGCGGTTGTGGCAGCAGCCAAGCGGGTGCATCCTCGCCGTCCAATCGGTTCGGCCAGAGCCGACCAGTCCCTTCTGGGGCATGACCTACCAACAGTTTCTGCTCGTCATGCTCACCGAGGTGGCGCTCTTCTCGCTCTTCGTCCTCGCCGGCGTGCTCCTGCGGAAACGACCGAAGCTTCACAAGGCCGCGATGCTGCTCGCAAGCTTGAGTATTCTCGCGGGTGCGACCGTTCGCATGCCGGTGTTGTTCCCCGTGTTTGGTGAGGCAGGATGGCAGGGAATCTTCGGGCCCAGCCTGACGCTCGGCGCCGCGCTGGTGCTGGTTCGCGCGGTCTTGGCCGGCGCCACGGACCGCGGGCTGACGGCAGGCTACGCCGTCATGACAGTGGTCTTCATCGCCGCCAGTGAGTTCGCCGTCAGCGATGCTGGGAGCGTGCTGGCGGGCGTGATACTCCGGCCGTAAGCCAGAACGAGCCTGCTGAATCACAGGTGCGCCACTCACACGTTGCTTCTGTTCTGCCAGATTCTGGAGCAGAAGAGTCCTGGTTCGAGCCCCGGAGGGGCAAGAGCTGAGAGTCCGGCTGCCGATTCGGCGGTCGGGCTCTCGTCCGTTTCGGCCAACCGGCTGCGATCGCCTGAGTGCAGGTACCAGTGTCCAGGCATGATGCCGCGTTGCACGGGCATTCCCGGCACAGCTTCAGTCCGCGATCACGTGCTCGCGGTGCTCCAGCCGAACCGGGTTCCCCTGAAATTCGTGTCTGGCGTCAGGGACCTGCGGTTCTCTACAATCGCTCACGGCCTGTCGAACGTGTCCACCTTCTTGTTGTCGCGCCTGAACATGTCGGGCTGCAGCCAGGGGCTGTCACCGTACGGGCGTTGCTTCGGCCACAGCTCATCAAGCGAATTCGCATCGTACAACACGCCGGCCTTCATCACATAGCGGATGTCGGTGGTGCTGCGAATATCGTCCAGCGGGTTCGCGTTCAGCACCATCAGGTCGGCCAGTTTCCCCACGCTGATCGAGCCGATGTCGGCGTCGATGCCGAGAAGCCGCGCGCCGTGCATCGACGCGATCTCGAGCGCCGTCATGTTCCCCGTCGCCTTGGCGGTCATCCAGACATCCCAGTGCGAGCCGAGCCCATGCTGCTGACCGTGCGCGCCCACGGCGGTGGACCCGCCGGCGGCGACGATGTCGGCGATCGACTGTGCCATGATGTCCTTGGAATAGTCGGTCTCCGGCCGCTGGATCACGCGCCGTGTGTGCGGTATCAACATCCGCCATGGAAGCCACTGTTGTTGCTTGGCATCCAGCCAGACTGGGCGCTCTTGCCAGAACCATTCCTCGTTCCAGGCGCCAAAGCCGCTCAGCAGCGGCGTGTGTGAGTACACATAGTTCGCCTGCGCGATGAAGGTCGTCACATCGGAGTACAAGGGCGCCTGCGCCTGCACATGCTCGCCACCGGTGTAGCCGTCCATCATCATGCCGAGTCGATAATTCAGGTCGTCGCTCGCTTCGGCAGTGATGCGCACGCCACGCTCGCGCGCAGCGTCGGCGATCCACTGCCGCTGTTCGCGCGTCGGCTGCAGGTACTGTTTGATCATCGTGGCACCCCACGACATGCGCCGGGCGATCTCCGATACGGCATCGGCACGTGAGCCGATGTCATTCGTGAGACCAGCGTCGCCGGCATACATGGCCTCGGCCGTCGAGAACGCGCGTGGTCCCACCATCTCGCCGGCTTCGATCAACTCAGCGGTGGGAAACATCGCGTTGGACGTCGAGGCGGGGTCGCTGGTCGTGGTGACCCCGTACGCCAGATAAATCGCCGATTCGAAGTTCTGGCGCGGCATCATTCCCAGGTACTCGGCGTGATGATGCGCGTGAGCGTCCACCCACCCGGGAATGATGGTCTTCCCCGTGGCGTCGACGACGCGGCTCACTCCGGCGGTACTGCACGTGCCGACGCATGAGATGCGCCCCCGTGTCACCACGACTGTGCCACTCGCGATCACCTGCTTTTGGTCGAGCGTGACGATGCGCGCGTTGGTGAGTGCAATCGAGCCCGCCGCGATGGCACGCGGCGCGGAGAGTTGCACCGAGACCGTATCCGTTCGCTTGGTGCCGACGTTGTACGAGAACACGTGATTGGCGCTGCCGAAATCCACGACGCTATCGGATCGCCAACGAGGAAAGAGCCCGCCACCTGTGCTGAGCGCGATCACGGGCAGATCGCCGTTACGCCTGGCAACCTTCGGTACCGTAGTTCCAGTGCGGTGCGCTGGTAGCGGCGAGAGGTACACGTTACCGCCCTGTATGAACGCGACCCACTGCCCGTTGGGCGAAATGGCAGCATCGTCCGCATCCTTGATACTCGCGTGCACCCGTCGATCCGTGCCGTCCAATCGCATGGAGGCCAGCTCCACGCCGCGAGGAGGAGTGCCGAATGCGCCACCGGTGCCGTAGCTGTTGCTGACGGCCCAGTACACGCGTTCATCTGCTCCCACACTTGGGCGAAGTTCAACGCCACGATTTCCACGCGCCGTGGTCTGCGCGATGTCGATTTCGGTTTCGGCACCAGCGGCAGTCGCACCGTTCGCCGACACACGCACCACGTCGAACCAGCCGGAGCGACGGACGGAGGAGCCGCGCGCCGACGCGCCACCACCGCGCGCCACGACGATTTCACGCCCGTTCGGTGTCCAGGATGGATTCAGGTATTCGCCTGCGTCACGCGTCAGTCGCTGCGGAGCGCCGCCGGCGTCGCCATCCGTGACTGCAACGCGCCAGAGTGCGCCTCGATTGAGTGAGTCGACGGTCGTGAATGCAATCGACTGCCCGTCGGGCGACCAGGCCGGCTGGAACTCGAAGGGATCGAACGCGGTCTGTGTAAGTCGTCGCGGCTTGCCGGTGGGCAGCGTCTGCACCCAGATGCGGCCGAGCGACTGGAAGGCGAGTCGACGACCATTCGGTGATACCGAGGCCCAGCGGAGGTAACGCACGTTCACGTCGCCATCGCTGATGCGGCGCGTCGTCACCGCCTGTTCGGATATCGTGCGTTGCACGCGCGCCGAGAATGGGATCGTGCTCACGGCACCTGTCGTGACGTCCACGCGACGGATCTTGCCACCCTGATGCAGCACGATGCTGCGGCCGTCGGCAGCCCAGCGATACATCGGGTAGGAGCCGTCCACCGTGAAGCTCTCCTCGGAGAGATCCATCTCGACCGGGTCCATCAGCAGTCGCTCACCGCCCAGTCGGAGATCCCGAATCCACAGGGCGCTGCGTGGTCCGAAGCGTTGGCCTTTGTACTCGAGTGTGCCACCTGGCACTTTGCGTACGAACGCAAGCCAGCGGCCATCGGGGCTGGGCTCGGCCGCGAACGCTCCACCACTGGAACCGCGACTCTGCTGCGCTGCCGTTCCGGATGTGAGCGCACGCACAACGCCTGTCTGCAAATCGAGTCGCTGCAGTTGTACGCCACCGCTGAGGGCATCGCGGCGGCCGTCGAAGCCCGTGCTTCGATCCGTGTACAGGTCATAATAGAGATAGCGCCCGTCGAAGGAGATCGCAGGACGGTGCAGGGTGCGCCCCTCTTCACTCTTCACGAGCGTGACTCCCGCGCCGCCGTCGCGATGATACATGACGAACGATCGGTCGGTCGCGCCTTCCTGCATGACGACGAGATACCGGTTGTCGGCGGTCCACTGCGGATAGCGCATGTTATCCCGCGGCGCACTGGCAACGATGCGTGGGTTCGCGCCGTTCGAGTCCATGACCCACAGATTGAAGTCGCCGCCTGCGCGATCGGACACGAACGCGATCGACTTTCCGTCGGGCGAGATACGCGGGTGGAAGTTGCTGGCGATACCACTGGATTGCGTCAGGCTGACGGCGATGCCGCCGCTCGCGGGCATGCGATAGATGTGGCTCAGCAGGTCAAAGACGATGAACGCACCATCGCGCGAGATGTCGACGCTGGTCCACGTGCCTTCGGTGGTGGTGAAGTCGATCTGTCGCGTGCGTCCGCGGGCTTTCGTGACATCCCACTTACCCTCGGCAGCCGGTGGTCCGGCAGGCGCGGTCGCTTGTGCATATGCGAACTCGATGACCAACGGGAAGAACGCGACGGCAGCGAATGAAGCGACGGTGCACGCGGAACGATTGGGCATCGAGATGTCGGAAGGCGGGGGCCAGCGGCGAGTCCACGTACCCGGCATTTCTGCGAATGCGCGGGCATCGATTTCTTGAGCATGGCTTTGTCCGTGCCTTCTGCGAGCATCGGGACCATCGCAGGGCTGGCACTGACTGACCGTCCGTACGAGGTTATCGCGCGATTTGCGGTATTGCGAGGTCTCAACGGGAGAGGCCCAACAACATTTCGTTCGAGACGATCTATATCGCCGCCGGCGCGGTTCACGAGGTCGGAGCGATCAGGAAGGAAGCGATGCTCGCCTTCCATGCCGCCGCGTTGTTCGAGTCGGAGCCGATGACGCCATCGCAGATCAAGACGATCGGTAAGATGACGCGACGCTGTCGGGCGGAGGGTGCGCGCCGGCCTGACACGAATTCGAGCATGGTGGAGGAGTGGGTGATCAGCGCCGAGCGCCGAGGAAGGCTGGCGCTCAGGATGCTGGCAGTGGTGAAGGAGCACGGGCTGTCGGTACTCGACAGCGCCCCCCCCCGAATAGTTGGTCAGCCACATTGGGGTTCGGTCGCGCCTTTGGGTTAGGGCTATGGCCATCGCCCCCCGACGGCGGAGGTGCATCCCACGGCGGGACGGGACACGCGAATCCTGACCCTCGCGTTACTGGGACGGCGAAGGGCCACCACCCACGCCCTTCCGATGCATGTCATATGTTCCCGCCCACCGCGACACCCATCTCGTGGATGCCTCACCCATTACCGAGGGATGGCCACAGCCTTGGCTGCTTTCGCTCCGCCTGACCTCGAGGCTTCGCTCCATGCGCTGCACGAGGCGAGCTTCGGCTGGGCACGCAGCTGCTGCAATGGCGATCCCGATGACGCTGCTGACGTGCTTCAGACCGCCTACTGCAAGGTCCTGTCGGGATCGGCCAGCTTCTCCGGCCGGTCGAGCTTCCGTACGTGGTTCTTTGGCATCATCCGGTTCACTGCCCTCGAGCACCGCCGCCGCGGCGGACGCGAACTCCCCTTCGACGACATCGCGGAGCCGATGAGCGACGCCCAGGCGGTCGACGACCTGATCATCGACGCCGAGCAGGTGGCCGCCCTCCGCACGGCCCTCGGTACGCTCCCCGAGCGTCAGCGCGAGGTGTTGCATCTGGTGTTTCAGGCTGAACTCAGCGTGGCGGAAGCTGCCGACGCGATGGGCGTGTCGGTGGGTACCGCACGTGTGCACTATGACCGCGGCAAGAAGCGCCTCCGGGTGCTGCTCGCTGGTGGAGATCCCGGACCGAACGATTCCTCAAGCGACGACGACCGATGACCAGTGAACCGGAATTCGACCAGACACTGCGACGGGGCTTCGAGAGCATCAGGGAGGCTGATGCCCGACAGGTGCCCGACT
Source organism: uncultured Gemmatimonadaceae bacterium (assembly GCA_964392395.1). Taxonomy (GTDB): domain Bacteria; phylum Gemmatimonadota; class Gemmatimonadetes; order Gemmatimonadales; family Gemmatimonadaceae; genus JACMLX01. Next base: position 41,769 of record CAYMQV010000011.1, read on the forward strand.
TCAGCCTGATGATCGCCCGCGCCCGTGCAGACGCGGCGGTGGCACCGTCTGCCGAGGCTCCGGCAACAGGGCCCGCGGCAGTCGCCGACGTGCGCTGGATCCGGTCGGCCAAACGGCTGTTGATCATCGGCGCACCGCTCGCCGCCGCTGCCGTGTTTGCCTTGTGGTTCCGTCCGGCGAGCGCGGCCGATCGCGAGTTCGAACAGGCGGTCGCCGACTGGTCGCGCACCGCGGCGCTCACCGCGTCATCACCCACAGATGGATTGCTGTCCGTTCCCGGCTCGGAGTTCCTGCGCGGAACCCCGATGGACGGGATGGGCCCACGAACTCCACGGAGGGGTTCCTGATGCACAACGTTTCCCGTTGCCTGCTCCTGTCAACGCTCTGCCTGATGGCGCTCGCCTCGCGCGCCCACGCCCAGGCGGCGGCGGCGCCGTCCAGCGTGTCGCTCGGCGATCCGATCGCGCGTGCGCTGTTCGAGCCCGAGCTGATCATGAAACACCGACGCGCGATCGAGCTGACCGATCAGCAGCGTGATGCGATCAGCAGGTCCTTGCGCGAGTTGCAGGGGCAGGTTGTCACACTGCAATGGGAATTACAGGAGCAGGTGGATGCGCTGGCGGCTGAACTCGCGCGCCCTCGTATCGACCTCGATCGTGCGCAGGATCGCATGCGGCGCATCCTGCAGACCGAACGGCAGATCAAGGAGGGCCATCTGACCCTCCTGATCCGGATCAAGAACCAGCTCACGCCGGTGCAGCAGGAGGCGCTGCGCCGGCTACGCGGTGACACCGGCAGCTGAGTCGCTGACGCCGGGTCAGTGACTCAGCGCTGCCGGCCGCGCATCACGGCCACCAGACGACGCCGAGGCCGAACCGGAACGATGCGGCCTCGATGTCGAGATTGCGGAGCGCCGTGTTCCCCAGATCGATCTCGGTGAAGGTGCCGCCGGTCCAGCGCAGGCTGGTATCGAGAGCCCACTTCGGGGTGACGAAGACGGACAACCCCGTCCCGACGCTGAGTGCCGCGCCGTTGAACGACACCTTGCCCGCCGGCGTATTGTTGACCTGTGCATTGTCGATGGCGACCGAGCGGGCACCGATCGACGTCTCCACGTACGGTACCCAGCGACGCAGCGAGTTGGCGAAGTGGAAGCGCGCACCGACCTCGGCGTGCGACAGCGTCCAGTCGCCCGCGACGAGGCTGTTGCTCTGCGGGATCTGGACCGTGGAGCCATCCACGTTGATGAAACCGGTGAGTCTCCGGTTGAATCCGTAGCCTACCCGCAGGCCGAGTCCGCCACCGCCGTTCTCGTCGCCGTTCTCGACGCGGAGTGACGTGCCAAGCGCCTGCAGCCCGATCGACAGGCCACGGCTCGTGGAGAGCTGGCCCGCGGCGACCATCGGCGACAGGGCCAGGATGAGGCTCAGCGTGGTCACGGCGCGCGCGCGCATCTGCAGCAACATCTCAACCTCTCGAATGGAAAAGGGAACAGCCCCCCGGCGGCTCTGCCACCGGGGGACCTCGAAGCATGATCCGACATCACGCGCGGTGCGGCGCGTCAGAGTAACCACCCCAGCACCACGAGGATGCCTGCCGGCTTCACCAGATCCTCGACGAGGTCGAAGACGCGGTCCGTCGTGTCGACGATGTGCAGCACCATCAGCAACTCGCCGCCCGTCAGCGGGCCGCCGTTCGGGCCCGTGAGCGTGGGACTCTTCGCGTTGCCGGCAGCGGTGGCGAGCAGCCGGCCATTCACCTCGATCGTGCCTGCGATCGTGCCGCTGCTCCCGGTCATGCTTACGGCCACGCTGCTTGCCGCATGGCGGACGGTCATTCCGACGGTGCCGTCCCCGGTGCCTTCGTTGATGCCACGCGCCCTCCCCTGAATCGAAAACTCGCGCGCCTTCACCTGCAGATCGAAGTCGGCATCGAGCAGGGTCGCCGCTCCGCTCTTCCGCGAGGAGACGTCGACGTCAAAGTCGAGTCTCGACGTGCCGTCTGACATGAACCCATCCACGCTGATCGACCCGGTCTCTCCAGCGAACGTCAGGCGGGTGCGGTAGTCCAGATGCGTCGCGCCCTCGTGCACCACCTTCAGGCGCAGCGCAATGGTCTCCCCGGTGGTCGCCCCTTCATCGAGGAAGTCAGCGTACCCCGATTCCTGTGATGGGACCGGCTTGCCGGCCGCATCGACCTCGTAGGTGACGAAGCGCACGCCGTTCGCAGGAGCGCCGGTGCGGCTCGGGTTGACGATGTAGGTGTCCTTCGCCGGATCGTAGACCAGTGTCATGCCGCGGAGGCGGGCAGAGAGGATCTCTTTCGTCGCCGCGGCGCCGGAGAGCTGTCGGGCGAGCTGCAGCGTCAGGTCGCGTGCGCCCGAGCCATCGCGGGCGTCCGCGATGCGCCCCGCCAGTTCCATCGCGCTGCTCGTGCCCATCCCGGAGCGGCCGCCCAGTGCGCGAAAGCCGGCCAGCGCGTCGGTGGCCAGGATCTTGTCCATGACCTGGTAGTCGCCGAGTGCAAGGTTCGGGTCCAGCGTTCGGGTGGACTCGGGGCCGGTGCTCGACTCGCACGCGGCCAGCGCCACCAGACTCAAAAGCCCCACGCCTCGTGCCACGCGGCGCCCAAGGGCACCAGTCAGGTTCTGCA
>CAYMQV010000012.1:0-40064 GCA_964392395.1 uncultured Gemmatimonadaceae bacterium
GTGATGCCACCGCCAACGATCAGGACGTCGAACGGCTCCTCGGTCAGCCTCGCCCACGACACGCCGCGAGAGGCAAGGCCAAGCGCCGGTACGATGCGGGGATCGTGTTGAAAGGGCAGGGGCACGGAAGCGGCTGGGGTACGAGGCTGTCGAAGCGGGAAAGATGCGTCCCCCGTGGGACGCGCGTAGCTCCCTGGAGTGACTGACGGCTAAGTTAGGACAATGTCATCGCATGGAACGTTGCGGCGGGTGGCCATCGTCACGGGTGTGCGTACCCCGTTCGCCAAGGCCGGTACTCTCTTCAAGTCTCTGTCCGCCATCGAGCTGGGACGACTCTGCGTCGCCGAGCTGATGCAGCGGACCAATCTGAACGGCGCCGACGTCGACGCGGTGGTGTTCGGCACGGTCGTTCCGAACATTCAGGCACCGAACATCGCGCGCGAAGTCTCCCTGATGCCGCTGCTGCCCAAGGGGGTTGACGCGTGGTCGGTGAGCCGGGCCTGCGCCAGTGCCAATCAGGCCATCGCCGATGCCGCTGATCAGATCGCGCTCGGCCACATGGATTGCGTCATCGCGGGTGGTGCCGAGTCGCTGTCGAATGTGCCGATCCTCCACTCGCGCGGGTTCACGGACGTGTTGATGGCCGCCAACAAGGCGAAGAACATCAGCCAGAAACTGAGCGCGTTCTCCAAGGTCCGGCCCAAGGATCTGGTGCCGGTGGCTCCTGCGATCTCTGAACCCACGACGGGTGAATCAATGGGCCAGAGCGCCGAGAAGATGGCGAAGCTGAACGACATTTCGCGGCAGGAGCAGGACGAATTCGCGCTGCGCTCGCACCGCCTCGCCGCCGCCGGCCTGCGCGACGGTCGGCTGTCGGCCGAGATGTTCCCCGTCTATGTGCCGCCGCGTTACGAGAAGGTCGCGACCACCGACAACGGTGTGCGCGAGGACAGTACCCTCGAGGCGCTCGCCGTGCTGAAGCCGGTCTTCGACAAGCGATACGGCAGTGTGACCGCCGGCAACGCCTCGCCCCTCACCGATGGCGCCGGGGCAGTGCTGCTGATGAGTGAAGAGAAGGCGAAAGCGCTTGGCTATCAGCCGATCGGATACATTCGCTCCTATGCCAGCGCGGCGCTCGATCCGGGTGAGCAGTTGCTGCAGGCTCCGGTGCTCGCCGCGCCGAAAGCGCTCAAGCGCGCCGGTCTGGTGCTGCGTGATCTCGACCTGATCGAGATGCATGAAGCGTTCGCGGCGCAGGTGCTGAGCAACCTGCACGGATTCGAAAGCCAGTTCTGGGCCGAGCGCGCCGGCTTGACCCAGCCGCTCGGCGAAGTGGATCGTGCCAAGCTGAACGTGATGGGTGGCTCGTTGTCGATCGGCCATCCCTTCGGTGCCACTGGCGCGCGCGTAACCACCACACTCTGTAACGAACTCGCGCGGCGTGGCGGCCAGTTCGGAATGCTGACGGTGTGCGCCGCGGGCGGCCTGGGCTTTGCAATGGTCATTGAACGCGTCTGATGCCACTCCTCATTCCATGACCGCACCAACTGCCACCACATCACGCGCCATCACCATGCAGGTGGAAAGCGGCATCGCCGTAATCACCTTCGACCTGCCGGGCGCGCCGGTCAACACCTTCACCGTTGCCGCACAGGCGGAACTGCGTCAGGCCTTCGACGCGATCCAGCGCGATCCAGCCATTCGTGCCGCCGTGTTTCTCAGCGGCAAGCGCGACAATTTCATCGCGGGCGCTGACATCGAGGCGTTTCTCGAATTCACCACTGCGGCCGACGCCGAGCAGTCGAGCCGTGCCGGGCATGCGGCGTTCGCGGCGATCGCCGACGGCAAGCCGGTCGTCTGTGCGATCAACGGTGGCTGTCTGGGTGGCGGCACGGAGTTCGCCCTCGCCTGCCACTGGCGCATCGCGACCGACGCACCAAAGACCGCCATCTCGCTGCCTGAAGTGCAGCTTGGATTGATTCCTGGTGCCGGCGGCACGCAGCGTCTGCCGGCGCTGATCGGTTTGCAGGCCGCACTCGACATGATTCTCACCGGCAAGACCGTGCGCGCGAAGAAAGCGTTGCAGCTCGGGCTCGTTGACGAGATGGTGCATCCGAGCATTCTGCGCCGGGTCGCCATCCAGCGCGCAACGGAACTGGCCGACGGTTCACGACGTCGTGAAGCCAGAAAGCATGGCGCCGGCGAGATGTTGCTGGACGAGAATCCGATCGGGCGCGCCATCGTCTTCCGCAAGGCGAAGGAAGGCGTGCTGGCGAAAACCAGGGGCCTGTATCCCGCGCCGCTCGCCGCCCTCGATGCGGTGGCCGCCGGCTACAGCAGCGATGGGGACGGGTATCAGACCGAGGCACGCCTGTTTGGCGAACTGGCGATGTCGCCCGAGTCGGCCGAACTCGTCTTCCTGTTCTTCGCGACCACGGCCCTCAAGCGCGACATGGGCGTCGAGGTCGACCCGTTGCCGAAAGCGCTGCCAGTGAAGAAACTCGGCATTCTTGGTGCCGGCTTCATGGGCGCCGGCATCGCGAGTGTCGCCAGTCCGGCTGGCACGATCGTGCGTATGAAGGACGCCGACACGGCGCGCGTGGCCAAGGGACTGGCCGCCGTGCGCGAGGTCATGCGCGACAAGCTGGTGAAGAAGCAGGTCACGCGACCGCAGTTCGATGACCTGATGCTCTCCGTCAGTGGCACCACCGACTACACCGGATTCGGCAACGCCGATCTGGTGATCGAGGCGGTGTTCGAGGATCTGCAGGTCAAGCATCAGGTGGTGCGCGAGATCGAGGCCGTGGCACCGGCGCGCGCGATCATCGCCAGTAACACCAGCACCATCCCGATCAGCAGGATCGCGAGTGCCAGTGCCCGGCCCGAGCGCGTGCTCGGCATGCACTTCTTCTCGCCCGTGCACAAGATGCCGCTGCTGGAGATCATCATCCATCCGGGCAACGATCCGCAGGTGGTGGTGAGTGCGGTGTCGTATGGCCGGAAGCTCGGCAAGACGGTGATCGTCGTGCGCGACGGGCCGGGATTCTACGCCAACCGCGTGTTGTCGCCGTATGTGAACGCGGCCGGACTGTTGCTCGATGACGGGGTGTCGATCGAGAGCATCGACGAGGCGCTGGTGAAGTTCGGCTTCCCCGTCGGTCCGATCACGCTGGTGGATGAAGTGGGGCTCGACGTGGCCACCAAGGCCGGCGCGATCGTCGCCGAGGCGTTTGGGGCGCGCATGGCACCGAACGAATCCATGCAGCGCGTGATCAAGGCGGGACGCATGGGACGGAAGGGTAAACGCGGCTTCTACCAGTACGATGAGACAGGCACGAAAGGGGGCGTCGACAGTTCGGTCTACGATCTGTTGCCCACCGGCCAGAAACGGAGCAGTGTGCCCGCAGCGCGTATCGTGCAGCGGTGCGTCTACGCGATGCTCAATGAAGCGGTGCTGTGTCTCGAGGATGGAATCCTGCGCTCAGCCCGCGATGGCGACATCGGGGCGGTCTTTGGCATCGGCTTTCCGCCGTTCCGCGGTGGTCCATTCCGCTTCGTCGATCGCATCGGGGCGTCCGAGGTCGTTGCGACCCTCGACGAACTGGAGCATGCGTTCCCGGGACGGTACCGCGCTGCGGAAAGCCTGCGACAAATGGCTGATGACGGCACACGCTTTTATCCAGTCAGAGGGAAGCCGGTCTGACAACCGGACCCGACCGGGGCGCGATGGACGGCGACGGAATCGCGGCGGCGGCGCCCGATGATCGCGAACTTTCCGCCCTCCTCGACGATATCGTCCGGCGCTTCGCCGGCTCGATTCGCGCGACCGGCGCCAGGTATCGGCTGCCCCCGAGTGACATCGGGGAAGCTGAACAGGAAGTCCGCATCCGATTGTGGCGGGTCTGCGGCACGCCTGAGAACATTTCGAAACTGTCCGCGTCCTATCTGCAACGCGTGGTCACGACGGCAGTCCTGGATCTGCTGCGCCGTCGCCGCCGCGTGGCAACGCACGACCCGGTCGAAGAGCTGCCGCTGCCCGCACCTGGGCCGGGCCCCGACGCCGATGTCGAGGCTGCGTCGCTGGGAGTCGTGGTCAGCGCCGGTGTCGAGTCACTGGGCCTCGCGCGCCGCACTGTGGTCAAGTTGCATCTGGAAGGGTATCGCCGCGACGAGATCGAGGCCGTGCTCGGCTGGAGTGAAGCGAAGACCCGTAACCTGCTCTATCGTGGATTGTCGGACCTGCGCGAGTATCTGATGGCGCGCGGTATCGAATGGGGGAATGACGAATGACGAGTTCGGACGACCTGCACTTGCCACGTGATCCGGGCCCACTGCCCGTGTCTCTTCGCGACGCGTTTGCCTGGGCCCGCGACGCCCAGCGGGCGTCGACCCCGGCGCCGCTGCCCGACGACGCGGCGCTCGACGCACTGGCAGCGGTAGACGGAGATGACGACACGCGTTTTGCGCTCATCGAGCAACTCCTCGCCAGTCCGCATGGCGCGCGGACTCTCGCACATGTCGTTGCGGCGCGCACCTCGACCGCCGGCACGGCCGAGTACTTCAGTGACACGACCTCCGCGGCGCCGATCGTGCCCCGCGCATTCGTCGACGGCACAATTGGGAGGCGCCCGCGTGGAGCACTCTCAGCGCTCAAGCCGCTGCTGCTGGCCGCGTCGCTGATGCTGGTCGCTGGCACCAGCTGGTACGTCTTCACCCTCCCGCCGGCCGGCGATGAGGTGCGGTCGCTCGGCTCATCGGTGGAACTGCTCCCGGTGCAACCCGCCGGCACTCGTGCCCCCATCACCCTGCGCTGGAAGCCGCTGCGCGACGATGCGCGCTATACCGTCGAAGTCATGGACTCGACCGATACGCCGGTGTTCACCAGCGAGACGAATGCCACGGAGACCGTCCTGGCCGCGTCCGCGCTCAAGCCTGGCACGTATCGGTGGTTCGTCCGCGCCAGGGCAACCGACCGCACCGAGATTCGGTCGCGGGTCGAGACGTTCACGATCAAGTAAGCGCCCGCTCCCGCGGCGTGGCGGTGCCGTACTGCAGTGCGGGGGGCTCAGCGGCTTCCGGAATTCAACGCAGCCGTTCGCGTGAAGGTGAGCGCCCCATCGCCAATGACGCTGAATGCCGCCCAGAACCGTGCCGGCACCCCTTCGCGCCGAAGCGACATCTGCGCGGTGTTCATGGCATCGGCCGTCGTCGCGCCACCGGCGAGGTTCTTGTAGAAGCGCTCCATCAGCACCCGCGTCCAGCGATCGCTCACTGCCCAGTGACTCGCCACCACCGTCCGGACGCCACGTGCCAGCAGCGGCGCAACCAGCCCGTCGACGGCATCGCCGCGCGAACCGAAGTCGCCCGTCGTACGGCAGCCAGACAGTACCACCATCGACCGGCCGGCTGAGAGTTCGGCCAGCTCGCCGCCGGACACATACCCGTCATCTGAGGAATCTGCGCGCAGGATCAGGTAGTTCGCGCCCAGCGCCTGGTCGCTCGTCAGGGCGTGGGCGGCAGCGTGCAACACGGTGTAACTCCCGCGCGCGTCACGCTTCAGCGCGGCTTCCGAGGCATCGCTGCCTGTCAGCGCCAGCGAGCCTGGCGCCCAGCCCGCCGCGGCCCGGGCCTCATCCGCGGCCGCTTGCAGCGGCGCCAGTGGATTGCCGCGCTGCGCCCGCTCGACGTTGATCTCGAGTGACTGCGGAATCAGGCTCTGTACTTCGGTGTCTCCTGCACCCAGCGCCAGGACGCGGGCCGTCACCGATCGTGGCGCAGCCGCATACGCGAGCGCCAGCGAGACCGACGGCGCAATCGTCACCACCACGCGATCACCCAGCACCCCAGTGCCGAGTGGCAACGCCTGGAATGGGACGCGGTACAACGGACCCTGCGGCACGATCACGAGGCGTTTGATGCGCGCCGGCAACCCGCGCAGCGCGGTCGACAACACCGTCGTTGCCACCTTCTTTCCGGCGCCAGCACCGGTCTCGCCGCTCTCCAGCAGCGCCAGCCAGCGGACGATATCACGGTCCAGCGAGTCGAGGGGGGCCAGTGTGAGCCCACGCGCACTGGTGTTCGTGATGACCATCAGTGACGTGCGCGCCGGCGGAGCGCCGCCCGCGTATACAAGCAGCGCCGTGCCCGGTGCCAGCTGGCGTTGCACCTCCGTCAGCGACGTTGCGTTGGCGCGCACCCGCCGACGCGCTTCCACCATTGCCGTCGACGTGTCCGAACCGACTTCGCCGACGGTACCCTTCAGCAGTGCACGCGCGCGCGTCCGCTCCGAGGCGGCGAATGCCGTCGGCAGCCAGCGTCGCGACGTGACGAAGGCGGCCAGCACCTGATCGACGTTCGCACTCGAATGGCCCCAGAAATCCGTCGGGGTCACGACGCGCCGCATGGCAAACGCCGCGACGGTATCGCGGAAGCGATCGAGGTCGTCGTTGGCCTCGATCAAGCGCTGTGCCGCGCGCGTGGAATCACCGCGGCGCAACCACGCCAGCGCCACTGCCCCATCGATGAAGTGCCGGAAGAGATCCTGTTGTTTGGCGAAACCCGGTGCTTCGAGCAACCGGATCGACTCGGCATACGCACCACGGTTCAGCGCCAGCACGCCGCGATAGGACACCAGTTGCGATTCGTACCCGGGCCCGGTGGCCGCCACGATTCTCGCAGCAGCATCCAGCAGCGCCTGACTGTCGTCGTAGCGCTGCGTGCGGAGCGCGATGTCTGCCATCGTGTAGAGCGCGCGCAGCGCCAGCAGCGGCTGCCTGATCTCGTCGCTCACCCGTCTCGCGTCACGGGCGATCGTTTCTGCTCCCGGCAGATCGCCAAGCTGGACCAGCGCCGTCGCCTGCTGAAGCCGGGCGTTCGTCGCGCCGTAGCGGTCCGATGTCGCATCGAACAGAATCGCTGAACGACGAAGCGCGGTGCTGGCGGTCGTCGCATCCCCGATTCGCCCGGCGGCGTTGGCGACGCCGAGGAGCGCCCACGCTTCGATGTTGCGGTCCTCGATACGCTGCGATACCCGGATTGCTTCCGCGAGCTTGGCCATCGCCAGTGGGATGTAGCCAAGGGTCGAGAGCGTGTAGCCGTGCCACTGCAGCGTGGCACCCAGCGTCGGCTCATCACGGGCCAGACGTGCCGTCTTTTCGGCGCGCTCGAACCATCGTATCGCACGCTGGACGTTCCCACTTCCGCCGTAGAGCGTGCCAACCAGCAGTTCGCAATTGCCGCTCACAAACAGCAGGCCCGCAGCATTCGCAAGTGCGATTCCGGCCTCGGCATACTCCACCCGTCGCGCCGGGTCTACGGACGCCCGCAGGCAGGCGAGCCGCGAGGCCAGCAGCGTGTCGGCCGGCGAGGCGAGGGCCGCGGCGGAGTCGATTGCGGCCATGCTCACCGCCGCGCCCGTGCGTCGCTGGTACAGAAGCGACGCGTAGCGCGACTCCGCCCACTCATCGCGCGGAATGCCTGCGCTGTCGGGTGTCAGCTGCTGCAGCAACGACGGGACTCCGGTGAACTCGCCCTGGATCAGCCGCGTGACGATCCCCTCGCGCCTCAGGGCGCTCCGCCAGCGCGCGTCAATGGCCCGCGCGGACGCACTGTCCATCCACGCCAGTGACTCGCCATACCGCTGGTCGTATCGCGCCAGCATCGCCAGCGCAAACCGGGGAGCCACGGCCGTCGGCTCCGACGCGGCCCAGCGCTGCCAGGCCTCGCGTCGCGTGGCGACGCTGTCGGCCGTCCGCGCCCGCATCGCCAGGACGACGAAATCGCGAGGTGCCAGTGTCGCCGCCGCGGGCGCCTGGGCAAACGCCGTTGCCGCCGTGAATGCCAACATGCCAAGCGTGCGACCGAACTCCCGGACCTGCTCGGACAGGAGTGGTGAGCATCCCGACACACTCTGCGTGAACGTCCCCAGCGCCCGGTGCGCCGTCGCACCGGCCACGTGACCAGCGCCTGTCACAGACATCCGACCCCCTCTCGTTGCAGAAACTTCCAGCGCATGTGCGTCCCGTGGGCGATCCGCCGAGCTCTTGCCGCGGCGGCCATTCACAGAACACTGTCGCCAGAATGGACGGAAGCACAGGGCACGCCAGCGCTGGACCCGATTGCGGTGCGAGCCGCGATCGCCGCCAGTGGCACCATCAATGGCCCGCTGGCCAGTACGTTTGCTCTCATGATGCAAACTCGCAGTCCGGAACCTGATCTCATGCTTCCTGTCGCGCTCGGCTGGCGGGTGTTGCCACTCGAGGGTCGCGACCTCTACTGGCACGACGCAGAGGACGCCGACGGATTCTCGGTTTACGTCGCCATGAAGTCCCAGCGCCACCGTATGGCTGCGGCGCTCGGCAAGACCCCGCATCCCGTGGCCGAACTCGCAGGACAGCGTCTGCTGGGCCAGGTGCCTTCAATCGCAGCCGTCCCGCATACCACCCCAGCGTCGAAAAACCCGACGCCCACTCGCACCCGCCGTCGTGGTCAGAACTAATGCGTATTGCACCATTGCTGTTGCTCATCGTCGCCGCCTGTCAGCCCGCTGAGCAGGCGGCCGCGCGTGGAAAGAGCGGGGTCACGGTCGCGCTGGCGTCGCCGGTCGGCATCGTCGACTCGAGCGATCGTCGGATTGCCTGGCACCCGGCGCCGGATATCTCCCGATATGAGGTCGTCGTGTCGGATTCGGTCGAGACGCCGATTTTTTCTGCGGTCACGCCCGATACGCAGGTCGTGCTGCCCGACGCATTCCGCTATTCCCTGACGCAGAACTACCGGTGGTATGTCACCGCGTATCGCGACCGGGATTCGACAGCCTGGCGCTCGCCGGTCGCGATCTTCCGGTTGAAAGGCGACGGGCGCCGCATGCCACCGTTGCCAAAGCCCTAGCCAGGCATGCCGCGACGGTACCTCATGCGCTGCCTCAGCTGCCTCAGCTGCCTCGTTGCGGCGTTCCTCGCCGGGCCGGTCGCGGCGCAGGCCGCGGCTCGGGTACCGCTCACGGTCGAGCGCATCTTTCGCACCCGGGATTTCGTCGCGCAGGGCCTTCCCGTCGTGCAGTGGATGAAGGACGGCCGCAGCTATCTGACTGTGAAGAGCGAGATCGGCGGCATGGCGCTGGTGCGGGTCGATGCCGTCACCGGTGCCGAGATCGTCCTCGTGCCGGCGGGCGTCCTGAAGGATGCCAGCGGTACAGGCCTCGACGTCGAGGACGTGACGCTCTCGCCCGACGAATCACAGGCCTTGGTGTTTCATTCGTCGGTTCGCGTCTGGCGCACGAACACGCGCGGGATCTATCACGTGGTCGATTTCGGCACGCGCGCCGTCACACCACTCAGCACGACGCCGGCGCTCCCCGCACCCGCAGCACCGTCCGGCCCGGGCTTTCTGGCCACCGGTCTCGCCAGCGGCGCGTCGGATCCGGATCTGCAGATGTTTGCCAGGTTCTCGCCCGATGGCAGCCGGGTCGCGTTCGTGCGGGCGAATGATCTCTGGGTGACGGAGCTTCGCTCGGGCGCTGAGACTCGGCTCACCTTCGACGGCAGCGACGACATCATCAACGGCACCACCGATTGGGTCTACGAGGAAGAACTTGGCCTGCGCGATGCGTTTCGCCGGAGTCCCGACGGCCAACGGCTTGCCTTCTGGCGCTTCGATCAGTCCGCGGTGCCGGCGTTTCCGATCATCGACGAACTGGGGCTGTATCCGCGCGTCTCGACGGTGCGCTACCCGAAGGCTGGCGAAACCAACTCCCGCGTCACCATTCACGTCATCGGCGCCGACGGCAGCAATCGGCATGCGCTGGACGTCGGGCCCGACACGGCGCACTACATCACCCGACTGGAATGGGTCGACGGCGATTCGATTTCGGTTCTCCGGTTGGCGCGCCGGCAGGTGCAGCTCGATGTGATGCTGGTCAGCGCGACCTCCGGCACCGGGCGGGTGGTCGTCGCTGAATGGGATTCCGCCTACGTGAACGTCGAGGGCGAGCCCGTCGTGTGGCTCGCCGACCGTCAGCGATTCCTGCTGCGCAGCGATCGCAGCGGATGGCAGCAGTACTATCTGTATCACCGCGATGGGCGGGTCATCAGGCGTGTGACACCAGACAGCATGGACGTACTCGATCTGCTCATGGTCGACGAGAAAGCGCGAGTGGCGTATGTGAAGGTCGCGGCGCCGACGCCCACGCAACAACAGCTGCTGCGCGTCTCACTCGATGGTCGTCGCGCCGAACGTCTCACGCAGGGCGATGGATCGCACGCAACGCTGATCAGTCCGACGGCGGCGTTCCTGTTTGACGCCTGGTCGCGCCTGGGGGTGCCGCCGACGGTGTCAGTGTTTGCGCTGCCGCGGATGACGAAAGTGAAGGAACTCACGGACAACGCTGCGCTCCGGGCACGGCTCGTCGGCCAGGGCATTCAACCGGCGCAGCTGTTTGCGATTCCGATGCCCGACGGGTCACAGCTCGATGCCTACCGGATCGTCCCGGCCGCCTTCGACAGCGCACGCCGGTATCCCGTCCTGATGTACGCGTATGGTGGGCCGGCGGCCCCGGAGGTCATCGACCAGTGGGGCGGTGCCCGGTACCTCTGGCACGTCTCGCTGGCGCAGCTCGGATACGTGGTCGTGGTGGTCGACAACCGCGGGGCCGCCTTCCGGGGCCGGGACTTCCGCAAGGCGACGCAGCTGCGGCTGGGAGCACAGGAGACGGCGGATCAACTCGATGCCGCACGATGGCTCGGGCGCCAGTCATGGGTTGATGCCGCACGGATCGGCTTCTGGGGGTGGAGTTTCGGCGGCTATCTGGCGACGATGGTCGCGGCCAAGGGGGGCGACCTGTTCCGGGCCGTCATCGCCGTGGCGCCGGTCACCGATTGGCGGCTGTATGATTCGATCTACGCCGAGCGATTCATGTCGCTGCCGCAGGAGAACCCCGCCGGATATCGCGATGCCGCACCGCAAAACTTCGTGGCCGGGATCCGCGCACGATTCCTGCTGGTCCACGGCACGGGTGACGACAACGTGCATCCGCAGCACTCCGTGCAGCTCATCGAACAGATGATCCGCGCCAATCGCCCCATGCAGCAGCTGTTCTATCCGAATCGGACGCACGCGATCAGCGGTGGGAACGCGACGGTGCATCTGTACCAGGCGTTGACACGTTTTCTGCGCGAGAATCTATGAACATCGGACGTCTCACACTCGCGATGTCGGTCCTGCTCGCGGCCTGTTCCACGCGCCGTGCGCCGGCTCCCGATGATGGCGTCGAGCGGCAGCGCATCGCCGGCGAAGCCGTGCGGACGGTCGAACGTCGTGCGCCGGTCTGGCAGTGCACACCGGCCGCGCCTTCACCATTGCCGTCACCGTCCACGCGCGCCGAACGCACCGGTTTCTGCGAAACGACGCCATATGAAGAGGCCATGGCGTTTCTCGATACGGTGCATAGCAAGGCCGCGCCCAATCGCATCATGCGGATCATGCGGCTCGGCACATCGCCGCGCGGCAGACCACTGATGGTCGTCACCGCCTGCGCGCGCAGCAGTCGCACCGCCGACACCTGTGACGCGTTCATGACGCCGAGGCGCCGCCGCCCCGTCGTGATGCTGCAGGCCAACATCCACGCCGGCGAAGTCGAAGGCAAGGAAGCGGTCCTCGCCCTCCTGCGCACCGTCGTCACCGATGCCCGCCCGAACCTGCTCGACAGCCTGACACTGGTCGTCGTGCCGCTCTACAACGCCGACGGCAATGAGGCGCTCGGCCCCCAGTCGCGCAATCGCGGCGCACAGTTCGGACCAGCGGTTGTCGGCGAGCGGCCCAATGGCGACGGACTCGATCTCAATCGCGATTACATCAAGAGCGAAGCGCCGGAAACGCGTGCCCTGTTGCCATTGCTGACCAGTGCCGGCGTCGATGTCTTCGTCGACCTTCACACCACCAACGGCAGTTATCACGGCTATCACCTGACCTGGTCGCCATCATTGCACCCAGGCGCACCATTGGCCGGCTTCACCAGCGACACGTTGCTTGCCGGCATCCGCCGCAGGCTCTGGAAGAAGGGCACCAGGACCTACCCGTACGGCAACTTCAGCAACTCGTTCGCGCGCGAAGTCTCCCTCGATCAGGCCAAGGAGGGCTGGTTCACCTACGATTCGCGTCCCCGCTTCGGCACCAATTATTTCGGGCTCACTGGCGGCATCGCAATTCTGAGCGAGGCGTACTCACACGACCCCTTTGCGCTGCGCGTGAGCAGCACGGCGGCGTTCGTGCGTGAACTCCTGGGAACCGTCGGCGCCGACGCCAGTATCCTCGCGCGCGTGACTGCCGCTCGCCGCTCGCTGGCCCAGGGTACGGCGCCGCGCGGCGTCGTACTCGAGACCCGACTCACCAAACGCCCGTTCAGCGATAGCGTGCTCGTCGAGACCCTCGAGGCAGACCCCGACAGTGCGGCGACGGAACCGGGGGTGCCCCGCGGCATACGGCGAACGGGCCGCATCGGTGGCCAGTGGATGCCCGTCCATGATCGGTTCCAATCCGTCCGGCAGACCACGGTTCCCCCGGGTGGCTGGCTGATCGAAACCGCTGATACCGCGCTGGTGGCACTGCTCACCCGGCATGGCGTGCAGGTGCGGACCGAGACGAGCCGTCGCACGGTGGACGTCGAACGCTTCCAGCTCGACTCGGTCGCGCGCGTCGGTCGTGCATTGCAGGGGCATCAGGAGGTACGCGTCACCGGACGCTGGGTGCGTGTGCGGATGCTCCCCTCGCCCAGCTGGCGCCGGGTACCGGCCGCGCAGCCCCAGGTGCTGGTCGCCGCGCAGCTCCTCGAGCCGGAATCGAACGACGGAGCCACCACCTGGAATTTCTTCGACGACCGGCTGTTGATGGGCAAGTATCACCCGGTGATGCGTGTCATGACGCGACTCGGCAGACCCTGAACGCGCCGGTTTCGCAGGCCAGTGGAGCTATATTCCGAGACTTGGCCGTCCGCACCGGCGGCCGCATGCTCCCCTGCCTCCCCGCGTTCTGATGCTGCGCAACGCGCTGCTGTTCCTATCCAATCAACAGGGCATTTTCAACTTCGTCCGCCACAACGGCATGGCGAAGTCCTTCGCATCGCGCTTCGTCGCCGGCGAGTCGGTGTCCACCGCGATCGACGCCGTGCGGGGACTGAACGCCAAGGGCATCTCGGCCTCGCTCGACCTGCTGGGCGAAAGCACGACGAACGAAAAAGAGGCGTACGCGTCCCAACGCGAATATCTCCAGCTCCTCGATCTGATCGAACGCGAAAAGCTCGACGCCAACGTGTCGCTCAAGCTCACCGCGATGGGCATGGACATCTCCGACGAACTCTGCGTCAGGGTCACGCGCGAGATTCTCGAACGGGCGAAGCGCTACAACAACTTCGTTCGACTCGATATGGAGTCCAGCCACTACACACAGAAGACGCTCGATCTGTTCGAGAAGCATTTCTACCCTGACTTCCGTGCCAACGTCGGCATCGTGTTGCAGAGTTACCTGTTTCGGACCGAGGCTGACGCCAGGCGGGCCAACGAGCTTGGCGCTCGTGTGCGCATCTGCAAGGGGGCCTACAAGGAACCCGCCGAGGTGGCGTTTCCGGAGAAGGCCGACGTCGACAGGAACTACGTCACCGCCATGCACCTGCTCATGGAACACGGCAACTATCCAGGTCTGGCGACGCACGACGAGGTCATCATCGCCGACGCACGCCGTTTCGCGAAGGAGAAGGGCATCGCCAGCGATCGGTTCGAGTTCCAGATGCTCTACGGGGTGCGTCGCGATCTGCAGGAAGGGCTCGTGCGCGACGGCTACCGGATGCGCTGCTACGTGCCCTTCGGCACACAGTGGTACCCGTACCTCATGCGGCGCCTCGCCGAGCGGCCGGCCAACGTTGCCTTCATGACCGGCAATGTGGTGAAGGAATGGTTCGGCGCACGACGCAGCGCGTGATGTGGCTGTGAGTGGTTCCGACGCATGGTGAGCGCGTGAGCGGGCAGCACCTCCCGGCCGACCACACGCTGGGTGATGCCAACACGATTGGCGGCTATGCCCGTGTACACGGTCGGCCTGCGGCATTCGAAGGCAGTGACGGCTTTTCGTACTCGGTGGAGCTGTGTGTCGATCAGGTGAATGATGCCGGCACGCTCTGGGGCGCATATCTGCTCTTCCTCCGCTGGCGCAGGGTGGGGGCGTCAGGGGTGGAGGGCCATCTCGAGACGGATTATGTCGTGCGCGCGGCCACCGCCGATGGCGCCCGATCCGCACTGGCCGGCCTCACCCTGCAGGACGTGCGTGAGCGGCTCGAGGAACGCATCGAAGCGACGGCGCCGCCGGCGGCACGCCGCTGGTTCGATGTCATGCGTGATGACGCCGGCGGGACTGATACGGTCGCCGATCGATCGCATGGCTGAGCCCGTCGCCGGCGTCCCACCACACCGCGGGATCATTCTCAGTGGCACCGGTGGTGTGTGGCGCGTGCGCCGAAGTGATGGCGAGGTCGTCGAGGCCGCGTTGCGCGGACGGCTCAAGCGATTCGATGATGCCAAAGGCAAACAGGCGCGCGCCAATCGCGACGGGGGCTCAGCACGCTCCAGCGTCAAGTCGCGCGCTGACAAGCGTGATGATCGGAACGACGAGCAGGAGACACCCGCCCTCAAGCTCGCCGTGGGTGACGAAGTCCAGATCGAGCAGCAGGACGAAGGCGCACGGTGGACGATCGCCGAGATTCTGCCGCGTCGCTCGCAGCTCGCGCGGCGCGCGCCAGGCGGTGGCTATGGGCAGCGGATCGTCGCGGCCAATGTCGATCAGGTGCTGGTGGTCTTCGCCGCCGCGAACCCCGAGCCGCACCCGCGGATGCTCGATCGATTCCTCATCATCGCCGAGGCCAATGGGATTGCTGCCCGCGTGGTGATCAACAAGGCAGATCTCGTCTCGCCGGAAAGCGCGCGTCTCCGCTTCGGCGATTACGAACGGGCGGGGTATCCGGTGCATGTCACCAGCACCACCACCGGCCGCGGACTTGATGCGCTGCGCCAAGTGCTCGAAGGTCGCACCACCGCCCTCAGCGGACCGAGTGGTGTGGGCAAGAGCAGTCTGATGAACGCGATGTTTCACGGCCTCGACCTGCGCGTCGGCGAGATCAGCCAGAGCGTCAACAAGGGCCGCCACACCACCGTCGGCGCGCTGCTGCATCCGCTGCCGAGTGGGGGCTACGTCGTCGATACGCCTGGTCTTCGGGAGATCGGGATGTGGGGCCTCACGGCCGAGCACCTCGATGGGTACTTCCCGGAATTCCGCCCGTATCTCGGAGACTGCCGGTTCGCTGACTGTGTCCATACGGTCGAGCCCGGGTGTGCCGTGCGAGATGCGCTCGCCCGGGACGACGTCTCCGCGGTCCGCTACAACACCTATGTCACGCTGCTCGATGAACTCGCCAGCGAAGCGGAAAACTGGGAGTAGCTGATGGGCAACGCGACGGAATCGACGCCACTGGCGCGCCGCGAAATGATCGCCTGGGTGATCGCTGGGGCCCTCGCCCTCGCAGTCGTCGGGCGGATGGCGATCGATCGCCAGTCGCCCCCATTGCCATCGGACGACCCCTCCGTTGGCCAGGCCCGATCGGCGGTCACAAACCTCTTCGTCCGCGACTCGGCCAACGCCCTCGTGCCCCTCGCGCCGCGGGACGGCCCGGCAATCCTGATGGTGAACTCCAAGACCTGCTCGTTCTGCCGTCTGGCGCTGCGCGATATCGCCGCACGGCAGGGGCGTGACGGTGTCCCGAGGCTGCGCGTCGTCACCCTCGAGGGGGCCGCGGCCGGCCGCGCCATGCTGAGCACCTTCGGCGTCCGTGGCGCCTTCAGTTCCGGCCCCGATGGAGAAAGCGACCAGGTCCTGCTCAGCTTTCGGATCCCGGGAACGCCCGTGTTCGCCCGCACCGACGGTGCTGGACGCATCGTCGAAACCGTGCCTGGCTACCCTGGTCCGGAAGTCCTCGCACGTTGGTTGCCCGTCATGCGCGGTCAGTAGGATTGGCGCGACGCACCACCTGCCCGGCATGGTTCATGCCCGTGAGACCATTCATCTACTCCGCACACCATGACGCTCCATCGCACCCTCGCGTTCGCCGTCCTCACCACGATTTCTGGAGCCGCGCACGCCCAAACGCTCGCCGACGCCCGGACGTGTGATCGTGCCATTCGCGGGAGTGCCATCGATCGTGCCGCTATCACGCGCATGATCGGCACCAATTCGAGTACACCGGTCAGCCACTTCGCGGCTGGATGCCTGAACGTGATCGAGTCCAAGTGGGATAGCGCAGCTTTCCACTTCGGCGCCGCCGCCAAGGGCAATCCGCGCAGCAGCGCCGCCTTCCTGTGGGTTGGAAACATCAGCGGGCAGCAGGCGCGCATGGCGAACGATCCGGCCGGCAAGGTGCGACTCGCGCCGCAAATCCGGGATGCGTACGCGAAGGCCATCGATCTCGATGGCGCCAACATCGATGCCCGCGAAGGGCTGATGCAGTACCTGCTCGAAGCCCCGGCGCCGCTCGGCGGAGACAAAGCGAAGGCGGCGGAGCAGGCACTGGCGATCGGACAAGTCAATCCATTTCGCGGACTCTCGGCGCAGATCACGGTGGCGGCGAGCGGCCGGGACAATGTCGCGGTTGAACGTTTGCTCGGCTCGGCGACCACGCAGTTCCCTGACAGCGTCCTCGGTTGGGCGAACCTCTCGGCAATGCAGGCCGACGGTCAGCGGTCATCGGAGGCCTTTGCCACGATTACCCGCTGGCAGGCACGCAAGACCAACGGCTTGTTCGCGCTCTTCAGCATCGGCCGCACCGCTGCCGTCACTGGGCAGCAGCAGCAGCGTGGAGAGCAGGCGCTGCAGCAGTACCTCCGCGGACAGCGCGGCCCAAACGACCCGCCGCTCGCCAACGCGCACTTTCGCCTCGGTCAGATCTACGAGCGACAGAAGCGGAATGCCGAGGCGAGGGCCTCCTATCAACTCGCGCTCAAGTCCAACCCCAGTATGCGCGATGCGCAGACTGCGCTCGAGCGAGTGAAATGATGCGCGCGCCGACGATCGTGATCGCTTCGCTGAGCGCGATCGCCGTCACCGGTGTGTTCTTCTCGATTGCTGCCGTCATCAGCGGCGTGGGTGCGGTTACCCTGTTGTTCCTGTCGCTGCCGGTTGCTGCGGCTGCGTGTCTTCGTGTGAAGCGCTATTCACGTACTGCACTCTTCGTTGGATCGCTGGCGTCGATGGCACCACTGATGGTTGGCGTCATGCTCAGTTTGCCCGACTTGGGCGACGGCGCGCCGTATTACGCCGGCATTGCGGCTTTGTTTGCTGGTCTTGCGGGCATGCTGTCCCCAAAGGCGCGAGCCTGGCACGCCAGCGAGAGTGCGCACCGGCTGCTCGATCTGTAGTCTGCGTCTGGGACCGAGAAGCATGTGCTGTTGACCTCGTCCTCGCGCTCAGCCTCACCTGCCCGGCAGTGAAAGCAGCGCGAAGGTGAGTGTAGCGAGCCACGGCATTCTGCGGAGTGCCGTTCACGCAGATTGCAACGCCCGCCTATCGGCTGCGCAACGTGCCCAATCCACCATCCACACCAAGCGTCTGCCCCGTGATCCAGCTGTTCGCGGGATCGAGGAGAAAGGCAATCGCGCGCGCCACATCGCCAGGCTCGCCGAGACGGCCGAGGGCATGCATTGCGACCGACGACTGCTCGGCAGCGGCACTACCTGTGATGCGAGCGGTCAAGGGGGTGCGCACCAGGCCCGGCGCCACGCAGTTCACGCGCACCTGTTTGGCGGCGTAGCTGGCGGCGGCCGAAAGCGTCAGACTGATCACGCCCCCTTTCGCGGCGGCGATCGCCTCATGGTTTGCCAGTCCGATACGCGCGGCAGCCGAGGCCACCAGCACGATGCTGCCTCCACTGGGCTCCGTGTTGTTCATCATCACGCGCGTCGCAGAACGCACCAGTGAAAACGCGGATCGGAGATTCACGCTCAGCACCTCGTCGAACTCTTCGGGGCGCGTCAGGTGTGCCGGCTTGAGGAGCAGCGATCCGATACAGTTGGCGGCACCATCGAGCCGGCCGAAGGTGCTGACAGCGGTCTCGACGGCGCGCTCGACATCGGCACTGACGGTGGCATCCACCAGCACGGTGGTCGCGCCGAGTTCAGCGCCGAGGGCCGCCAGTGCGTCGGCGTTGCGCGCTGTGAGCACGAGCCGTGCGCCGGTTGCAGCCAACTGCCGGGCGAGTGCGGAGCCGATACCGCCGGTCGCGCCGAGGATGAGATGGACGGGAGAGGTCATGCCGTGCGAATGCGAGAGTCCGCGCCGCAGTTTCAGGCGGAACCGCCGTCAGGGTGAGAGTCGCTCCACCGTCCAGCCCGCGTCTTCGCGGCGATAGCGAATCCGGTCGTGCAGGCGACTCTGGCGACCCTGCCAGAATTCGATCTGAGTCGGCGCTACCAGGTAGCCGCCCCAGTGCCCCGGGAGCGGCGGGACCAGCTCGCCGGGAAACCGGGCCTCGACGTCGGCCACCTGCGCCTCGAGCACGGAACGGCTGGCGATCACGCTACTCTGCGTACTGGCCCAGGCCCCGATCCTGCTCCCACGAGGCCGTGAGTCGTAATAGTGGCCGGATTCCTCCGGCGAGACTTTCGACACCGTCCCGCGAATGCGGACCTGCCGCTCCAGTTCCACCCAGAAGAATACCAGCGCCGCCTGAGGATTGGCGAGCAGATCCTGCCCCTTCTGGCTGCGATAGTCGGTGAAGAAGGTGAAGCCGCGATCGTCGACGCCTTTCAGCAGCACAATCCGCGCATCAGGGGCACCGTCTGGTGCCACTGTTGCCAGCGTCATGGCGTTTGGCTCAGCGATCGAGGCGTCGATGGCATTGCCGAACCACCGCTCGAACTGCATGATCGGATCGGCGACCACGTCAGCAAGATCGAGCGACGCCAGCGCATAGTCGCGGCGAAGGTCTGCGATGGACGGCATGGAGTAATGGTTCCGGAGATCAGGGGAAGGAACGCCGCGCGATTCTCTGCAGGCCACAGGACTGCGCTGCCGCAAGCAATTCACCGCGATCGTGAATCGAGACGAGATGAGGCAGGAGCAGCACGGGACAGTCGAGCGTCGCACCGATGGTCTCGGTGATCGCAGTCACCGCGTCATCATCCAACACGTCAGCCGGTGCTTTTGGCGACAATATCACGCCAGCAACGGGAAGGCTTCGCGAGAGTAGCGCCGATGCGATGAGCGCGACATGCCCGCCGGCCCACCTCGAAATCGGTTCGACGACAATCGTCGGCAGCGACCATCGTACGATCAGATCGAGCATCGTCAGCGACGGCGTGATCGGGTCCAGGAGTCCGACCGCATCTGCGATGATCAACGCGGATCGGCCATCGCAGAGTTCCTCTCGCGCCCGGTCGAAGGCGGCGCTGTGGAGCAGGGTCCCTGAGGCGTCAGCAGCATGCATCGGCGAGCGGTTCGCCTCCAGGGCGAACGGCGTCACCAGGCGCGGGCTGTCCAGGTGTGCGGCGGCCCATCGTATCAGCGCGCCGGCGCTCCCGGGTTCGCACGGATCGTCGATGCCGGTCTCCACTGGCACCATCGCCGCCACGTTGGCGCCATCGTGGGCGAGCAGGACGATCAGCATCGCAGCGGCGAGGGCCGTCTGATCGCCGGGCGTCACGCTCGTGACGGCAAATCCAGGCAGGAGCCCGGGCGCGGTGTGCCCTGTCTCACCGGTGTCTCGGCTCATCGAAGTCTCCGACAGTTCATCGCTGCAAGGTCACGCCATGGATGCGATCTGCCAACCGTTGAAACCGTGCAACCTGCGCGTCATGATGGCGCCGACGTCCGCGGCTTGTGCTCCTGACTTCGATACCGGCAGCGGTTCCGTCACACTCATCGGCCCAGCGAACTTCGGTGCCGAATTCGAGATCTCGACGAGCTCAGGCCGGTTGCCATTCGCGCTCGCCTCTGATCCCCACTCCGGCACGTGCGCGGTCTCGAGCGGGGCGTAGATCGACGGGGCTGAACAGCAACGCGGCGCGCACCCATCGGGTGCGCGCCGCGTTGCGCTGCTTTGGCGACCTGAAACCTAGTGCGCCGCCGGTGTC
Source organism: uncultured Gemmatimonadaceae bacterium (assembly GCA_964392395.1). Lineage (GTDB taxonomy): Bacteria > Gemmatimonadota > Gemmatimonadetes > Gemmatimonadales > Gemmatimonadaceae > JACMLX01. The sequence goes on from CAYMQV010000012.1 coordinate 20,160, forward strand.
TCGGCCGCCGCCGCCGGCTTCACGGACGAGCCATGCGGCAACGACCCCTTGGCCCGAAACATCGGATCGGTGGGCTCGCGGAACGTCGCCTTGTGAATGCTCCAGGCGCCGAACCACAGGGCAACAGCCACAATGGTCGTGAGGATGGCTGCAGGCCATCCTTCTTTGGTCGGATTGATCGGGACATGACGTCCCTCGGTCGGGCTGGCCATCAGGCAAACGCTCCTCATACGACAGATTACGGGGGCCGGTCCACCGGCTGCCACTACAATAACACCTCGGGCAAGCGGGCCGGAGGGGTCATCGCCGATGTCGGATGAGAAACCTCACTACGCGACAGGCGTTCCTTCGACGACGGAAACGAGCTGGTCGATCGTATATGGCTTGGCGAGCAGCCCGCCCACCCCAAGCGATTCGACCCTGCCCATCAGGGGGGAATCGTGTCCGTCGCCTGAGCTGAGGACGTACCGCGTCACGGCGCATCTCGGCAGCATTCGCATCCGCCTGATCAGCTCGATCCCATCCATCTCCGGCATGTGGAGATCGCAGACCACCACGTCGAAGGTGAATTGCTCCGCGATCCGGAGTGCGTGCATCCCGTCGCTCGCCGCCACCACGGCGTGGCCGCGAGTTGTCAGGAACCGCGTCAGAAAACTGATGATCGCTGCTTCGTCATCCACCACCAGGATGTCGAGCGCCTGGCCCATCGGCGGGCCGTCCGCTGCCGGCCGCAGCGGCAAGCCGTCCGTCGCGTCCAGCGGAGCATCGGCTTCGATCGGGACATCGATCGTCGGCAGACGGACCAGGAATTCCGTGCCGCGACCCAGTTCGCTCTGCACATCCACCACCCCGCCGTGCTCGGTCACGATGCTGTGCACCACACTCAAACCGAGGCCGGTTCCGACCCCTTCTTCCTTGGTGGTGAAGAACGGATCCCAGATGCGACCCAGCAATGACGGGGAGATGCCGGCGCCGTTGTCCGCAACTCGGACGACCACGAAGCCATCGTGTTCCACCCCGGTCGAAATGTGGAGCTCGAGTGGCGTCTGCAGCATCGCGCGTTCGCCGCGCATCGCCTCCAATGCCTGTCGGGCATTGACCACCAGGTTCAGCATCACCTGCTCGAGGCGCGCCGTGTCGCCCTGCACATGCACCGGGTGCTCGGTCAGTGCGAGCGTGACCCGGACACCGCGGGTGTCGAGCGTGTAGCGCTGCGTGTCGACGATATGACGGATCACCCCATGCAGGTCGACCACCTCGCTCCGCGTCACGTTGCCCTGTCGCGCGAACGTGAGGAGATCGCGCACCACGCGCTCAGCCCGCCGCGCCTCGCGGCCGATCGTCTCGAGCGCCTTGCGGTCGTCCTCAGGCCACACACCTCGCAGCAGCAACTGTGAGAACCCGCTGATCGCAGCCAGCGGATTGTTCAGCTCGTGCACCACGCCAGCCAGCATATGGCCGAGTGATGCCATGCGTTCGCTCCGCCGAAGGCGCTCATCACGGCGATGGCGCTCCGTCACATCTTCGGCGATCCCCTCGTACACTGCCGGACCACCCTCCTCGTCCTCAACCATGCGGAGCGACAGCCGGACATCGATCAGCTCACCGTCGCGACGCCGCCACGTGACCTCGACCCAGTCGTCGAGCTCACCCTTCTGCGCCGTGCGAACCAGCCACTCATGATCCGAGGCGTCCGCATAGACGTCGACGGCAAGGTCGAGTGCCATCAGCTCTTCGCGCGTGTCATACCCCAGCAGCTCGAGCATCGCCGGATTTGCGTCGAGCAGCCGCGTGTTGCTCTCGGCACGATACACACCGTACACCGCACGGCGCACCAGTGCATCATAGTCGGCGCGGGTGCGCGCCAGCATCTGTTGCGCCAGCCGCCGTTCGCCCATGTCGCGGGTCACGGTGATGTAGTCGGTCACCCGCTGGTCTGCGTCGCGGATGATCGTCACGCGCGACTCGACCCAGATCGCCGTCCCGTCCGCTCGCCGAAGAAGCCATGTCGCAATCGGGAAGCGCTCGCCGAGGGTCATTTTCTCCAGCAACAGCATCGCGATCGTGCGTTCCGTCTCCGCCATCAACGAGGTGAAGTGTCTCCCGACAAACTGCGCCCGCGGGAAGCCAAACAGCGCTTCGACGAAACTGGAGGCATACGTCACGACCCCCGATGGATCGATCGTCATGACCGCAGCTTCGATCGTTTCCGCGAGAAGGCGTGAGAGATCTCGTCCAGCGACACCGATCGACTCGGCGCCGATGGGTGCGGGCGGCGGTGGGTGCAGCGCCATCAGGTCAGGGCCGCGCGTGACATATGATGAATTTCATATCCCTGAAATGCAGCACGCCGGACGCCAACGAGACTCATTGCGCGCTCCCAAGGGCAGCGTCGATCGCCACACGCACCGTCACGTCTCCAGCGGGAATTGCGCCGGAGTGCCGCCAGAGCAGGCGTCCATCGGCCGACACCAGCCAGCTTTCCGGAATGCCCACGGCGGAGATCTGACCGCGTACCTGATCGGCTGGATCACGGCCGATCATGAACGTGGCGCCCATCTGTTTCGCGCTCGCTGCCACGGCCGCGTCATCGTCGGTGTCAATCGAAATGGCCAGCACCCGTAACCCACGTGGGGCGTACGTCGTGTGCAACGACTGGAGTTCTGGAAACTCGGCCTTGCAGGGCCCGCACCAGGTGGCCCAGACATTGACCAGTGTCACTGGCTGTCGGACAGCACCACCAACGCGTGCCGAATCCCCCGCCAGCGTCGCAACCGTAAATGCGGGTGCCGCATCCCCAACGTCTGGCGGTCGGTACGCCTCTGGCACTTTCTCTGCCTTGGTACAGGCGGCGGTGGAGCAGGCAAGAGTCAACGCAAGAAGGAGATGGCGCATGATCGTCCCGGTTCTGGCACCATCTGGCGCCGGCTTGGCTCTCGCAGGCAAGAGCACGGTGGACGGCAGACTGCTGCCGACTGACGCGGACGAAAAACTGCCGGGCCTCCCCTGCAGCTGCGCCCCCGTTTCACTGGCAAAGCTACGCGTTGCGATGGTGACCCGCTGTTGGCCCGAAAAGCCGTTCCTCGGCACCCCTGCACTCTGGGCCCCCGGATCACTCACCAGGCAACGGTGTGACGACCAGGATGGCCGTTACGACCAGGACGACGGCCGCCAGCGCCAGTTCGATCAACAGTGACCGACGGAGCGCTGTCACGCCGGTCGCGTCGCGTAGCCGAGGACCGAGTCGTCGCCAGTTCAGGGCGCCGAGGGTCACGATGATGAGGAGCAGCACCGCCTTCAGCATCACGTATCGTCCCCACCCGGTGCTCCACAGATCGCCCACTCCACGCAGCGGTAGTACACTCGCAGCGACGCCACTGGTCGTGAGCAGTGCTGCTCCGCTCAGCGCAATCGGTGGCACGAGCGGAACCAGCTGACGCAGGCGCGCGTCGGCGAGCGCCGCCTGAGTCGGCACTACGATTCCATCGGCGTTCGGTATCGCCACGCCAAGCCACCCGATCACGCTGATCCCGCCAATCCACACGCCAGCACCAATGACGTGGGCAATGTCGGCCGTGAGCGCGATGGTTGTGTACATCTCATTGCCGATCGCATGCCCTTGCAGTGCCGGCGTGGCACAGAGGCCCGCAGCGCCAACCGTCGCCACCAGCCATGGCCATGCCCGGTGCGACGTGCGACGGCATGCCCAGAGCCCGACAAAGGCAACCACGAGCGCTAGGCACTGCCAAAGGAAACCGGCACCCCACATGGTCGAGCGCAGCAGCGGACCTGCGCCGATGAGGAGAGGATCGCCCGGAGACCGAAGCGCCAGAATCTGGTCCGCGAGGCGCATGAACGACGCGGGGATCATCGCGCAGCAGGCGATGATCCCCGTTCGCGCCGCATCAGCTGCGATCGCGGCGCGCGTCGCTCCGTCGGCCACGAGGCGCGGCAGCAGGGCGAGGCCAACGGCGCATGCACCGACGATCAGCACCGTGGCAACGTTCGTCAGCCATCTCGCGAAGATCCATTCCACGGTCGCCCAGCGTCAGTGTGCGGCCGGTGTGCTGACGTCGAACGGTATCACACCGTTCAGCACATGCCCGTCGCGCGCCATCGTCCGCCAGATGATCTCGTAATGACCCGGGGCAAGCGCCGCCCCCACCCGGGCGCTGATTGGTGAGTTCGCGGCCGCTGCGCGCGCCAATGGTGCCAATGCGCGCTCCACCGCTGCGGCCCCCGTACCACTCCGGATCCTGATGGCCGTCACCGTCAGCTCGGGCCGCTGCGTGAACCAGAGTTTCACGGTCGTGGGCGACGTCGTCAGCCGAGCGTTCGCCGTTGGTTCGCTGCGCGACAGCTTGAGATGCACCAATGCCGCGTTTGCCAGCAGTGGCGACGAGACGACCGCCGCCCCCATCACGATCCGCGATGTCCAGCCGCGCGCACTCACTGTCCGAGCACCAGGGCAAAGATCAACGGGGCCACGATGGACGCGTCGCTCTCGATCATGAACTTCGGTGTATTCACCCCGAGTTTCCCCCACGTGATCTTCTCGTTCGGTACTGCGCCGGAGTACGATCCGTAGCTGGTGGTGCTGTCGCTGATCTGGCAGAAATAGCCCCACAGCGGTACGTCATTCCGCTGCAGGTCCTGATGCAGCATCGGGACCACGCAGATGGGGAAATCGCCGGCGATGCCGCCGCCGATCTGGAAAAAACCGAGCGATGACGCCTTCGTGATCTGCGTGTACCACTCCGCCAGAAACATCATGTACTCGATGCCGGTCTTGACGGTGTGCACGTTCTGCACGTCACCGCTGATGACGTGGCCCGCGAACATGTTCGCCAGCGTCGCATCTTCCCAGCCTGGCACGATGATCGGAAGGTTCTTCTCCGCAGCCGCCAGCAGCCACGAATGCTTCGGGTCGATCTGATAGCTGTCCTTCAGTTTGCCGGAGAGCAGGATCTTGTACATGAACTCGTGTGGGAAGTAGCGCGCCCCCACCTTGTCGGCCGCGATCCATTCCTCGAGAACCACACTCTCGATCCGGCGCATCGCTTCCATTTCGGGAATGCAGGTGTCGGTCACGCGGTTCATGTGCCGCTCGAGCAGGTCCTGTTCCTGTTCCGGCGTCAGATCGCGCCAGTTCGGAATGCGCTCGTAGAAATCGTGCGCAACGAGGTTGAAGACGTCTTCCTCGAGATTCGCTCCCGTGCAACTGATGCCGTGAATCTTGTCCTGCCGGATCATTTCGGCCAGCGACACGCCCAGCTCCGCCGTGCTCATGGCACCGGCCAGCGTGACGAACATCTTGCCACCACTGCCGAGATGCGCGGTGTACCCGTCCGCGGCTTCGATCAGCGCGGCGGCGTTGAAGTGGCGAAAGTTATGTCGGAGAAACGCCGAAACGGGCGCAGCAGTCGGAGTGGTCATTGGCGGGGCTGACGGCGCCGCGAACGGCGCGAAGAGATCATCGAGGCGGAGAGTGTGCCGTCCGCCAAAGATAGCCGATTCGTTTCCACTGACGACGGCCACCGGCATCCGCCCCCACCTCGAGCCGGTCAGACGACCGGGATGACCTGACTGATCACGGCGATGAAGTGGCAGGCGCTTCCCGCGAGCACGAAGAGATGCCACACTGCATGTGAATAGCGCAGCCGTTGGTTGTGGTAGAAAAGCGTACCAGCGGTGTAGGCGATGCCCCCCGCCAGCAGCCACATCAACGCAGACACAGGGATCTTCACCAGCATCGGCTTGATCGCAAACAGTGACATCCAGCCCATGCCGATGTACACCAGCGTCGAAAAGAGCTTGAAGCGCCCGGTGAAGAACAGCTTGAAGACGATACCGACGGTGGCAAGCCCCCACGCCACGCCGAACAACCACCAGCCGAAGACGCCGCGCAGCCCGATCAGCGCAAACGGCGTGTAGGTCCCTGCGATGAGCATGTAGATCGCGCAGTGATCAAATACCTTCAACCGCCGCTTCGCGGCGGCCGAGGGGATGGCGTGATACAACGTCGATGCCGTGTAGAGCATCACCAGCGAAGAGCCAAACACCAGCGCACTGATCATCTGCATACGCGTGCCGTGCAACTGCGCCAGCGTCACCAGGACCGCCCCCGCTGCGGCACTGGCGAGTGCGCCAACGCCATGCGTGACCGCATTCGCGATCTCTTCCCGATGCACCGTCTCCGCCGTCACGGCCATGGGGCTGCCTGTCCTGAGGTTGAACACGGAAGCTACGCTACTGGACGACGTAGGTGATCGTATTCCTGGCGGCGTGGGCCGAACAGAAGCCGGCAAAGACACCAGGCAGTACCCGGTAATTGCGCACTGAGCGGGTTGGAGCGCTGAAAAGCCCGAGGGTCTGGAAGGTCGTGTCGCGGTTGTCGAGACGAATCTTGGTGGCTCGGCCGGTGGCGCTGACGAAGACCGTTTCCGGGAGGGGCGTAGTGTTGCCCCACCGGTCCACGACCACTCCGCGGCCACCGAGCTCGACACGCAGTTCGAGCGCCGGCCTCGGCCAGGCCCACCAGCTGGCGATGGCGGTCAGGACGACAACGCCGGTCACGGTGGCACCCCGACGTAGCGGGTTACTCACGGACCGGAATCCGCAAGGTGTCCATGCGCGAGGGTCGGAATCGAAGCCGGGAGACGACGGTGTCGCCCAGCCGCAGCGCTGTATGCAGATCAGAGGCCATGATGTGAAGTCCACGCTCGGCAAACGCCACCGAATCATTCGGCGCGACCACCACCGAGTCGACCTGGGTCATGCTGCTCATGCCATCGCGTTCGACGGAACGGTGGAGTGAAACTGAGCCGGCCACGTCCATCTCGACGCCAGAGAGCACCAGCGTGTCGGCGGTTGGGTTCCTGAGCATGAAGTACACCGCGGACGAGGCGCCTTGCTCGGCGGGTCGCATGTGAGGCGCGCCGGAAATGTCCACCTGCTCCTTCCCGCCTCGACAGGCTGCCGCGACGAGCAGCAGTCCTGAAAGCATGAAGCGTGTCGTCACAGCAGCGCCCTGACGTCGTCGGCGATCTGGGTCGGCGTCAACCCGGCCCGGTGCATGAGTCGCAATTGCCCCTCACGGTCTACCACGAACACCTGCGACGGATGACTGACCGTGTATGCCGCATCGGGCGCCCCCGGCACGCCGTCCCGGAAGGCGGCCAGCTTCCACGCCGCCAGCGTGGCGTCGATAGCGGCGCGGGATCCCGTGACACCGATGAAACTCGGAGAGAAGCGCGCGGCGTAGCGCTGGACCACGGCGGGCGTATCGCGCTCAGGGTCCACACTCACGAACACGAACTTCACTTGTGATGCCTGCGATCCAAGCGAGTCGGAGGCGTGCCGCCAGTCCACCAGCGTGGTCGGGCACACGTCAGGACAGTGTGTGTAGCCGAAGAAAACCAGGACGACTTTGCCGTTCTCCCGACCAAGATCGAACTCCACCCCGGCCGAATCGGCCAGGTGGAGTGGGGGAGCTGACTCGGCGGGATCGAGTACGACGCCATTGAAGACCGGTGTCGCACAGGCTGTGGCGAAGACAAAAAGGCAGGTTGCCGGAAGGGCGCGCATCGGGAGAAGGTAGCAGTTACCGAAAGGCGGTTGCCGTCCACCCCGGATTCTCGTTATCATATCATTCTCAATAGTGCATTTTGGGTGTCGCTGTTCCGAGCTTCGAGCGCCGCTGGCCTTTCTGACCCAGCGACAGGCGAAGCATGAGTACGACTGAACGATCGGCTTTGCGTGCTGCCTGCGCGATCAACACCTGACCGCCACGTGCGGAGGACTGATGGAACGGAATACGCGGCAGCGCGGGGCTATTCGGCGTGTTTTCAGCACCCTGCATCGCCCCCTCTCGCCCGCTGAAGTGCTCGACTACGCGAAGTCTGAAGTGCCGTCGATGGGCATCGCGACCGTGTACCGGACGATCAAGACACTGGTCGACGAAGGCGAACTGAAGAGCATAGATGTGCCCGGTGAGGCGCCGCGCTACGAAGTCGCGCATCTGGGGCACCATCATCACTTTCATTGTCGAGCCTGCGACAAGGTGTTCGAGGTGGAAGGCTGCCCTGCGGACATCCAGAAGCTGGCACCGAGCGGGTTTGTGACCGAAGGGCATGAAGTGATGCTGTTCGGGCGCTGCACGACCTGCAAGGCCGCCTGAGCGCCGCGAGCAGACGCGCCCGTCGCCGCGCCCCGGACTGCGTCTGGCACCCCGCCACTCGTGCCGTGACGGTCGCGCCACAGACAGGCGGGCCACAGACAGGCGCTCGGCGAACCCCGGTCGTTGAAACTGTCTGACGACCGGCAGATTTCACCGGACGCAACCCCACCGTTGGCAGCGGATTTCAGGCCGTTCGTTTCAATGTCGTTGTGACGAGACTGGGCCACTTCTACGCTACTGCGCGACGCTCTGACGGTCTGTACCGTCGTTTCGCGTAATGGGAATCAGGCTGTGAACATGGTGTCGTGGGGCTTTACCGTCTGATGCAGGACCCTGATGTGTCACACTACTCCCTTTGAGTTCGAGGAACATGGATATGCGCAGAACGCTGTTTGGTGCAATTGGGGTCGCAATCCTGCTTATGGCGTCGGCGCGCGAGGCATGCGCGCAGGTTGCCCTCGGTTATACCGATGTGGGAGGCGTGATCGGCCTTGGCAACATCGGTGACGCGTCCATCGCCTTCGGCGGCCGCTTCGAGAAGGTTTTCAAGAAGCTGCCTGACCTCGGGGATGGGCTGCTCGGAATCGGTGTCAGCGCTGACGTCTACAGCTACGACTTCCGCGGGGCTGGTTCGCTTCGCTACATCCCCTTCGGGGCGACGGCGAACTACCACTTCAAGCTCGATCCGAAGAACAAATTCGATGCGTTCCTGGGAGCGGGGCTCGGGTTCCTGACCGTGAGCTGTTCCGGTTTCGCGGCTTCAGGCTGCGGCGGATTCAACAGCGGACTGTACTTCATCGGCCGCGCCGGCGGCCGCTACTTCTTAAAGCCGAATGTCGCGCTGTATGCCGACGCAGGCGCAGGCGCAGCCTCGATCAATTTTGGGGCAACCTTCAAGCTGAAGTAGTGCAGGGTGCTGCGGTGCGCGGCGCGGCGGCACCTCTCTCTCCGCAGCGCGCCAGTTCGCGCGCGATTGTCCCACCAGAAGGAAGAACGGGCGGCACCCTGCGGGCGCCGCCCGTTCTTCCTTCTGGTGGGCGGCGCGTCTGCCAATGGAGCTGGCCCGGCCACAGTCGGCACCGTTCCTGCGGTATCGTGCAGCGGCAGTGAAGCGCCTGCCCTGAACAATTGCACCACCCTCACGATCCAGGATCGAAAGCCATGCAGAAAACCCTGATCATTTTTTTCGGAGCGCTTACGTTCACCTGCCTTCCACCGACGGAGGCGTACGGCCAGGTGCGCAAGGGGTACTCCGATGTCGGATTTGTCCTCGGTATCGGCAATCTCGGCGACGCCAATCTGTCCTTTGGCGGCCGCTACGAAAACATCTTCAAGAAGCTGCCGGATCTCGGCAATGGGCTGCTCGGTTTTGAAGTCAGTGCCGACGTCTACACCTTCGGTCGTAGTAATCGGGCCAGCGTGAGCTACATCCCGATCGGGGCGACGATGAACTATCACTTTCCGATCGACCCGTCGAACAAGGTCGATCTGTTTCTGGGCGCAGGCCTGGGCTTCCAGACCGTGCGCTGCTCGAATTTCGGAAATGACAGCTGTGGCTTCAACAGCGGGCTGTACGTCATTGGCCGGGCCGGTGGCAGATACTTCTTTACGCCGAAGGTGGCGCTCTACGGCGACCTGGGATCGGGTGCGGCCACGTTGAACCTCGGTCTGACCTTCAAGCTGAAATAGCTGCTGCCGGCGTGGCATCAGCGATGAAAAAAGGGCGGTCGGTGCATCGATGCACCGACCGCCCTCGTCGTTCGTTCACGGGCGAAACACAAACCTCAGCGTGCGTAGCGCTTCTTGAAGCGGTCGACACGACCCTGCGTATCGATCATGCGTTGCTGGCCCGTATAGAACGGGTGCGAATGACTGGTGATTTCCATCGTGATGAGCGGATAGGACTTGCCATCCGTCCACTCCATCATCTGGTCGCTCGACTGGGTCGAGCGGGTCACAAACGCGAAACCCGACGAGGCGTCCTTGAAGATCACCGGGTGGTACGCGGGATGAATGCCGTCCTTCATAGCTGCTATCTCGTCTTGAGGTCACGCGCCGGGGTGCACTCGATCCCGGCAAGCCTTCAAACCTAGCAGAGCCGGTGGCTGGAAGCGAGGCCTCGAGCTGGGTCAAATCCGTACGAGTACCGTGGTATTGCTGCGGGCTGGCACCAGCCCCCTTGACTGAGAGCCGGTCCACCTCCCATTATTGATAGACGCGTATCAGTTGTTGGTATCATTATCTTTGGTTTTCGCACCGCGTAGTCTGATGTCTGGCCGTGGAGTCGCGACCCCCACTTTCTTCCGTTGCAGCCGATGGAAATCTCCGCGCAAACCATCTCGCACGTCCGGCCGTCGCTCGACGTGGTCGGTGTGTCAGCGTCGTTTGCCTGTGCGGCGCATTGTGTGGTGGTTGCGCTCCTCCTCGGAGTGGCGCCGGCGGCGTCATTGCTGGCCGCGTCGTGGATCGACTGGGCCTTCCTTGGCGCGTCAGTGGTGATCGGGCTGGTCGCGCTGGTGCCGGGGTACCGCATACACCAGCTGCAGACTCCGCTGGTGCTGTTCATGAGCGGAATCGGGATGCTCGTTACCCTTCGCGCGATGCACGTCGGGCCCTCGCTGTTCGAAGTGCTGATCGTGATTGTGGCCGCGACGTTTCTCGTCCTGGCTCACTGGAAGAACCGAGGCGCATTGCATCGCTGCGCCTGTGGTCCCGAGCATCACTGAGTCCCACTGGGCGACCCGTCCGGCGGCGCGATTACTCCACCGCCGCCGCACCCGCAAGCCGAACGCTGCCGACATCCCCGTTGAGAATCACGCTGTAGTGAACGGGTAGCGCAGGGTCGAGCGAGTCACGCACGCTGCAGTACTTCGAAATCGCCAGCTCGACGGCGCGCTCGGCGTGTGATCGTTCGATCCCCTCGCCATGCAGATGAAAGGTGAGTGAAGCCGAGATCACTCGACGTGGCACACTATCGGCGCGCGCGCCCACGGCATCGATGGAGAGCGTCGCCAGGGGTGTCCGACGTTTCGCCATGATGTCGACCACATCGACGGCTGTACACGCCGCCAGCGCGCTCATCAACGCGTCCACTGGACTCTGGCCGGTGATCCCGTCACCGTCCAGTCGAATCGTCGGACCGTCCGGGCGCCCGGTATCGAACCGTCGGTCACCCTGCCATTCGAGGTGAATCGTGGACGGAGGCTTGGTGCCGCTCATACAGTCGTTCGTGGCGCGGAGGGCGTGGCGCCGGTCACGATCGGTGTCCGGACAGCGTTGCCATACTCGGTCCAGCTGCCGTCATAGTTCCTGACGTCACGATATCCGAGGAGATAGGTGAGCGCGAACCATGTGTGCGATGACCGTTCACCGATCCGGCAATACGTGATGGTCGGCTGATCGGCGCGCAGGGCATGCTCACCTTCATAAATGGCACGCAGTTCATCCGCGGACTTGAAGGTGCCATCGGCGTTCGCCGAGCGAGCCCAGGGTACGCTGCGCGCACCGGGAATGTGTCCGCCTCGCATCGCGCCTTCCTGCGGGTATTCGGGCATATGCAGCTTTTCGCCGGTGTACTCCTGTGGCGAACGGACGTCTACCAGCTGACCGGACGCCTTGGAGTGCGAGAGCACGTCCGGAAGAAAGGCGCGGATGGCCCCATCGTCCCGCTCCTTGGCTTCAAAGGACGTCACAGGATACGTGGAGCGGTCCGTCACCAGCGGACGTCCCTCCATCTCCCACTTCAGCCGCCCGCCGTCGAGCAGACGGGTGTTCCGGAAGCCGAAGAGATGGAAGACCCAGAACGCGTACGCCGCCCACCAGTTGTTCTTGTCACCATAGAAGACCACCAGTGTCTCGTCGCTGATGCCGAGTTTCCGAAGCAGCCTCTGGAACTGATCACACGTGACATAGTCGCGCATGACCGGATCGTTCAGATCGGTGTGCCAGTCGATCTTCTGCGCGCTCGGAATATGTCCAAAATCGAAGAGCAGCACATCCTCGTCGCACTCGAGCAGTCGCAGGTTGTCGTCATTCAGATGCTCCGCCAGCCATCCGGTGCTGACCAGGACTTCAGGTGTGTCGTAGCCCCGTCCGAGAATTGCCGGGTCGGGGAGCTGCAGCGGAGAGGTCATGAGACCATGAAGGAAAGGACAGAATAGTGGCCGGAGGGCGGCGGCGTCCGCACCGCGCCCGCACGAGATGATATCGTCGCCCGTGGAAGCCGTTCACGCCAGTGCAAAGTCGTACGCGGGCTGAAACTGCACCACCTCGGGACCGGGTGTGCCGAACCACGCCGAGGCCAAAGGCGAGGCGGATGTGCAGAATCGGAGTAACTTCGGTGCATGCCTCGCGACTCGTCCCCCGTCCCGCCACTGATCGAGGGTCAGATCGCGTCCGCCGATGCGCTTCGTGTCGAGGCCGACGCCGTGGTGTACCGTCTCTTCGATGTCGGGTATGAGATCGCCCTCGATCGCGTCCTCGAGCTGTTGGCCACACAGGCGCCTGCTCGCGTCCGGCCGGTCCGCGGCGAGGCCCAGGCGCTCCAGATCCCCAATCCTCCGATCACCGTCATTCTTGGAACGGAGGAGGTGGTCCTTGGCGGTGACAGGCTCACGGTCGAGGTCAGCGCTCGCATCTTTGATTTCGGCGTGATCAGCCTTCGTGCGCGTGTGCCAGCGCCGCCAGGGATCACCTGGCATGGCTTCGTCGATTTCGGCGAATTGCTCGACGCTGCTGCCGTCGTCCCGGCGTTGCTCGACGGACACCTCACCTCGCTTGCGGAGCGCATCCGGAGCTGCATCGAGCGTCCGGCGATCGCGCAGCAGACCGAGGACTACATCGTCTACCGTGTGGCACGACTGACCGACCTGCAGGGAGAAGCACTGCTGCCGGCAGTACTTCATGACACGCTGCTCTCCCCGCTGTTGCTCAACGAGCGGCGGGCGCTCAGTACCGGGGCGATGCGGGAACTCCTCCCGCACCGTTTCAGCTATACCGCTGAAGACCTCGCCGTCCTGACGTGGGACAACGCGCTCATCGTCGACGCGTCGCTGGTGGACACCGATGTCCAGTTCATACTCGAGTTCGCCAATGCGCAGTTGCTCGAACTGCGATTCTACGACGCGACGCTGGACGCCGAGCTGCCGCGGATGTACGACCGGATCGAGGCCGCCCGTCCCGGGTCACGCAAGATGGCGATTTTCAGCCGGCGTTACGCGCCACTGCTGGCGGAACTGCAGCGGACGGTGGCTGACAGTACCGAGCTGGTGGAGCGGGTGGAAAATTCGCTGAAAGTGACCGACGACGTGTACCTCGCGCGCATCTATGCCGCAGCGCTGGAACTGTTCCGCGGTCGGGCCTGGCGGGCGGGCATCGACCGCAAGCTGGCGATCATCCGCGAGACGTATTCGATGCTCAACGACGAGCAACAGTCCGCGCGCAGCGAGGCGCTGGAGGTGGCGATCGTGCTCCTGATCGTGCTCGAGGTTTTGCTCGCAATTTTTCGACACTGATCCACATGCTTCCTCAGATGGACCCTTACGCCCGGCATGTGATCGTGTGCACCGGATCGTATTGCTCGCCAGACCGCCGCGGGCGCCACATTTACGCCGAACTCGCGCGGCTCCTTCAGCGAGAGGAGTTGTTGTTCGGCCCGAGTCGGGTCAAGCGCGGCGAGACGCCCTGTCTCGGCGTGTGCGCCGCGGGGCCAATCATCGCGGTCTACCCCGAGGGCGTGTGGTATGCGAACGTGACGCCGGCACTCCTCGAGCGCATCGTGGTCGAACATCTCAAGCAGGGGGCAGTCGTGGAAGAGGCCGTTTTCCATCGCCTCGGTCACTAGTGTCCTCCCACACGACCTCGGCGACGTTGCTCGGCTCTCAGTGCCTCGTCCAGCGAACGAAGGTGCCGAGGCCAGACGTGCCGGGCATGGCGCCGGAACGTCGCCAGGCTCTGCGGCTCGTCGGTCAGGAATTCCGCCAGTCGCCGGTGTCCCTTGCGCAAATTGCAGGGGGCGCAGGCGGTCACCACGTTGCCGCCAGACCGGTCGCCCCCGCGCAGCTGTGGTTGGACGTGGTCGATGGTCAGTGCCGCGGCCGGGAACTGCTCTCCGCAGTACACGCACCGCCACTCATCTCTGACAAAGATCTCTTCGCGCTTCACGATGGTTGAATTCCCCGACCCACGACGCGCGCTGTTTTCGGCGGCGCGCAGGTTCATCTATGACCCCGACGGTCCCGCGTCGTCTTTTCAGGACGACCGGGATGTTCCCCGACTGACCCCCCATACCCTGGACGCCGCCCGCATGGCACGCACCCGCGATCGCATTCTGAGCAACCTGGAAGAGATGTACAAGGAAGCCTTTGATCGAGCGAGGGCGTCAGAAGATCCGTCGCAGCAGATCGCGCTCGATTTCGCGTACCGTCGCGAGCAGCTCTACTTCGAGATTCTGCTCGACCTGCGCGACTCGATGGATCGACGGCAGGGATGACATGAGCGCAATCGCGCTGGCCTTCGTGAATGGTCGTATCCGCACCAACGACGTGCGACGGCCAGTGGCCGATGCACTGGCGATCGCCGGCAAGGAACTGGCGCTTGTTGGTTCGAGCGCTGAAGTGCGGAAACTGGCAGGCACGGCAGCGCGCGTCGTGGATCTTCGTGGTGCCAGTGTGCGTGGCATTCCGCAGAACGCGGTGCTGCGACGTGGTGGCCCGGCCTCGTTTGTCGTGATTGCGTCAGGTGACGGCGGCGCTGAACTGATTCGCGTGGTCGACGGCGCGATCGTGGCCGTTTCATCGCCGAAGTGAGCGGCTGCAGCGCGCGCGGCTGGCGACGCGTGCCCGGCCTTGCTCGCTCGTTCGCGCTGGGTGCACTGTGCCTTCCGTTCGCATCGATGTTCGCACAGCCGGCCGCGGCACGCACGCAGGCCTGGCTGTTCACGTACTCGGTGACCCCGAGTGCGGACGGAAAGCCATTGCCAGGTGGAGACGTGTTGCTCGAGGTCGCCATCTGGGCGGGGAGCGCGCGGATCACGGTGCGCCAGGGAGCGCTGAAAGCGATGACAGGCGAGAACGGCACAATCCTGATCCGCACCGACGACAGCACGATGGCGATCGTCAATCCGGTGACGCGTGAAGTGTTGAAGGTTGCAACCGGTGAATTCGGGGCATTGATGTCAGGTCCGATTGGTGCGGTCCCACTCGAGGTCAGCGATGTGACGAGTGTGACCCATGATCGCGGCCTGGATGTTCGGCGGCTGGGCTATTCCACGCGCCGCGTCGAGCTGACACAGGGGTACACGCTGCGACTGAACGCGCCGGTCGCCCAGCGATCGCTGCGAACCGACCAGCAGCTGCAGCTCAGCGTCAGTCGCGACATCGGGCGGCTCGATGCAGGATTTCGTGCGTTCGCCGAGCAATTCGGGCGGTCCCTCGCCCTGCCTGCGTCAGTGCGCAGAAAACTGCGCGAATCGGAGCGGGCGGTACCGGCCGGCTTCCCGGTCCGTTCGGTCACGAAGGCGGTGACGGTGTCCGGCAGTGACACGCTGCGGACCACCACTCGGGCGGAGATGACTGCGCTCCGCCGGGAGAGGGTCGATACGTCGACCTTTGCCATTCCAGCGGGCTTTCGAATTACCGAGATGAGTCGGTTGATGCAACGGCCGCGGCGACCATAGGTTCGCGGTCCCCACTCGAGCACGGGCACCAACGTGAGCGGCCGGCATCTGGATCGATGCCGGCCGCTCACGTTCGTACAACAGCGTGAGGCGATGGCCTCAGTACGCGACGATCTTCCGGTATGCCTGTCGGAATGTTTCCTGCTGTGGCAACGTTGCATCTTCGAGCTGCGGTGCGTAGCCCACGAACGTGTCGGTACTCGCGACCCGCATCACCGGTGCGTCGAGGTACGCGAAGCACTCATCGGCGATTGCCGCCGCAATCTCGGCGCCATAGCCCCACGACATCGAGTCTTCGTATCCGACGATCACACGATTGGTCTTCCGGATACTGGCAAAGACCGTCTCCTTGTCCCACGGGGACAGCGTGCGCAGGTCGATCACTTCGGCACTGACGCCTTCGTCGGCCATCTGATTCGCGGCCGCCAGCGCGCGCTGCACCGTTGCACCATACGTGACCACCGTCACATCCGTACCTTCGCGCGCGATGCGGGCCTTGC
Organism: uncultured Gemmatimonadaceae bacterium; assembly: GCA_964392395.1. Taxonomy (GTDB): domain Bacteria; phylum Gemmatimonadota; class Gemmatimonadetes; order Gemmatimonadales; family Gemmatimonadaceae; genus JACMLX01. The sequence goes on from CAYMQV010000012.1 coordinate 36,514, forward strand.
CGAACGGAATCATGAAGTTCGGCCCCGGATTCATCGCCTTGTTGTACGTCTGGCGATAAAGGTGCTTGTGCTCCAGGAAGATGACAGGATCCTCACAGCGGATCGCGGTACGCAGCAGTCCGCTGGCATCCAGCGCGTTGCTGGGGCATACCACGCGAAGGCCGGGAGTATGCGTGAACAGTGAGGCGCCGGTCTGCGAGTGGTAGACGCCTCCGCGGATGTAGCCACCGTACGTGGTACGAATCACCACCGGCGCGGCGAAGGCATTGTTCGAACGCCAGCGCATCGTGGCCAGTTCATCGCGGATCTGCATGAACGCCGGCCAGATGTAGTCGAAGAACTGGATCTCGACGACCGGCTTGAAGCCGCGCAGTGCCAGTCCAATCGCGCGACCCACGATGTTGGCCTCGGCCAGCGGTGAGTTGTACACCCGCGTGCTGCCGAACTCCTTCTGCAGCCCATGGGTGACCTTGAACACGCCTCCCTTGCCCTTGACCCGGTCGAGCACTTCGGAGCGGCTGGCGTCCGCCACATCTTCGCCGAACATCAATATCCTGGGGTTGCGGCGCATCTCGTCCTTCATGCACTGGTTCAGCAGGTCGACCATCGTCGTTTCGCTGCCGCTGAACTGCGGATCATCCTCCGTGTCAAACTGCTCGCCTGTCGGATCGACATCCGGCGAATAGACGCCGTGATAGACCGTGCTGGCGTCCGGCTGTGCTGCCGCGAGCGCGTCATCGGTGGCAAGCAACAGCTCCGCTTCGATGCCATCGGCAATGACCGCCAGCTCTTCCTCGCTGGCCAGACCGTGCTCCAGCAGCCAGGCGGGGAATGTCGTGAGGGGATCGCGCGCGGCGTCCGCTTCACGCTCTTCTGCCGGACGATACATCGTCTCATCGTCGGACAGCGAGTGCGAATAGGGTCGGATCACCTTGGCGTGGACGAACGCCGGCCCGTTCCGCTCACGCGCGTAGCGCACCGCGCGCTGCATCGCCTCGTAGCTGGCGATCAGGTCGCAGCCGTCGACCTCCTGGATGTAGAGGCCCGGGAAGCCGCGCACCAGCCGGGAGATCGATCCTCCGGCAGTCCCCACTTCGACCGGGACACTGATCGCGTAGCCGTTGTCCTCGACCAGATAGACCATCGGCAGACTCAGATTGCACGCCGTGTTGAGCGACTCCCAGAACTCCCCTTCCGAGGTCGTGCCGTCACCGGTCGTGACGAGCGTCACTTCGTCCGTCTGTGTTCCGTCGAGCATCCGTTCGCGCATCGACGCCTCGGCGCTGCCGGCGGCCTGCAGGAACTGCGTTCCGGTCGGTGACGACGTGCTCACGATGTTCATCGCCGAACTGCCCCAGTGGCTGGGCATCTGCCGCCCCCCCGAGTTCGGATCACGGGCCGCGCCGACCGCCGAGTAGAGCATGTCGACGGCACTCATGCCGAGCTGCAGGCAGAGCGCGCGGTCGCGGTAGTAGAGGTAGAACCAGTCGTGGGCGGGGCGAAGGACCATGCCGGCGGCGGTCAGCACGGCCTCGTGGCCGGCACCTGAGATCTGAAAGAAGATCTTGTTCTGGCGCTTGAGCTGCACCTCCTTGTCGTCGATTCGACGAGAAAGGAGCATCGTGCGATAGGCGCCGAGCAACTGCTCGCGGGAGAGCCCCGCGGTGTAGGTCTCGGACGTGGCGGTAGAGGTCATCCCGCGGCTCGGTCTGAAGGAAAGGACAGCGGCGCACCCGGGGGGCGCAATCATTCATGGCGAACTGGTCAGGATTCCGTCACGATCTGACCGGCACCTTGTGAAGCTAAGCATCGCCCGAATTCCTACATACGTCCGTTCGGGGGCAGGCGCTGCTGCCGATGTTGCAAGGTGTCTCTCCATCGCGGCCGGCCCCCATGGGAGCGGCCCATGGCGCCGCCGCCGGAGGCCGCCGGATACGCGACGGCTGGTCAAGCCGCGGTTGTGGCTGTCAGTTTGGAGAGCGCTCCATGGCGTCGCGTGACCTCGATCCGGGCCCATCGTGTATCCGGTGATGGGTCGCGCGCCAGTCGCCACTCTCCCACGATCACACCGGAACCACCACCGTGTCTGCACACTGCGTCTTTTGTGACCTGATTCAGGGCGCCGGCGAGGTGTCCATCTGCTATGAAGACGCCGACGCCGTGGCGTTCATGGATATCCAGCCGGTCAATCGCGGTCACGCGCTGGTCGTCCCACGCGCGCACTATGCATCGCTCGAGGATATCCCAGGCCCGCTCGGGAAGCACCTCTTTGATGTGGCGTGGCGACTCGGCGAAGTGATCCGGGACGTGACGCGATGCGACGGGATGAATCTGCTCGTGAGCAGCGGAAGCGCTGCGGGTCAGGATGTGTTCCACTACCACGTCCACGTGATTCCGCGGATGCACGGTGATGGATGGGACGTGCCGCTGCCATTCACCGGCGGTGAACCCTCATCGCGACAGCGGCTCGACGCGACTGCGGTGCAGATCCTGACGGCGCTGCACGACCCGATGCGGATTCGTGACGCATCGACCCCGCAGGCCCGTCGCAGCACGGACGCGGGGTGAGCGCGCGGACGCGGCCGGGCCGCGCGGAGGTTTTCGGGGACGTGCGGGAACTGATCTGACCAGGTAGTGGTGACCGTGTCGGTGCGGGGGAGGGCTTGCGCAAATCCCCGCGCGGTTCGAATGTGTTGCTCAGAGGCACGTGCACGCACCAGGGACGTCATTCGGCCAACGAGGGCTGTAGATGATTCGCTCAGGATTGCGCTACCGGTATTGTCTGGCAGGAGCGGCATGACCGCGTTCTGGCACCACCAGAACCTTCGGCGTCCCATTGGACGCGCCCCGCGTGGGGCTGACCGGTTTGAGCGGCGGGACAGTCTCGCCCCCTCCGCGCGCCGGGCACTCAAGACGGCGGCATATCGCGACTGCGATCATCGCTGCGTCTACTGCGCCTGGATCATGCCATTCGCTGAGGCCACCCTCGATCATGTGCAACCGATCGCGCGGGGTGGCCGCTCGCAACCGGGAAACCTCGTGGTCGCATGCGGGCCCTGCAATCGGCTCAAGGCGGATCAGCCCCCGCAGGATTTTTTCGCTCGATGGCCGAGTGCCGGCGAAAACTTCATGCGCTATGCGCGCGCCGTGCATCGCCAACTGAAGCGATCGGCGCGCCGCGCCGTGAGTCTGGCCTGGGCTGAGGCGGCGTAGGCTGGTTCCCGCGCGCCGCGATTGCATCCAGCGAAGCCTGCCTCAAAGGCGGCGACACGACCTCAACGGCGTCACGGCAACGGCCTAACGCAAAGGTGCAAAGGCGCAAAGGACTGCAGATGCATGGGAACAGCAGCAGCACAGCGCTGCGGCCGTTGCTGTGACAACACCTCCGTGCTCGAGTCGCTGCTGACGATCACATCGCGCGAAGGTGTCTGGATCCTGCAGACGGCCCGTGCGCCTTTGCGCCCTTTGCGCCTTTGCGTCAGGCAGTTTGCTCTTCGTTTGCTCTTCGTTTGCTCTTCGTTTGCTCTTCGTTTGCTCTTCGTTTGCTCTTC
>CAYMQV010000012.1:40164-43184 GCA_964392395.1 uncultured Gemmatimonadaceae bacterium
GTTTGATCTTTCTGTGCGCGTTTCTGCCGGCAAGTATCGCGAGGCATTGCAACGCCGGCTCGCGCCAAAGGACGCGCCCGACTGCCACGAGACTTCGGCGACGCGACACTACTTCGGTCGACGGATCATCGGTGCCACCCGATCGAGCTGTCCGGCAAGCTCGCCCAGCAGTGCGCCAAAGCGCAGCGTCGGACGGCCCCATTGCTCGCCGTCGACTTCGATCACGGCGCCGCTGCGCACCGCGCGCATGTCCCGCCACCCAGGGCTCGCACGCAGCCGCTCGAGCTGCGATATGCCGCCTGCGCCGCGCCCGATGATCACGACGTCCGGGTCGCGGGCGATGAATGATTCCAGCGAGAGGGTCGGGAACTCGCCGGGCACATCACGAAATGGGTTGTCACCACCCGCCACACTGATCAACTCTGCCATGTAGCTCGTCGCCGCCGAGATGATCACCGGTGCCCGACTGATCACGTACACCGCGCTCACGCGCGGACGGCGGGCGCGTTGTGCCGCGATCGCGCGCAGATCGTTGCGGAGCGCGTTGGCCGCGGTGCCTGACCGGGCGCTCAACCCGAGCAACGCACCGAGATCGCGAATCGTCGCAAAGAGTGCGGTCGTGTCTTTCGTGTCGACGAGATAGACCGGAACACCGAGCGCTCGCATCCGACTGACGACCGCGGTATTGGCCTGACCGTTCCAGGCGATGAAGAGGTCGGGCCGCGCGGCGAGCAGGATCTCGACGCTCGGGTCGATACCACCACCGACGTTGGCGGCCTTTGCAACGGCGCTGGCCGTGTCGTAGCGCGTTCGTGCCACGATGCGATCGGCGGCGCCCAGCGCAACGATGATGTCAATCGTCGAGGAGATCAGTGCTGCAACGCGCCGCACTGGCGCCGAGACGGTGACGGTCAGCCCGGCCCCATCGTGGACGGCAATCGGTTGTGCGGCGAGTGGCGAGGCCACCGCCAGCGTCGCCAGCGCAAGGGCTAGGCGCCGGAGGAATTCCATTGGATCAGCGAAGCGCTGCGAGGGGAGAGTTCAAAGATGCTGACGCGCGCGTGATCCAGCGCCAGTGAGAATGCGCGCGATGGTGGAATCTCCAGCAGCAGCACGGCGACGGCACGGATGCTTCCGGCGTGCGCGACCACCAGATAGTCACCACCGTCGCGCGGTAGTGCCGCGAGCCACGAGGAGACACGCGCCACCACGTCGGCAAAGGATTCGCCACCAGGCGGCCTGATCGTCGTCCACGTCGCCGATTCCCTCAACGGTGGTGCTCCGACCTGCTCCTCGAGTTCGGCCCACGTCGCGCCTTCCCATTCGCCGAAATGCATCTCGCGTAGTCTCGGCTCCTCGATGATGTGGTCACCGGTGAGCATTTCGGCGGTATGGCGGGCGCGCCGGAGATCGCTGCTGATGACCGTCGCATTCGTCAATCGCAGCTGTCGCACAAGCAGTCGGGACTCGCGCATGCCGGCCTTCGAGAGCGGTAGGTCCGTCTGGCCGATGCATCGATTCTCGGCATCGATCGCGCTCCCTGCCCGGACGAGGTGTAATCGGAGCGCCGCGCGGGCGACGCCATCGTTCGCTGCCATGCCGTCGCTCAATAGTCCACCGGCCGCAGATAGCTCTCACCAATGGCCGTCGGGCCGAGGAGGGCCACGGTCGGCAATCGCCGCTTCCAGTGTGTCGACTCCAGTCGCCGCCGCACAATCTCGATGTCACGGGCATCGAAACCGCGGGCGATGAGATCCGCGGGCGTCCACCCGTTGAGCATCCAGTTCAGCAACTCGTCGGCCTGCGCATAGCTGATGCCAAAATCCCCTTCATCCGTCTGACCCTGGATCAGGTCGGCCGATGCCGGCTTGTCGATGATGTCGGCCGGCACACCGAGGTGCCGCGCCAGCGCCCAGACCTGCGACTTGTAGAGATCACCCAGCGGGTTGATCGGCGGCGAGTCATCGGCGTGCCAGGTATAGTATCCAAACAGCCGTTCTGTCTTGTTGCCCGTCCCCAGCGGCACGCCGCGATGCTTCGCACTGAGGTCGAAGAGTGTGATCATCCGCGTTCTGGCCATCACGTTGCCGCGGCGCGCCGGATCGGCATCCGGTTCGTGCTGCAGATAGCCATCGACCGCCGCCGTGATCTCCATCGTGCGGTGTTCGATCCCAAGCGCATCGATCACCAGCTGGGCGTGGGCGAGACTGTCGCTCGACGATGTCTGGTACGGCATTCGCACTGCCAGCACATTCTGCGGACCCAGGGCCCGGGCGGCGAGATAGGTCGTGACGGCCGAATCCACGCCGCCCGAGAGCCCGATCACCGCCTTCGAGAATCCACGACGGGCCATCTCATCACGGATGAACTGCACCAGCCACTGCTCGACCAGCGACGCATTGATGTCGAGTGGGGCGGGCGCGCCAGAGATCGTCGAAGCGTCACCCATGCGCGCCGGTGCTCCCGCAGCGGGTGCTGGCGTGTGGTCCGTCACTTCGTCGGCCGTATCGAATGACAGCGCGTACGGCGTGCGGGCCAACGCGCCCACCAGACTCCGCTCGAGATGTGGCCACGCATGCGCCACGTCGCTCAACAGCGGCGTGTCGGCGCGTGCACGCACCAGGTCGCGCAGATCACAGGTCAACGTCGTCATCGCCGGTTCGAACAACGGCAGGGTGGCCCGCACATCGCCGTGTGGCCCGCAGATGATCGACGCCCCGCTGAACATCTTGCCCCCTTCACTGCCGACCAGATTGCTGAGCGAGACGAACATGCCGTGTTCCTCGGCGATATCCCGAATCAATCGCTCCCAGCGAGACACGCTGGCCGGTCCGGCGGTGGTATCGCTGCGCGGCCACGGCCCACGCGCCGGCGCCGCCGCCGACACGAAGACGACTTCGGCGCCGTCCAACGCGGCGATGGTACCGGTGATCGAGTGCCACGCGTCTTCACACACGAGCAGTGCGGCGCGCCCCCACGCCGTGTCAAACGCGCGAATCTCGCGGCCTGCTTCCACAAAA
>CAYMQV010000013.1:0-40642 GCA_964392395.1 uncultured Gemmatimonadaceae bacterium
CTAGTTCGATTGCACTCTTCTGAAACGAACCGAATCGTGCGATGAACAGTCCGGCAAGTCTTGCGGCTTGCTCCTGCGTCATCTCGATTGATGCATTGCGCCGCGCTGCATTCTCGTCACGCTTGATCCGCGTCCGTCCAGCGGTCGTTACAAGCTCAACACTCGCGCTGACTGCGTCGCCAAGCGCCTCATTCGACGGTGCGACATACGGGACTGCAGCCGGCTGTACCGAGCACGCGGAGAACGATATTGTAACGGCCAAAAGCGCGATCAATGATCGCTGGATCCTCACGACGGGTGCGACTCTGCTGTCAGTTGCCATTGCGACTCCGAAAAGAGGGTCAAGGCTACGTAGACTCATAACACGCTAAATAATCGTTCAACAAGGACGCAAGTGCGACATATTGTCTCTCTCGATTTGGTGTCTGCCTTGCGGTCATCTCATCATCGCGCCAATTACAGGTTTCTCATCGACGTCCCCCCCCCGGCCAGCGGTCCAGTTGCTGAGCAGGCCGGATGTCTTCGGACCGGCGTGCCCGTCGGCGGTCGAGGGCGGCGGATGATGTGCACTGCGGCGTCGACGGCGTGTCGTGCTCTGCGATCGGCGGGGCGCAGCGGGAAATCACTCATCTTACGCTTGACGCTGCGGGGAACGACGCGGCCACGACTCGAGCTGACGAAGAGGGCAGTTTGGTCAGAAAGTGCTGCCGAGCCGCGCTTTCCGCTTCTCGCAGAGCCGTTGGGAATCGCCCTTGATTTTCACAGTGGTGGCGTGGTGCAGCAGCCGGTCGAGGATCACACTCGCGATCACGGCGTCGCCAAAGACCTAACCCCGTGCCTCGAGACTTTGCTCGCTGGTCAACAAGCTTCCCCCTGTGCTGCATCTGCACGTGAGCACGGTGCTGTCGTCCGGACAGCGCTCTGTCCTTAAGCCAGAGCGTCCCATGCGCACGACAGCTCCCACGCAGCGGTCATCTCCTCAGGGCCCGCCTCACACCCTGAACCCCGCCGCATACAAAATCCCCAGCGCCGTCTTCGCGTCCTTGATCCGCCCGTCCCGCACCATCTCCAGCGCCTGCGTCAGCGGCACTACTTCCACCGAGATGAACTCATCCGCCTCACGCTGCGCCTCGCCACGCGTCAGATCATAGGCCAGAAAGAGATGGATCTTCTCATCGGTGAAGCCCGGCGTCGTGTACATCGTGTGCATGTGCTCCAGCGTCCCCGCCGTACATCCGGTCTCTTCCCGAAGCTCGCGGCGCGCGCACTCTTCCGGCGCTTCACCCGCATCAAGTCGCCCCGCCGGGATCTCGTACAGGTAGTCCAGCGCCGCGTACCGGTACTGCCTGATCAGCAGCAGCTGCGGATCGGCGCCGGCCGGATCACTCAGAAACGGCACGATCGCACTCGCCCCCGGATGCCGGACCATCTCCAGCTCGCCCAGCGAGCCATCCGGAAATCGCACCGTATCCAGATCGAGACTGATCACCCGCCCGCTGTACGCGCGCCGCGTCGACACCTGCCCTGGCTCATTCTGCATCGGCTCAGCTTCCAAGGGTGTCGACCGGATCGATGATGGTCACCGCACCAATGCCAAGCTGCGTCAGCGGCTCTGCGATCGCGTCCGGATCGCCCACCGCCACCACCTGCAGCTGCGCGGGATCGAGGTGTGTGCGCGCCACGCGCAGAATGTCATCTGCCGTGACGGCGCGGATCTTCGCCCGATAGCTGTCGTAGTAGTCGGCCGGCAGACCGTAGATCGCCTGCGAGGCCAGCGCCGACGCAATCGCCCGCGTCGTCTCGAAGCGGATCGGGAACACGCCATCCAGATAGCTGATCGCCAGCGACAGTTCGCTCGCCGTCACAGGCTCGGCCCGAATCCGATCGAATTCGTTGAGGATTTCACGCACCGCCTTCGCCGACACGTCGCTCTGCACCGCAGCGTCCATCGAAAACGGACCGGCCCAGCGCCGCCAATCCACACCGCTGTGCGCGCCATACGTATAGGCGTGCTCTTCCCGCAGATTCAGGTTCAGCCGGCTCGAGAACAGCCCACCGAGAATGGCGTTGCAGAGCACCAGCGGGAAGTAGTCGTCCGTCAGGCGCGGCGGGCCGACATGCCCCACACGCAGCTCGCTCTGTGGTGCATCCGCCTTGCGCACGATGCGAATACCACGCGCCGCGGCCGATGTCGTATCCGGGGGAGCACATGCGGCGGGCAGCGACCCGCTCCACGAGCCCAGCACCAGTGACACCAGCGACACACCGGCATCCAGCGACACATCACCGACGAGGACGACCGTCGTCGAGCGCGGTGAGTATCGATCATCGTAGAACGCACGCAGCTGATCGAGCGTCAGCGCACGCACCGAACGCTCAGTGCCGCCATCCGGCATCGCGTATCGGGCGCCCGGCGCATAGATCGCCTGCGCGAATGCTTCATCCGCCAGCGACCGCGGTTCACTGCGCTGCTGCAGCAGGTCGGCCAGCCGTTCCGTACGCAAGCGCTGGAACTCGTCATCCGGCAGCGACGGTTCGGTCAGAACGCGCGCCAGCAAGGCGATCGCTTCCGGCAGGCGAGACGACAGCGTGGTGAGCTTCACCACACTCGAATCCCAATCAGCGCCGGCATCCAGCGAGCTGCCCATCACTTCCACCAGCTCGGCCAGCTGCGCACCCGTCAGATCGCCCGTGCCCTCGGTCAGCAGGCTGGCCGTCAGCTGTGCCACCCCTTCCTGGCCAACCGGATCAGCCACTGACCCCGCGTCCACCAGTGCCAGCACCGTCACCAGTGGCAGCTTGTGCACCGGGGCCACCACGACGCGCAAGCCATTCGACAGCGTGACGGACTCGAACGCCGGAAAGCGATAGTCGCGTGGAGCACCGGGGGTTGGTCGGACCGACATGTCGACCGTCGTCATTCAGCGTTCTCCTGGGCCACGATTCTTGGCACATACAACAGCGTCGCTCGATTGCTGGCCATGCACCATTCCCTGGCGAATGCCGTGACTTGTGCCGCGGTCACGGCTCGATAGCGGCCTGGCTGTTCGTTCACGAGCGATGGATCACCGAAGTACGTCGCAAACTTCGAGAGGGTATCCGCGCGATCCTGCGCGCTTTGCAGCGACGAGACGAAGTCCGTTTCGATCAGCGCCAGCGCGCGCGCCAACTCCGCATCCGTCACACCGTCCAACGCAAATGCATCCAGTTCGTCGTGCACCGCCTGCTCCAGCCGATCGGCGGTGACGCCACCATTGGCCGTGGCATCGACGATCAGCAGATCGGCGCCCTTGGTCAGGTCGAAGGTGTAGGCACCCGCGTCAGCGGCCACCTGCAGCTCGCGCACCAGTCGGCGAAAGAAGCGGCTGCCCTTGCGCATGCCAAGGATCGCGCCGGCGACGCTGGCGGCGTACCACGCATCGCTGCCGCTGGGGGGAATGCGCATCGCCACGATGGCGCGCGGCAGCTGCACATCGTCTTCCACCACCTCACGCAACGCCCGATCGAAGCGCGGTGGAACGGAAAAGTCGGGTCGCGACGGCGGTGACGGATTGCGCGGAATACCGCCGAAGTACTGCTGCACCAGTGCGCGGGCTTCCACCGGATCAAAGTCACCGGCGATGCTCAGCACGGCATTGTCCGGGGTGTACCACGTGGCGAAAAACTCGGCCACATCTTCGAGCGATGCCTCGCTCAGGTGTTCCATCGATCCGATCAGCGAATGATGGTACGGATGTGTGGACGGGTACGTCAGCGCCGGAAGCTTTTCCCACCAGGTGCCGTACGGCTGATTGTCCACGCTCCAGCGCCGTTCGTTCTTCACCACGTCGCGTTGCGTATCCAGCTTCTGCTGTGTCATCGCCGGCAGCAGGCTTCCCATCCGGTCTGCCTCCAGCCACAAGGCAATCGCCAGCTGGTTGCTTGGCACGGTCTCGAAATAGTTCGTGCGATCGAGCCAGGTCGACCCGTTCAGCGTGCCGCCTGCGCGTTGCACGAGTTCAAAATGCTCGTTCGCCTGGACATTGGCGGAGCCCTGAAAGAGCATGTGTTCGAAGAGATGCGCAAAGCCGGTGCGGCCTGCGCGTTCGTTGGCGCTGCCCACGTGATACCAGAGATTCACTGCCACCAGCGGGGCGACGTGATCTTCGGAATACGTGACGCGTAAGCCGTTGGCGAGCGTTTCGGTATGGATCGGTATCTGCATATGGACGAAAAGATACCGCCCCGAGGCACCGAAGTGCCGCAGGGCGGAATCTCTCGCCTCAGGCATGCCATCGTTCAGACGGCAACCGGGCATGAACGACGCGTCGTTTGTGAGCTGCCGAGCCGGACACCGCAGCGATAACGCGAGCCCCTGCGGGGGACGTCCGGTGCGGTCAGGCGACGATCCGCGTCTTCAATGAGCACCCGCATGCCCTTGTGCATGCGGGGCCGGGGAGGCCAGGCTCGGTTAGAAGCCTGGGTCGCGCGCCCACCCCGAAGAACCACCACCAAGTGTCAGGCCGGCTCGCATCACGTAAGCACCGCCATTGGCACGGGTGTCATCCGCGATCTTCTTGCCGGCACGCAGGAACTGGTAGCCGCCTGCGATGTTCAGGTGCACACCTTTGGCGAGGTAGATCTGCGAACCAAGTCCGCCGCCAAGCTGTGTGATGTTCGACGTGACTTCGGCGTTCGAAATCGTCTCGGCCCGCTGAAGCAGGCCACCGCGGCCGTAGATGTATGGCGTGAAGTTCGACGCAGCGAAGGGCAATGCGAGCCTCGGCTCGACGTAGAAGCCGCTCAGCGTGGCCTGTCGAGCATTGGTCACGCCGACGACATCGTGCCATGAGCGCTGATAGCCGACCGACAGCGCGAGATTGCTGATGCCGACGGTGAACTGCGCTTCAGCGCCACGTCCGTCGTTCAGGTCACCTACGAGGCTGCCTCGCAGTGCCTGATAGTTGGCTCCGCCTTCAATGGTGAAGAGCGGGGCCTGCCGATGCTGCGCCATCAGAGGCGCGGCCGTGGCAAGCAGGGAGGCGGAGAACAGCGCAAAACGGCGGATTGACATGGATGGCTCCGGTTGAGTTCACCAGCAGAGGCGCGACCCTCGCTGCGTGTCCCACTACCAAAGCACGGCCAGTGCCGCCGTTATCATATTTCTAAGTGTCTGTCATGAAAGGACTTGGAAGTCGCCCCAAAGTGGCCGTGTCCACTTGCGGTGACAGCAGCGTGTCATCTCGCCGGCAACAGCGAACGTCCTCCGTCCACCCACGTGGGGCCGGAGGTCAGGGCAGACACCGGAGTATTCGCGGCCCTACAACTCCGCTGTCGGATTCCGTTTCAGTGCCTTCGGCAGCCCGTCGAACAGTGGGCCCAGCTCCGCCGCACGTTCGAGGCTCGTGACGAACGTCACACCAGGCAAGCTCACCACCAGCAGTGAATTCACGCCGTACACCACCACCCGGCCCGACTCCGCGTGCACGATGTTCGACTCGGCATCCACCAGCAGTGCGTCACCGATCACGCCATTGCCCGTGTCGTCCAATTCGCGCACACGGCGAAGACACGCCCAGGTGCCGACATCGTCCCAGCCAAATGAAGATGGCACACAGACCAGCGAGTCGATCCGCTCCAGCAAACCGCGTTCGATCGAAACCGACTGCACCATCCCGAAGAATCGATCCACCTTGCCGTTCTGCAGGTAGGCCAGTCCGTCCTGCAATTCGGTGGCGTGCGCTTCCAGTGCATCGAGCACGGCACCGGCCTGCCAACAGTAGATGCCTGCATTCCACTGCGCGCCTTCGGCGATGAATTCTTCCGCCTGTAACGGCCCTGGCTTCTCGACAAATCGCGACACCACGCACGCGCCGCCCTCTGACAGCGAGACCCCAGGCTCGAGCTCCGCACCGCCAAGCATGTAACCGAACCCCGTGTCGGGTCGGCTCGGACGGGCACCAATCGCAACCAGCGACCCCTCCTCACCAGCAGCGTACGACGCCGCGCGCACGATCGATCGGCGGAATTCGTCTTCATACTGCGCCGACAGGTCGGCGTGCAGCGCGCAGAACACCGTCTTGCGCCCGACCCGGTTGATGATTTCCTGCGCCCCCCATGCCAGCGCGGCTGCCGTGCCCAGGGGGCGCGGTTCCACCAGCATGTTCTTCTCCGGAAGCTCGGGAATCGCCGCGCGAATCGCATCGGCGATGTCGGCGCTCGTCAGTACCAGTGTCCGCTCCGCCGGAATCAGCGGGTGCAGGCGACGCAGGGTATCCGCGATCAGCGGATGGTCACCAACCAGCCGCAGCAGCGGTTTCGGATGCTCCGGCGTGCTCAATGGCCAGAATCGTGACCCGATGCCGCCCGCGAAGACAACCGCCCACAGCGCACTGTCGGTCGCGAGTTCGCCTTCCGTTTCCGGGTGATCGAGCGGCAGGACGCCGAGGCTCGCGTCGTCGAACGTCGTGCTCGTGATGCCGGGGACGCCCGGGCCGGGCTGACCAGGCAACGACGACTGCGGTGTCTCAGCCATGCAGTGCAACTCCAGACACGGGAACCGACGGACGTGGCGCGCTCCGTTGAAGTACGGGCTGGCGTGCGAGGGCGAATGAAAGCGGAACGGGGTCGTTCAGACCAGTGATGGTCTGGCTTCTGACGACCAGGCCATATTCCATGAACGCTGACGGCCTCCGCCACCAGCGACAGACGACAAAGCGCCCGGCCCGCGGACTGCGGATCGGGCGCCTGACCAACACCGGTGACGCGTTAGGGCTTGAAATTGATGCCGAACGAAACCGGGATGAGGCGGGCCGAGCTTCCGTCCGTAAAGACGTTGTGTATCCGCGCCTCGGTGAATGCGTCAAAACCGGACAGCTTGAACGTGATGCCACCACCCGCATTGATGCCGAACTTCGTACCCAGCCCTTCGGAGCCATTGTAGATACCGGCGCCGCCGATCACGTACGGGACGAACGTCGCGTCCTTTGCCCCCTCGAAGTTGAACACGCCGTTCACGTTGGCGGTGAACCAGGTGACACCAGGGTACGAGACGCTACCGCCGCCGCCGCCGATTGGGCTGATCGTCTTTCCCGGTGTCGTCCAGAGTCCGAGGTCCCCGCGCAACGCGAAGGGAATGGAGCTGGGCTTGAACATCGCATGGCCCTGCACATTGAACCCGGCGCCTTGCGTATCGCCCAGGTCGCCGATCGGGAGTGTCAGACCACCGGAAATACCGAACGTGGCGGGTCCCCTCTGCTGCGCCTGCGCCACCGGCGCGGCGGCAGCGATGGACGCGAACATTGCCGCGCCAACAAGAAGCTTCTTCATGATTGTGTACTCCTCGTGATCAAGTGATGTCCTGCCAGTGATGTACATCTGTTACAGCACTACGGTCTTCGGCTTCATCCAGATTCAGCAGATTGGCGCGCTTCAACCACGAAAGCAACTCATCCTGAGACAGTAAAGCGCCAGTGATTAGTTGTTGGCGCTTCAGTGGCTCGTTAACGCGGGAATATGAGCCGTCACAGTCTATGCCTGATTCAGCGCATCCGGTGAATCGTACCCTTGATGAGGCAAATCCGATCCGCAGGGTCTCGCAAACCGTCTCCCGAAAACCCTGCCGGTCGAGCTGGATCGTCCACGGAATCGACGGCGGGCCGCCCGTACCTCTCATTTTCCTTCTTCATGGTGATCGACGCAGTACCATTCCCGCGTCTGACCGGGAGAACCCGTTCGGATCGCCGCACCTTGATGCCCGGGGAGCACAGCCCGGATATTCATGGGATCCGCAGCGTTCACCCCGTTGACGAAACCGCGCTGCTCCCGGAGGCCGCGTTGCTGCATCCGATCGCGCTCGTGCCACGTGTCCCCCGATGCTCGCGCTGGTCCCCGAGCGCTGCCTCGGCGCCTCGAGTCGCGACATGACGCCGTCGTCTCCGATCCGGGTCTGGGTCGACGGCGAATCGGTGCCGGATGCGAACCATGCGGTGTCCGCGTTCGACCGTGGACTGACCCTGGCTGATGGCGTCTTTGAAACCATCCGCGTGCTCAATGGCGTGGCGCCGATGGCTGCCGCGCACCTCACGCGCCTGGCCAATGGCGCCGACCGACTGGGCCTGGTCATGCCGGCGGCGCTGAGTACCCACATCACCGATGCCGCAGCAACCGCAATCAAGATGAACGTCGTCGATGCGGTGCTCCGGGTGACCCTGACCCGCGGTGACGCGCTGCCAGGCATGGCTGGTCTGAGCGGTGGCGCCTCACGGTCGATCGTGACACTGACGCCGCGCATCGCCGTGCGCGACGAGGTCATCGAGCGGGGCCTGACCCTGATCACCAGTCAATGGCGGTGGAGTGCCCGGCGTGCCACGGCAGGGATCAAGTCGCTCGACTACACGGCCAACGTCCTCGCGCTCCGTGAGGCGCACAGCCAGGGCGTGGATGACGCGCTGGTACTGGACACGGACGACAGAATCGTCGGATGTACCGCGTCGAACATCTGCTGGTTCTCCGACGCGACGCTGTTCACCCCATCCGCGGCCACCGGTGCGATTGCGGGAACGACGCTCGGACTGCTGCGGGCGCTTGCCCCATCCGTGGGACTGATCGTACAGGAGACGGAAGCGCCGCTCAGCGCGCTGATTCACGCCGACGCAGCATGCGCCAGCAGTTCGATTCGCGGCGTGGTCCCGATCACGCAGCTCGACGGAGCACCCATCGGCGCACATGGCCGCTCCCCTCGTTTTCGTGCACTCCACGATGCGTGGCGCGCCGAAATGGCGCGACTTGCGAGTGTGGACTTCGTCGTCGATTGAACGACGCTCCTACCGGATCGTCTGCTCGATCAGATACGCCAACGGTGCCTTCACGGATTCGAGCAGCACATACCTGATGCCCGACAGCTGCGTCAGCGAGATGGGACTGCTGCGCGTGGGTGACCCGTGGGCAACGAGCCCCAGTTTCCGCGCCGTGAGCAGAAGTCGCAACATGTGAAACCGATCACTGACCAGAACGACACTCGTGATGTTCTGCGTGCGCGCCATGAACGCGACTGCATGCATCTGTTCCGTGGTACTGCGACTCTCGTCCTCGATGATGAGCGCTGATGCCGGTACGCCGTTTCGCCGCGCGTACCGAGCACTGACCTCCGCCTCGCTCGTGATGTCGCCCTCAGCCTTGCCTCCCGTGACGATCAGCCGCGGCGCGATGCGGCGGCGATAGAGGCGAATCGCATGCGCCAGTCGTGCTTCGAGCACCGGCGATGGTCGGCCGGCATACTGTGCGGCGCCCAGGACGACGATCGCATCAGCCGGCTGCGCCGAATCATGATTGCCGACCATCAGCACTGCCACCACTGATGCCGTCCAGAGCAACAGGACCACCAGGATCGCGCGGCTGATCAGCCGGGCGATACCCCCGAAAAATGTTCGCTGGCGTCGAGCCATGTTGACGTCGGCCGCGGTCAGTCGGTCAGGCCGAGCATGGCGAGCCAGAACACATCGAACGAGATGCGAGCGTTGCGCTCCGGTGCTACGACACGGTCGAGGGCAAGCCCATCGACGAAGGCAACGAAGGCATCGGCGATCAGCGGCGCCGGCACTCGCGGGCGCAAACCAAGTCTCTCGAACAGTTCAGTCGTGACCGTCGCCGCGGCCTCGCGGCGCGCAGCAGCAGTGGCAGCGACAGCAGCCTCCACCGACGCGCCCTGCACCAGGGAAAGATCGATGAACGCGCGAAGATCGCCGCGGTCCAGCTCGTCCGAAAGCCACTGCCAGAGTGCGTCCAGCGCCGCGGATCCGGAGACACCGGTAAGGGCGGTCACCTGGCGCGCGACGAGCCCGGCGCGCAACCACTCGACGAGACGCGCCAACAGCTCGCCCTTGTCATGAAAGTGGTAGTGAATGAGTGCCTTGCTCACCCCCGCCGCTTCCGCCACATCCTGCAGACTGACGTCAGCGGCACCCTTCTGCACGATGCACGCGCTGGTCGCCTCCAGAATGCGGCCTGCGGCCGCACCCCGTGCGATTCCGCTCGGTTCCGTCACGACACGAGCTCGAGAAGCACAACGACAACTCGCGGCAGCGGCGGTATCACAACTGCACCCGATCGGCAGCGGCCGGCACTGTGACGTGGTAGCCACTCGCCGCCAGCGATGTGCTCAGTGCGTCCTGCGCCGGTGGTTCACCGTGCACCAGAAACACGCGCGTCAGGCCAGGCGACGTGGCCTTCACGGCGTCGAGCCAGGCCGTGAGCTCCGTGCGGTCGGCGTGCGCCGAATAGCCGTCGAGAATCGCGACCTCCGCCTTCAGCGGAACCTCCGTTCCGAAGATCCGGAGGAACGGTCGCTTCTCCACGATCCGTCGGCCGAGGGTGTGTTCAGCCATGAAGCCGACGACGAGGATCGTGTTCCTCGGATCACTGGCCGCATGTGAGAGGTGATGGAGCACTCGCCCGGACTCCGCCATCCCGGAGGGAGAGATGATGATCATCGGTCCGTGCATGGCATTCAGCGCCTTGCTCTCGGTCGTATCGCGCGTGAAGTGCACGAGATCAAAATGAAAGAGCTCCTCGACCGTGCGAACCAGGTCCTCGGTGTGATCGAAGCACTCCGGATGCCGTTCGAAGACGTCAGTGGCCGACGTGGCCAGCGGGCTGTCGATATAAATCGGGAGGCGTGGGATCTCGTTGGCGCGCGCGAGTGAGTGCAGATCGTACACCAGCTCCTGCACCCGCCCCACGGCAAAGGCCGGGATGATCACACGCCCGCCACGCGCGGCAGTCTCGCGCACGACCGCGCCCAGTGCGGCTCGCGCATCGCTGATCGGGAGGTGATCGCGATTGCCATACGTCGATTCCATGATGACCACATCGGCACCGGTGGGTGGATGTGGATCGCGGATGATCGCCAGCCCTTTCCGACCAACATCGCCGGAGAAGACCACGCGAACCGTGCGTCCGTCCTCCGTGCAGTCCAGCATGACGGACGCCGAGCCAAGGATGTGTCCGGCGTCGACGAAGCAGGCCCGGATCCCTGGGACGACATCGAACCACCGGTCGTATCCAAGGTCGACCATCTGCGTCATGACCTTGGCGGCGTCATCGGGCTCGTACAGCGGCGCGGCGTGCTGCTGTTTTCGTCGCTCGAGGAACTCGGCATCCTTGACCTGGATGCGCGCTGAATCGGCGAGCATGATCGCGCAGAGATCACGCGTCGCCGCCGTGGCGAAGATCGGGCCCTCGTAACCCGAACGCACCAGAAACGGCAATCGACCGGCGTGATCGATGTGCGCGTGACTCAGCACTACCGCGGCAATCCCGTCTACGGCGATCGGAAGCACCTCGTTCTTCCGGCGCGACGTCTCGCGTCGCCCTTGGAAGAGCCCGCAGTCGAGCAGCACCGTCTTGCCTGCGACTTCAAGGATGTGGCATGAGCCGGTCACTTCACGGGCCGCGCCGGAAAACGTGACTTGCATGAGCGAGCGACTGAACGGTGGAAGAGCTCGGCACACAACATCGCGCGCCACGGAGCGCTGCTACACTAGCTACACCAAAGGCCCTGCACAGGGTACGTCCGAGAATACCGCCACGCCAAACTACGGCCCGCTCTGCCCTTCCGTTCGCCAGCGCCCGCCCTGCATCTTGCACTCGTGCCACACATCCCCACTTCCGATATCGATGGCGTGACGTTGGTGCGCCACCCACTGGTACAACACAAGGTCACCCGGCTCCGCGACCGGAGTGCGCCCACGAAGCTCTTCAAGGAACTTGTCGACGAGCTCGCGATGCTGCTGACCTACGAAGCAACATCAACGCTTGGGCTCGAGCCGTATCCCGTCGAGACACCACTCGAGACGCACACTGGTGTCACCGTCCAAGGCAAGAAGCTCACCGTCGTACCGATCCTGCGCGCTGGACTCGGGATGGTCGAAGGCGTCCTGCGTCTGGTACCGGGCGCACGAGTCGGCCACATCGGGCTATATCGCGATCACGATACGCTCGAGCCAGTGGACTACTACTTCAAGGTCCCCGGGGATGCCGCCGATCGTGCGTTCCTGCTCCTAGATCCGATGCTGGCGACAGGCGGCAGCGCCGCCGCGGCGGTCAGCTCGCTGAAGCGAGCGGGCGCGGAACGGATCACATTCATGTGTATCGTCGCGGCGCCAGAGGGAATCCGGCGGTTGCGCACCGCGCATCCCGATGTCCCGATCATCTGTGCCGCGATCGATCGCGGCCTCAATGAGCACGGCTACATCGTGCCGGGCCTCGGCGACGCGGGGGACCGGCTGTTCGGCACGCGGTGAGCACGGCATGTGGCGCCTGCCCGGCGTCACATATCGGTGAAACCGTGAGTACTCGCTCGGCGCGGCACCAGGGTATGCGTCGCACTCGCGCTGTATAACGCTCTCGGTCGCGCGGTGCAATGGACGCAATGGTTCGACACTTGCTCCCTTGTACGTGTCCTCCCCGCGCCATAGACTCCGGCTTGATCGTCACTGCCCGCACCTCGGGCGTGGCGCGACATCCAGGAACACTGCCGATGCTCATCAATTTGCTCCCCGACTTTCTGGCCGTGCTTGAGAGCGCAGACCGGGTGGCGGCCTACGAGCGTTATTTCGCTGCCAACAAGGCGCTCCTGTCCGCGTACTGGGACAACTACGTCGTCGACCCCGCCGGGCCGCACGTCGGCGAGATCATCCGCAAGACGGTTGCGGCGGATCGCACCGATCTGCTCGGTGTCCTTGATCGCGAACCGCTCGTCCTTCAGGCTCGACAGACCATCGCACAGGCGATGAGTACGCTCGGGACGATCGACGAGCCAGATGTCGTGCTCATGGTCGGCGTCGGAGCGGCGAATGCTGGCGAACTGGTGATCGACGGTCGGCCGGTCGCGTTCGTCTGCCTCGAGCACTTCACCGGTGTGCGGAATCCGGATACTGACTCCCTCGGCCTCGACCCGTGGCTGATGCCTCCGTGGCTGGCGCACGAAATCGCACACGGCATACGCTACACGGCCAAGGACAGTCAGAGCGAACTCCGCACCCTCGTTGCGGAGAATGGCGGATACTATTCGTTCTGGGATACGGGCAAGCGCGCCACACTCCGGGAATTACTGGTGAACGAAGGGCTGGCGACACACGCGGCGCAGGCGGTCTGCAGTGGCTACGCGCCGTGGGAATACCTGGGCTACGGCCGCCGGCAGTATGCGCGCATTCGCGAACTGGAGCCGCTGCTGGCCCGCACGATCAACCCCGACCTCGATCGGAATGGGCTCGGTCTGCGCCTGCGCTGGTTGAGTGACGGCACCAGTGACGACGCGCGTACCGTCGAGCGCCATGTGATCCCGGAACGTGCAGGCTATTTCCTCGGACACTCCATGGTCGCACCCGCGGTTGCCGAGCGTGGTATTGCCTGGGCGCTTCGTGCGAGCACTCGCGACCTGATGGCGATCGGCCGCAACCTCGCCGCCGCCAGCGCCTGACGCGCGACGGTCGGCACGGCCCCAGACGGCAACCGCGAACAGCAACCGCAAGAACCACTGCAACAGCGAACAGCAACCGCTCGACGCAAAGGCGCCAGGACGCCAGGACGCAAAGGGGTTGGGCGTTGAGCGGAGGGCGAGAGTTGGGGGTCAACCCCGACATTTTTTGTCGTTGATCCTTCTCGCCGTTGCACGCTTGCTCCGTGCCCCTTGCGTCTTTGCGCCTTTGCGTAAGGCAGTTTGCTGTTGGTTGCGGTTCGTGCGAATTGCTGACGCGTACGATGAACGGAAAACGGGGCGCCCAGTGAATGGGCGCCCCGTTTTCCGTGTGCAGCCGTGATCAGGCTTTCTTCGGTCGCGCCGGTGCACCCTTGTCGTTGTAGACGACCGGCGTGTCCTTCTTCTTCAACCGTTCGTTCGCGATCAGCCACTGCTGTGGCAACGCCGCGAGGTTCTGCACGAAGTAGTACAGGTTCAGCCCCGCCGCCGCGCTGAAGAAGAACGCGAACATCATGGCGGGAAACATGTAGGCCATGATCTTCGCCTGCGGATTCGGTGGCACGCCACGCATGCCGATCCAGCTCAGCACGAAGGCGCTGGCCGCCATCAGCAGCGGAATGATGAAGGTCGGATCCTTCTGCGAGATATCGACCAGGTGCAGGAACGGCACCCCACGGAATTCGATCGTGTTCTGGAACACGAAGAACAGTGTGATGAACACGGGCATCGGCAGCAGCATCGGCAGGCAGCCCGACAGCGCGCTGAAGGGGCTCATGTCGTGCTCCTTGTACACGCGCATGACCTCGGCCTGCATCTTTTGCGGATCGGCCTTGTACTTCTCCTGCACCGCCTGCAACTCCGGCTGCAGCACCTGCATCTTCATCGACGTTCGCATCGCGCGCTGGTTGAACGGCCAGAGCAGCAGGCGCACCGCGACACCGAAGATCACCAGCACCCAGCCGTAATTCAGTCTGAGCGTCTCGTGCATCCAGAGCAGGGCCTTCATCACCATCGTGGCGAAGGGCTGCACGAAACCCTGCAGCCAGCCGCCGTAGGGATTGCTGTTCTCGAAGTCCCGGCCCAGTGACACCAGTCGGCGCCATTCCTGCGGGCCGGCGTACAGCTCGAAGCGGAAGGTGCCGTCCTGCAGTGCCTGCAGCGCCGTCGCGTCGACACGGCTCTCGACCTTCCCCGTCTTCGGCCCGCCGGTCACGGTCACTTCGTCGAAGGGACGGTCGCCAGGGGACGTCAGCAGTCCGGTAATGAAGAACTTGCTCTTCGACGCCACCCAGATGAATGGGCCTTGCTTCAGTTCCTTCTCCGCCGGGTCGAGCGAATTGAACGCAACGCTCTGTGTGTTGCCCTGCACCGGCTTCATTGCCACTGCCAGGTGCTGCTGATCTTCTGTGGTGTCGGCCTCGCTCGAATTCAGGCCGCTTGGCAGCGTGACACGCAGAAACGCGGGTGAGGAGATACCGGTCACCTTGCCGCCAACCCGAACGACGAAGCTGTCGGGCTGGAACACGTACGTGATTTCCACGTTCGCCGCGCCGGATTGGCCGGAGTAGGTGACCGTGCGGTCGTCGGGGCGCGTGGCAGCGAATGGCACGCCGGCGAGATCGATCACCCGATTGCCGGCCGGTTCCTTCACGATCAACGCATACTGCAGCAACGCCTCGCCGGGCCGCACCAGTTCGACGCGTGCGTCGGCGCTCGCGTTCTCCGGCAGTCGCTTGTACCCCATGAGCTGCACCGAAATCGGTGCGGCACCGATGCTGCTGATCCGCACGGTGCTGCGCGCGCTGGTCAAGGCCGCCGTATCGGCCAGCTGCGGCAGCGCTGCTGGCGCTGCTGTTGGCGCTGCGCCGACCGATGGCGACATGGCAGCCTGAGGCATCACGGCCGCCGCGGCGCCGGGTGCGGCCTGCGCACCGCCAGGAGCCGCGGACGACGTCGCCGGCTTTGACAGCGGCTTTGCCGGTGGGAACAGGTATTGTGTGAGACCGATCACCGCCGCCGACAAGGCGAGGGCAAGCAGCATGCGCTTGTTCATACTGGAATGTCGAGGGGCAGGCGATGCACACAGCAGGTGCGCGGAACGCGCGCTTGTGTGCGACAGTCGTGAAGGTCAGGGAACAGGGTCATGTCCGCCGGGACGGAACGGGTGACACCGGGCAATACGCCTGGCGGCCAGCCACGACCCGCGAAGAACGCCGTGGCGCTCGATCGCTTCCACGGCGTAGGCAGAACAGGTTGGAGTATAGCGGCACGAGGATGGAAACAGCGGCGAAATGAAGAGCTGGTACACCCGGATCAGGGCCGTTGCCGTCCAACGGGTGGCCACCACAACCCTCGGCGGTGCCGACGCACCAGCTCTGGCGTCGCCCTCATCCGGCATCCGATTCACCGCCCGAGCTGCGTTTCGGCCCGGCCGGGAGCCGGCGCACCAGGATCTCGACCTCGTGGCTGAGGGCCATCCAACTCTGCGAGTAGGCGCTCGGAAGCGTACGGATCACGAGGTCGCTGGGTGTCAGTCCAGGCAACACGGTGACCCGAACGAGCTCCCGCAGGCGCCGCTTGAGGCGGTTCCGTTTGACGCTGTTCTGCCCATGCTTCGGCACGATGAATCCGACTCGCGCGAACGACAAAGGGGAAGCCGCGACGCGGAGCTCCAGGTGAGCGGCCCGCATACGCTTCCCCTCACGACGTACCCGTTCCAGATCCGACTTTCTCGTAAGACGCTGGTCTCGCGAGAAGCGGAGCGACTCAGGCTGCGGCGTACTTGTCCGGCAGTCGCACGGTCAGCTGCTTCCGACCTTTCTTGCGCCGACGCTTGAGGATCGCCTGACCCCAGCGATCGGCCATGCGGGCGCGAAAGCCGTGCTTGCGGATACGACGCTTGTTTCGGGGGCGGTACGTGGGCTTGCCCATATGTACTCCAGGTGCGTTCGCTGAGATTCTTGGAAAGAGTGCCAAACCTATTCAGGACAAGCACTTCGGTCAAGCGACGTCGCGTTGCTTGTGACTTGCCCGGACTCACGGTATCGGGCGTAGGCGCGGTTTGCGAAGCGGGGCGCGTCCCTGTAAACTCGCGCTCCCTTCCTGATTTACATCCCGCTGCGCGTAATGCTGACGGCTGCCGAAACCTGGGCTCGACTGTTGGACCGCGCACGACTCGAACTTCAGGAGCAGACTGTCCGCACCTGGCTCGAGCCGTGCGAGCCGCTGCGCGTCGATGAGCGAGCACTGACTGTCGGCGTTCCCGATCAGTTTGCCGCCGACTGGAACGACGCGAAACACTCCGGCCTGTTGTCGAGCTTCGCCGCCGTCGCACTCGGCCACCCGCTCCTGGTGCACTTCGTGGTGCACGAATCGGCGCGAACAAAACCGCAAATGGATTTGTTCGTCCCTCCGCTCGACGCACCGGTTCGCCAACCGGCCGCGCCGAATCCGAATCTTGCCCCACTCTCCGAGCGCTACACCTTCGAGCACTTTGTCGTCGGTAAGAGCAACGAGCTTGCCGCGGCCGCCGCAATCGCGGCAGCTCAAGCTCCTGGAAAGTTGTACAACCCCCTGTTTCTCTACGGCGACACCGGCCTCGGCAAGACGCACCTGATGCAGGCGGTCGCACACGAGCTGCTGAAGCGCGATCCCGCGACGCGCATCACCTTCGTCGGTACCGAGCAGTTCACGAACGAACTGGTCGGTTCCATTCAAGGTCGAACAACACAGGATTTTCGCCGACGGTATCGGGAAACCGATCTGTTGCTCGTCGATGATGTGCAGTTCCTGAAGGGCAAGGAAGCCACACAGGAAGAATTCTTTCACACGTTCAATGCGATTTACGAGGCGGGTCGGCAGATCATCCTGACCTCCGACCGCCCACCGTCGGAAATTCCCGGTCTCGAAGCACGGCTCGTGAGCAGATTCCAATGGGGAATGGTTGCCGACATCGCACTGCCGGACGTGGAGCATCGCGTGGCGATCCTCCGACGCAAGGCTCAGCTCGACCATCTCGAGCTGACCATTCCCGACGATGTGATCCAAGTGATCGCCGACAACGTGCGCTCGAATGTCCGGGAGCTCGAGGGTGCGATCATCAAGCTCCTGGCATACGCCTCCCTGAAGCACGCCGACATCACCGTCGAGCTGGCCCGTGAGGCGCTGCGGGACCGCTTTCGGAGCGATACCGGGCAGGTGGCATCGGCCGGGATCACCGTGGCCGCCATTCAGGCCATTGTGGCCCGGGAATGGGGTGTGACGGCCGAGGGCCTCAAGTCAAAGACCCGGACCAAGATGCTGACCGTCCCGCGTCAGGTCGCGATGCTCCTCTGTCGCCAGCTGCTTGCGCTCCAGTTGGTTGAAATCGGCAATGCCTTTGGCGGCCGAGACCATTCCACTGTGATTCATTCGCTCGATCGAGCTGAAGAGACGGCCAGAAACGACATCACGTTTGCCGCGCGTGTGGAAAAGGTCCGGCGGCTGTTGGAAACCGGCGAATGATCCACACCTGTCCACGTCTGTCACGTCGCGTCCACACGCCCGCGGATGGAAATGGTGACGACTGCGGAAAAGCGATGGCGTTGTACCCGCTCATCCACAGGCGATCATCTTGGCGAAACCGTTGTCGCAGCGTAGGTTCCACTGTTCTTCCACAGTTCGCGCCTGCTCTACGACTACGACTGTTAAAGATTTATAGAACAGCATTACAGCAGTGCATCCACACCGCACCACACAGGGCAGTTCAGACCGCAGGATTGATTGCCACTCAGGGCGTTCGCCCGGCGTCAATCCGGTGCACTCCGAGGAGCTGATGCGATTCACGATCGCGCGTGAAAAACTCCAGGAAGGGCTGGCGGCGGTCGCTGCCAGCATTCCCGGCAAGACGACGTTGCCCGTTCTGGCCAACATTCTGGTCGAGACCACCGACCGCGGGATCCGATTCTCCGGAACGGATCTCGACATCCACGTCAGCCATGAAGTGCAGGCCGACGTCGAGCGGCCGGGCGGCATCACAATTCCGGCCAAGAAGCTGCAGGAACTCGCACGTGAGCTGCCGCCGAACCCGGTGAAGATCGAATCGGCTGGTGAGCAGAAGGTCAGCCTCGAATGCGGACGCGCCAAGTTCAAGCTGAACGGGCTGCCCAAGGATGACTTTCCGCAGTTTCCGGCCATTCGTTTCGGTGACGGTTGGCGCATCAAGTCGGCGGATGTGCGCAAACTGATCCGCCACACGTCGTACGCCGTCAGCACCGAGGAGAGCCGCCCGATCCTGAATGGCGTGCTCTGGGAGCTCAAGCCCGACTTCATGCGCATGGTCGCCACGAACGGTCACCGTCTGGCGAAGATGGACGTGACGGTCAGCGGTCATGGGGGCCAGGCGAGCGACTTGATCGTGATGCCAAAGGCGCTCGATCAGGTGAGCAAGCTCTTCCCTGATGAAGAGGACCTCGAGGTGGCGCGCGGCGACAACCATCTGGCGTTCAAGAGCCCGTTCACCACGATCTACACCCGGCTCATCGAAGGGCCGTATCCGAACTACGAGCAGGTGATTCCAAAGGACAACGATCGCTTCGCCATCGCGGACAAGGATGCCCTCGCATCGGCGCTGCGCCGCATGGCAACGGTGGCATCCGACCAGACACACCGGATCAAGCTCTCATTCAACGCCGGCATCCTGCGCTTTCAGGTCAACACGCCGGATCTCGGAGACGGCCAGGATGAGATTCCCGTACGATACGAAGGGGATCCGATGGATATCGGCTTCAATGGCGCCTATCTGCTCGAGATCCTGAAATACATTCCGACGAGTGAAGTACGCCTGACGTTCAAGGCGCCCGAACGGGCCGCGACGGTCGAGCCGGAAGGGTGGAGTGACCCGGCGACCTACCTCACGATCCTGATGCCGTTGCGTCTGTCGGACTGACGTCGACGACGATCGCCAGATGGTCACCTTACAGCGTGCCGGTACACGTAGTCGTGTCGGATCCGGAGCTGATCGCGCCGGGACGGTCGCCTACGGAACGATGGCCGCCGTGTCTGTCAGCAGTTGGGAAAGTCGTCGACTCTGCTGTCCGTTCGTCAGCTGAAACTCCAGCGTTTGCGTGGCACGCCACGACTGAATCTGCCGTGTGCCGAGTGCCACAACCGAGAGTGACTCGCTCGTGCCGGTGCCGGAAAGCGTGACCACCTGCTGTCGGAGCACACTGCTGCCACTGACGCGGATCGCGGAGCGGCGCTCCAGTACCAGCGACAGGCTGTCGATTCCGGTCACTGTGCGATAGACCGCGATCGTTTCCATCGTCACCGGCAGCCCAGCGCGACAGGTCGTGACCGACAGCGTGTCGCTCCACTGCTGATCCGGTCGCAACGGCGTCGGCAGCAGCGGCAGCAGCTCGGGCAGGAAGCCTGCCATTGGGCGCTCCGCCAGGCACGCGCTGGCACTGTCACCGGTGACCCGGGGCCGTCCGTTGCTCAGTAACGCCGAGACACTGATGCCTTGCGAAAATGCGTCGGCAGTCCGACGCACCATGCCAGTCGATGTGAGCACCAGCGAGTCGATCGACAGGGTGGCAACGGTGTCTTTGCCGGCAGAGATGTCGATTTTGAGCAGCATCGTCGTCGTGACCGTGTCGACCAGCGGCGGCTGTGGTGCCTTGTCGAGCGCGATCACCGACGATGATGTGACACGGTAGCGCACCGTCCGGCCATCTTGCGCCTGTACACCGGTCGCGACGAGAAGCCCGACGCCAAGAGCGAGCATCATCGATGTCCCGCGACGCACTGGCCGAGCGAGGGGTGTCACAATCGAGACGAAAGAAGAGGGGGGTGGTGTGCGCCGGCCTGTAAGCCGGGTTTTGTCATCACGCGAACGTGATGGATGATCATTCCTCTCGGCGTACGGTCGCCCGCACGCTCCAGCAGCCTACCCGCGACGTCTTGATCGGAACGGGTCGTTCCTCGCCGCTTATTTGGCCTTGCTCCAGCTGGGGTTTACCCTGCCGCCACCGTTACCGGTGACGCGGTGCGCTCTTACCGCACCTTTTCACCCTTACCCGATCCGACGCAAGCGCCGGCCGACGGCGGTGTATTCTCTGTGGCACTTTCCGTCACCGTGCTGCGGTCCGGCAGCAGCGCGATGCCCAGGCATTATCTGGCAGCCCACCCTACGGAGCCCGGACTTTCCTCGAGCAGACATCCGGTAAGGGACCCGTCTCGCGATCATCCGGCCGACACACATCACCTCCCGGGAACGTACTCGGATCCCCGGGGCGGCGGCAGCAGCAGCGCCTGGTGCGCTTTCGGCACGCACCGGCCGCGCATGGCATGACATCGCAGTGACGCGCGACGCGATGTTGGCTGCGACATCTGCTGCGTTGGTGGCACCACGGTGTCGTCACGAGATCACTCCGAGGAGCGCACGCATGGCACATGACCCATCGGGCACACGGTCCCCTGTTCCCGTCACAACGATTCTGACGCCATCTGAACGCAGCGCGGTTGATGCGGCCGGGATCGGGCTGTACCGCACCATGCACCGCTCGTCGCTTGACGAGGTGCGGCGCGACCTGCGCGACCAGTCGGCGACAGCGGTGCTGCTGTCCCTCGCCTGCTGCTCGCCGCGAGACGCGATTCGCATGGCGGCCATTCTACGTGATCATCCGCGCGTACCGATGATGGCGCTGGTCACCAACTCGGAGCGAGTGCACCCGCAGTCGCTGCTCTCGCTCGGTCGGAGCGGCCTGCGGATCGTCATCGACGCACGCGAGTCGACGGGCTGGCATCTCCTGCGCGAAACGGTGGCAACCGCTGATCGCGGGGCATTCACCGTCGAGTCGGCGATTACCGATCTGCGTCAGCGGCTGGCGGCGGCGGGCTGTGACTGCCTCGAGTTGTTCGAGTTGCTGTTCACTGCGAAGCCCGCGGTTCACACCGTTCGCGACGTTGCGAGGCATATCGGAATGCACCCAGGTACACTGATGAGTCGCTTTCAGCGCGGGGGACTTCCTCCATTGAAGCGATACCTCGATCTCGTGAATCTCGTGCGTGCGGCGTGCCGGCTCGAGGATCCCAAACGATCCATCGCCGACGTCGCGACGAGCCTCGACTACTCCTCGCCGCAGAGCTTTGGGCGCCACGTGACACTGGTGCTCGGTCTGACGGCATCGGCCTTCCGGGCTACCTACGACTGTGAGGGGATGTATCGATACTTCTGCGAGGCCGCGATCACGCCGGTCTTGCCGCAGTTGATCCGCTTCCGCCCACTCCGCCAGACATCGGAGGGGCTCTCAGCGGATGAGCTCAGAGGCCGGGGATGAGGCGCTTGAGTTCGTCGGCTGTCGTGAAGGCGACGAGTGGAATGCCCGCCGACTCGAGCGCTTCCCGGGCGCCCTCTTCGCGGTCAACCAGCGTCAAGGCTCCGATCACCTCGCCCCCTTCGGCACGAATCGCCGCCGCTGCGTTCAGCGCGCTGCCGCCGGTGGTCATGGAGTCCTCGATGACCACCACCCGATCGCCCTTCTGGAACGACCCTTCGATCCGCTTGCCCATGCCGTGTTCCTTGGCCTCCTTGCGGACCGCGAAGCAGCGCACGGGCGTCCCGGCTAGCGCACTGGCATACGCGATCGCGTAGCTGACGGGGTCGGCCCCCATCGTCAGCCCGCCAACACTCTCGACCACCCACCCGCTCTCGCGCAGCAAACCATGCGCAAGCGGCCCCACCAGGATGAGCCCGTCCGGGCTCATCGTCGTGAGCCGGCAGTCGACGTAAAAATCGCTCACCCTGCCAGAGGCAAGCGTAAACGTGCCGCGGCGCGCAGAGCGGGCCGCGAGCAGCGCCACCAGCGCGTCGCGGTGTGGGGGATTGGCCACGCTCAGGTGTCCCGGGATCCGAAGAGTCCCTTCACCTTTCCGAAGAGTCCAGCTGATTTCGGCGCGGCGGCTGGCATCGAGAGCAGTGTCGACTCGAGCGCCACGGCGAAGTCGGTGATCGCGGGATACCGGTCACCCGGCTGACGTGCCAAGCCCTTCATGACGACCCGTTCCACTTCCTCGCCGAACACGATTCCCGGCACCGCCTTGTTCAGCGGGGTCGGCGGCTGCGTGAGCAACTGCGAGAGCATATCCCGGGTTGACCGGGCGGTGTACGGATGGATACCCGTGAGCAGGAAGTACGCGATGGTGGCGAGGCTGTACTGGTCGGCCGCCGGCCCCACGAGCACGCCGCTGAGCGCTTCCGGTGCCACGTACAGCAGCGTCCCGACGAAGAACCCGTCGCGGGTGAGGCGCTGGTCGTTCCCCTGCTCCGGTTCGGCCGCAATCCCGAAGTCGAGCAGGCGAACGCGATCGTTCACGCTGTCGTACATCAGGTTTTCCGGCTTCAGGTCGCGGTGGACGATGCCCTGGCGATGCGAGGCGTCGACCGCGGCCGCAATCTGTCGCACGATGCTCGCGACCTGGGGTCGCGGAAAAGCGCCGGTCCGCTTGGCGACTTTCTCGAGCAGTTCCCCAGGTGCCCATTCGATCGCGAGGTACCGCACCCCATCTGCGGCTCCGAGTTCGATCGTACGTACCACGTTGGGGTGCACGACGCGGAGGCCGAACTCCGCCTCTCGCTCGAAGCGGGTGACGGCAGTCGGGTCGTTTCGCAGCTTGGTGCGAAGGACCTTCAGTGCCACGATGCCGTGCGTGGGGTGGGCCGCACGATACACCATCGCGGTCCCGCCTTCGCCGACCATATCCTGCACCGCATATTCTGCGATGACCGTTCCTACCATTGCGTCTCGGATCACGGGGTAAGCCTACGTACCTCACAGGAAGGCGGCAAGCGCCCGTGCCGTCATTCCCGTCAGCTTTGCTCGGGACGCAACGAACGAATCGGTAGGCGGGTACCGTATCTTGGTCGGCGAAGGGACACTTTGAACCGGTTAATCACGCGCGAGCGCGGCGGACGTCATGGCAATCAGGGTCACACAGCTTTCGGGACGCGGGCGGCGTCTGGGTCTGGGTTTGATGGGCGCCGCGCTCACGGCTTGCGCGTCCGGTCGTCCCGCTGGGGGGCCTCCGACGGGTGGGCCGCCAGCCGATGCTCCGCAGGCCATTCGGCGTGGTGACATCGCGGCACAGTCCGATGTGCTGAAGGTCCTGCAAGGGCTCGGGCTGCTGGCCAACGGGCTCCCGTTGCCGTTTACCGGCTCGATCGCGACCCTTCCAGGGCCGGTTGCCGACAGCTCGCTGCTGATGGTCTCGCTGTCGTTCCCGACGGTGGCATTTTCGTTCACGCGGGAAGGCGATCGATTCAAGGCGACCTACAATGTCGCGGTCGAAGCCCGCCAGAATGGCGCCGTGGTAGCGCGCGCGGAGTCGAACCAGACCGTCCGGGTCGTCAGTTTCAAGGAGACACAACGGGGGGAGGAGAGCGTGCTCTTTCAGCAGCAGATGCTGATCCCTCCGGGCACCTATTCGATCGCGGTGCTGGTGCGCGACGGCGGCACCTCCCGCTCCGGCACACAGGAGCGCACCTTCGAAGTTCCACGATTCGGCGGCCGGCCCAGCACGCCGATCATTGCGGTCGAAGTCAATACGCGCACGAGCACGATGGTTGGACCCGAGCTCCTGGCGAATGCGCGCAGTACCATCGTGCTCGGCCGCGACGCTGAGCTTCCACTCTACGTGGAGGTGCGCGACTCGTCGCCGGCCGGCGTTCCACTCAAGGTGGCCATCCGGGACGACAAGGGCGCCGCACTCTGGCAGGACAGTGTGACACTGCCGAACCGTGGCGGCAGTCTCGCCAGTGGCGTGATCCGGGTGCCGGTGGCAGGGCTGGGCGTCGGCATCGTGCAGGCGGCGGTGTGGCGTGCGGGTTCAGGCGATGTCGTGACGCAGCCCGTCCTGATCAGCTTCGGCGACGACCTCCCGGTGGCGTCCTTCGACGAGATGATCGGCTACCTCCGCTTCTTCGCCAGTGGAGCGCGACTGAGTGCGCTCAGGACCGGCACGCCCCAGCAACGTGCCGAGGCGTGGGCGAATTTTTTGAGGGAAACTGATCCGATCTCGATCACACCGCAGAATGAGGCGTTGCGCGACTACTTCCAGCGTATTCGCCTCGCGAATGAGATCTACAAGGAAGACGCCGCCGCCGGCTGGCTCTCCGATCGTGGATCAACCTTCGTCGCGTTGGGGAAGCCCGATCAGATCATCGATCAGAACCAGCAAGGGCAGCAGGACCTGAACGTGGGGCAGCGCGGCCGACTGCAGGCGTGGGATTACACCGGTGAGCGCCTGCGCCTGGTCTTCATCGACCAGAGCGGCTTCGGGCGGTGGCGTTTCTTTGGTAACGGCGCGAACGAGTTCGCGTCCGCCCTGCAGCGCCGCCTGACACGATGATCGCCTCGGGCGTCGCACGCGGACGGGAAGTGCCGCGGAAGACGCTCCACCTGACGACCGCATCGATCCCGCTCTTCCTCTGGTTCGGTGCGCCGCAGCGCGCCGTGGCCATGTTGCTGGTGGGGCTCTTCGGCGTTGCGTGTGTCGTGGAGCTCGCGCGGCGGCGATCTGCCGTCGTCGCCGCGCGCTTCGACGCAACGGTCGGCATCATGCTGCGGCCGCACGAAGTCTCCCACGGCATCACAGGTGCGACGTGGTTGTTGGCCACGTTTGCGATCACCTGCCTTGCGGCACCGCTTCCAGCAGTGATCGCCGGCACGTGGGCGGGCGCCATGGGTGACGCCTCCGCCGCACTCGTCGGCGGCGCCTGGCGCCGCGTTCGGGGCGGCAGTGGAAAGACGCTCGTCGGGAGCCTGGCATGCGCCGCCGCGGCAACACTCGGTGCGTGGTGGCTGGCGGGGTTCGCGCTGGCACCGGCAGTCGGCCTTGGCCTCGTTGCAGCCACTGCCGAACGACCAGCACTCACGCTCGACGACAACGTCCGGGTGACGGCTGCGGTTGCACTGGTGGCGACGCTCCTGCTGCAGTTCTGAGCACACGGATCTGCGCCCGACCCGGGCTAGCTTTCGCACATGACTGCGCCCGTCCCCACCGAACCGACATCGCCTCGACTGTTTCTGGTTGATGGCTACGCGCTGATCTACCGCGCCTTTTTTGCGCTGATCAACCGTCCGCTGAAAACGAGCCACGGCGCGAACACCTCGATCGCGTGGGGGATCGCCACTTTTCTCAATCGGCTCGTGCAGCGGCATCGGCCTGAGTATCTGTGCTGGATTCACGACTCCGGTGCCACGTTTCGCGATGAGATGTACGCCGACTACAAGGCGACACGCGAGAAGCTCACCGACGATCTGCAGGCGGACTTCGACCTCGGCCTCGAGCACGTTCGTGCGCTCCTGGCGGCCTATGACACGCCGATCATCGCACTCGACGGCTTCGAAGCGGATGATGTCATCGGCACGCTGGCCCGGCTCGGCGTGGACGCGGGGCTGAAGGTGGTCGTCGTCTCTGGTGACAAGGATTTCCACCAGCTGGTGCGCCCGGGAGTCTGGTTGCTGAACCCGGGACGCGGCGGACCGGCCAGCGTCGACGAGCACTGGGTCGGCGTCGAGAATGGCAGTGAGCGGCTCGGTGTTCCTCCCGAACGCACCACCGATTTTCTGGCCCTCGTGGGCGATGCGTCGGACAATGTGCCTGGCGTGAAAGGGATCGGCGAAAAGGGGGCACAGGAATTGATTCGTGCGTATGGCGACCTCGACTCCATCCTGGCCAACGTCGCCAACATCACCAGGAAGCGCCCGCGCGAGGCACTCGAGCTGCACGAAGCCGACGCACGCCTGTCGAAGGCGCTGGTCACCATCCGCACCGACTGCGACGTACCGCTCGACCTCGATCGGCTGCGCTTCCACCAACCGAATCGGTCGGAGCTTCGGCAGGTTTACGTCGACCTCGAATTCACATCGCTGGCTCGGCAGCTGAGCGACGACGGGCCAACCGGTGGTGCATCAGCGCCGGCCAGAAGCGACGTTGCACCGCTCGATCTGGTGGCCGCGGCGGAGTCGGCGCCAGCCATTCCGGTCGCGTATCGGACCGTGAGCACGACCGCACAGCTGAACGCGCTGGTGCAACGCTGCCGAGAAGTGCAGGCGATCGCGGTGGACACGGAAACGGTACTGGACGCCGATGCGCCCGGGACCATCAATGCGATGCGCTCGCGCGTGGTCGGCATTGCGATCGCAACGGCGCCTGGCGAGGCCTGGTACCTGCCGTTCCTGCACGTGCGCGCGAGTGCCGATGTGCAGGGTGACTTGCTGGATCCGGATGCGCACACGATCACGAGGTCGCCCGAGAATCTGCCGCCGCTGGACAGCGCTGCCTGCCGACCGCTGGTTGCCCTGCTGGAAGATGCCTCGGTTCGGAAGGTCGCACAGAACGCCAAGTACGACATGCTGGTCCTGCGCCGCGCGGGCATCACGCTGCGCGGGCTGACGTTCGATTCGATGCTGGCGAGTTACGTGCTCGACCCGGGGCGGCGTTCGCACGGACTCGATGCCCTCGCGCTCGAGATCTTCAATCACCGAATGATTCCGTACGACGAAGTCACCGGAAAAGGTCGCAATCAGGTGACGTTCGATCGTGTGCCGGTTGATGTCGCGACGACGTACTCGGCGGAAGATGCGGACTTCACGCTGCGGTTGTTCGAGCACTTCGACCCGTTGATCGAGCAGGCCGGTGCGAGGTCGCTCCTCGATGGCATCGAACTGCCGCTGGTGGCGGTGCTGGCTGATATGGAATGGGCAGGAATGGCGATCGATCTGGCATGGTTTGCGTCGCTGAAGGAACGCTTCACGGCCGAGCGTCAGCGCGTGGAGCAGCTCATCTACACGTCGGCTGGCGAGAGTTTCAACATCAACTCGAACCCGCAGCTGCGCGTCATCCTCTTCGAGAAACTCGGCCTGCCGGTGAAGAAGAAGACCGCCACGGGACCGTCCACGGACGCCAGCGTGTTGCAGGAGCTGGCGGACGAGGGGAATGAACTCCCCGCCCTGCTGATGGAATACCGCGAGATTTTCAAGCTCGAGGGGACGTACATCGACTCGTTGCCCACACTCGTCGATCCGAGAGATGGCCGGATCCACACGACGTTCAACCAGACGGTGGCTGGCACCGGACGCCTGTCGTCAACCGATCCGAATCTGCAGAACATTCCGATCCGGCGTGAACTGGGCCGACTGATTCGCCGCGGATTTGTAGCGGCTCCGGGCACCAGGTTGCTGGCGGCAGACTACTCGCAGATTGAATTGCGGTTGCTCGCCCATCTGTCGCAGGACCCCGCGTTCGTGACGGCATTCCGCGCCGGCGGTGACATCCACAAGCAGACGGCGAGCATCATTTTCGGTGTCGCAGTCGAGGACGTGACGAGTGAGATGCGCGCGCGGGCCAAGACCATCAACTTTGCCACGATCTACGGGCAGGGTGCGCGGGCGCTGAGCCTGCAATTGAAGATCAGTTTTGCAGAAGCGAAGGAGTTCATCGCGACCTATTTCGAGCGCTTCGCCGGCATCCGCGCGTTCCTCGATTCACAGGTGGCCCTGGCGCGGGAGCAGGGGTACGTCCAGACAATCTTCGGGCGCAAGCGATTCATCCCCGAGGTACAGGACCGGAACTTCAATACCCGCGCCTTCGGCGAGCGCATGGCGCAGAATTCACCGCTCCAGGGCTCCGCCGCCGATCTGATCAAGATTGCGATGCTGAAGATCGCCGACCGACTGCCGCAGGATGGTCACGGTGCGCGAATGCTGCTGCAGGTGCACGACGAATTGGTGTTCGAGGTTCCGGAGGGTGCGCTCGAGGCGGTGCGTGCCCTGGTGATCCACGAAATGGAGCAGGCCGCGGAACTGAGTGTCCCGCTGGTGGTGGCGACGGGTGATGGCGACAACTGGCTCGATGCGAAGTGAGCACTGACGAAGCGTCTGCCGAGGGCACGCGCTCGCTCGAATGGCGCGAGTTTGCACAGAGACGTGACGGCATGATGCACGCGATGGCGGGCGGGCTCTGGCTGCACCGGCACGTCTGGTTCGGTACACCGATGGCTCATCTGGTGAGTACCGACCGCGAACGGTTGCTGGCGTATGGCGCATCGGTGGGGCTGCCCGTCCATCGTCTGCAGGACAAGCCGCTCAAGGATCCGCGCACCGGAGAGCGGTGCGCGGCGTGGCACTGGGATCTGGTGGGGCGGTTTCTCCCTCCCGCGCCGTAGCGCGACGATCACAGCAACGACGGCAAGCAGCATGAGCACCCAGCGCGTGATCGATTACATCGGTGACATGCCCGACGCGATCGCGGCAGCCTCGCCTCGCAGGCTCGAGAGTTCGTCCCGGAGCTTCAGCTGAAGCCCGGGGTCTTCGCGGAAATGCCGCCACGCCGTCGCGCGTCGGCGAAGCTGGCGCAGCCGCTCCGTGTACCGAATATCCCACGAGGCACTCGGAATCAGGGACGCGATGTACGCGAGCGCCCACCAGGGGCCGGCAAATCGCCAGACCATGCCGGTCTGTATCGCATAAAACACCGGGATCACGATCACACCGAGCATGATGGTGTGCATCGCCAGCTGCGACCGCGCCGTCGAGGTCCTGACAGCAAGCCAGCGCGCGATGGTGAAGGGCACGAGGTGGTTCAGGCGCCCCCAGAGTGCCAGCGGAACACCGAACGCCGCCAACAAAAGCTCGCGCACCAGGAACCGTCCCGCCGCCGGCAGGCGGGTGTCGAGCGCGACATCGTCGAGCCTGATGCCCAACTTCGTCGCCGTCCGTCGCAAGCTCAGGAGCCGGCGTTGCACGTGCCGTATCCTGTCCTCGACGTGCGAGGTGAGCTCTCCTCGATGGAGCTGTTGCCGGATGATGTCGGCGCGTCGTGCCACGTCGACCTTTGCCGCCAGTGGTGCATCGGGGTCACCGAGGGGTCGAATCTCATCGGTGGCCGCCGCCAGCACGGTCGCCAGGTCGAGCACTTCGCCAGCACCACTCTCGTCGTCGAAGTTCAGGGTCACCGCGTGCAGTCGGCGTGAAATCTCGGTCGTGAGCAGGTCGACCTGTGCCTGATCGTCGTCGAGTGCATCGAGCACGATCGGGTCGCCCACCTCGACCAGTACGCGAGAACGGAGTCCATCTTTCCGTTCATAGTTGATGCCGATCGGCACGATCGTGAGGCCCTGGATCCCCGCCTCTTGCGCCGACAGTGCCATTCGTGCGGCGCCGGTCTTGATCGGCGCCAGCCGAGGTTCATCCCAGCTGCGGCCTTCGGGAAAGATCAACACCATCTGACCAGCCGCCAGCGCGCTATGAATGGCCGCAAACGCATCGATGTTACGCCCGGTGTCGGCTGCGCTGGTCGTCTCGCGAGGCCGCTCGTCCTGGGAACGGCGCAGCGGCACCACCCGCATATGTCGCAGGAACGCGTTGGCAATTGGATGCTCGAACAGCGTCGCCTTGCCTGTGAAGGTCAGCTGCCGAGGGGCGACGAGTCCGGCGAAGATCGCGTCCATCAGTTCGTTCGGGTGATTCACCACCAGCAGCGTTGGGCCGCTGACGGGAATCCGGTCCACGCCATCAAAGTCGACCGCGCGGTAATACCACCTGACCGCCAGGCGCGCGACGCCCGTCAGCAGCCGGTAGCTGAGGGTGTCGCGTTCAGCCGGCACTGCTCTCGGGTTGCAGTGTTGCCTCATCCGCGGCGCGTGCAGCGGCCGCCCCTGCGGTTGCGTCGACCATCGTCAGGAGCCAGGCGCCGATCACGAAGAACACGATCACCGAAAGGATGGCGACCCGGCTGCTCCCGGCCACCTGCGCCGCGACGGCGAAGGCCAGCGGACCGAGAATCCCACCGAATTTCTCAAACACACTGAAGAAACCAAAGAATTCGCCGCTCTTGTGCTTCGGGACCAGCGTCGCGAACAGCGACCGGCTGAGCGCCTGTGTCCCACCCTGCACCAGTCCGACCACGACTGCGAGAATCCAGAAATCCCGAGCCGTGCGCAGAAAGTAGCCGAAGATACAGATACCGGTGTACACGAGCAGTCCGAGGAAAATCGATCGCTTGGCGCCGATTTTACCCGCCAGTGCGCCGAAGGCGAATGCTGCCGGAATCCCGATGAATTGCACCAGTAGAATCGCGGCAATCAGTTGTCCCTGATCGATCTTCAACTCCGTGCCGTACACACTGGCCATCTTGATGATCGTCTGGATCCCGTCGTTGTAGATCGTGAAGGCCAGCATCATCAGGAACGCCTGCTTGTAGTCACGCAGTTCACGCAGCGTGGTGGCAAGCCGATGGATCGATGCCCGGATCGGGGCCGTGCGGGTCGCCTCGTCCGGCTCGAGCAGTCGCGGCGGCTCAGCCACGGCGCGCAGCACCGGAATCGCGAACGCCACCCACCACGCGGCGACGGCGATGAAGCTCAGGCGCGCCGGCAGCGTCGCCTGCGACGGTGTCAACCCGTCACCATGCGGCAAGCCGAAG
The DNA here is from genome assembly GCA_964392395.1 of uncultured Gemmatimonadaceae bacterium. GTDB lineage: Bacteria > Gemmatimonadota > Gemmatimonadetes > Gemmatimonadales > Gemmatimonadaceae > JACMLX01. Next base: position 30,923 of record CAYMQV010000013.1, read on the forward strand.
AGCTCCGGCTTCTGTATCACGGCCAAGGCAAGCGCCAGCAAGAGACCGCCGCCGACATAACCCAAGGCATAGCCAGCCGTCGAGACGCGATCGATTTCCGATTCGTCCGCGATATGCGGCAGCAGCGCTTCGTAGAAGGTCATGCTGCCGGTCGCACCGGCCAGCGAAATGATGAAGGCAACGGACGCCAGCACCATGTCGCCGCGCTGCACAAAGAACATCGCCGCCGTTGCGCCAGCGCCGAGCAGCATGAAAGCCACGAGGAACTTCTTCTTGGCAGCCTTGAAATCCGCCAGCGCGCCAAGGATCGGGGCGAGCACCGCAATCAGCACGGCTCCGATCGTGTTGATGTACCCCCACCACGCCGACGCGCGTTCCGGGCTCATCTCGACCGCCGCAACCTTCACGAAGAAGATCGGGAAGACGGCCGTCATGATGATCGTCTGCATCCCGGAAATGCCGAAGTCGTACATGGCCCAGGCCCGGAGCTCGGGTCGGTGCAGCCCGAGCGCACTGAGCCACTTGGGCGTTGTCCCGGTCCCGGCGGGTTTGCCTGCTGGCGCGACGTCAGACACGAAACCTCGAGTATCAGGAGGGGGGATAGCTGCGCCGGGTACGGTAATCGGAAGCGACGAGTTGAGCATCACGTTGCTGGACGATCGGCGCCCCCTATGTTTGTGCACATGTTGCTCACCGATCCGGTTCCGCCGCGTGGGCTGTGGCAGTCAGCGCGGGCGCTCGGTGGCTGGGTCATCCTCGCGGGGCTGGTCGTGGCCTGTACCAGGGACGCGCCCGCGCCCCGCGCGACGACCGGGCGGCAGGTGCCGCGCCTGATCAACCCGCGCGCCGATTCTGCCGCACCGGCGCGCGTTGCCCAATGGGACGCATTCGATGGTTCGGCGATCTATGTTCCGGCTGAAGGCGGCATGGCACAAATCATTCTGCCACCAATTCTGGACGACAGCGTACCAGCACCGGCGAACGCAGCGCTGCCACCAACTGCGGCGCCGGCAGTCGTAGACCTGTTCGCGCCAATTGGGCGGATTGGCTCTGCTGCACTCGGTGTTTTCGTGCCGTCGTCACAGCCCGAGGTTGGCGAGGGTTGCGATGCCTGGCCCGTCGTTCCACTCAGAGACTCGGCCGGGGCGAGCCCGCAGGGTTGGAAGCTTGCCTTGCAGGCCGGCGTAGGCGAACCGATACGCTCCGACTCGATAGGAAGTATGTCCCGCAGCGACTCGGCGCAGCTGGTGATCGCCATCAACCGTGCGGCGTCGCTGCTCCCGCTCGACAGCGCGGGGGTTTTGCGACGGGTTCCCTTCAGTGTCAGTCGCGCCTACCGGATGCGTTTTTCAGGTGATGTCGATGCGGTTGTCGCTGTCGTTGAACGTCGGCTCAACATGGAGGCGTCGCCGCGGGTCGAGCGCACAGTCCTCGTCCTCGAGCGACCACCGAAGGTCATTCCCTTCAGTGCGGTGTGGCGGAATACGCAGTACGCTGCCGAAGACGGACTGATCGCCGTGGACTTGCTCGCCGTCGTCCAGTTGCACGGCGCGCCGCGACCGTCGGTCTTTTTGGGCCTCGATTTTGGCGATGGCTCAAAAGTCCAGATGCTGCAGCGGACGACAGGCGGCATCTGGTCGCTTCGTTGGTCGAGCGCCTACACCGGGTGCTGATGCCCGACGGGCGCCGGACGGAAGGCGGGCTCAGGTGATATCGACTGCGCCGACGCGCGCACCCAATGCCGCAGGTGCCCGGTACCGGCCCTTCGCCAACGCCAGCGCGACCAGCGTCAGCATGTAGGGGAGCGCGAGAAAAATCTGGTACGGCAGCTTCAGGTCGAGCGATTGAAAGAGGAACTGCAAAGCGCTTGCCATACCGAAAAATAGCGCCGCTATCGCTGCACCAACAGGACTCCATCGACCAAGCGCGACGATCGCGATCGCGATAAAACCGCGACCGGCGGACATTCCCTCGGCAAAGGTTCCGACCTGCGCCAATACCAGCGTCCCACCGGCAAGACCACCACACAAGCCGCCAAAGAGGGATCCGATCGTCTGCACTCGGCGTGGTGACACCCCGGACGAACGGGCCGCCGCCGGGTTCTCGCCCGTGGCCCGGATAGCCAGTCCGGAGTGTGTGCGGTTGAGCCACCACCACACCGACGGCACCATCGCGACAGCCAGATACGTTGGAAGCGGTTGGTGAAACAGTGCGCTTCCGATCAGCGGAAGATCCTGCAGCAGCGGAATCCCGATCGGAGCCAGCGTCGGCGCGGTGAGTGCGGCGCCCGAATCACCATAAAGCACGCGGTAGAGCGTCCCGGTGAGTCCGAGTCCCAGCATCGTGATGGCTGTCCCGGCAATGATCTGATCCGCGCCGAGCCATATCGTGATGATCGTGAAGATGATCGCGAACATGAGGCCAGCTATGCCGGCCGTGGCAAGCGCGGCGGTTGGGCCGACGAACGTCGCCGCGGCCAGGCCGGCAAGACAGCCAACGATGATCGTGCCTTCGAGCCCGACATTGATCACGCCGCTGCGTTCCGAAACGGTTTCGCCAAGCGCGGCGAGAAGGAGCGGGGTCGCGCTACGAACGGATGCGTCGAGAAAATCGGCGAGCGTATTCATTCCAGCTCACCGATCGCGGCAGGGTCTGACAGGTTCGGCTGAGGTGGGGCCCCCCCCCACAACAACGTTGACCAACCCCGCGCTCGCGTGCCAATCCATTCCGACGCCAGCAGTACCAGAATCACACAGGCCTCCGCCACGCCGACCATCCCGGCTGGTACCTGTGCCTCACGCTGCATTGCCGCCGCCCCAGCCTCGAGGGCTCCGAAGACAAAGGCCGAGCCAATTGCCGCCATCGGATTCAGCCGTGCGAGCAGCGCGACCGCGATCGCCGTGTAGCCGTAGCCTGGCGAAAGGTTCTCATACAGCGCGTACGTCACACCAGTGACCTCCACGGCACCGCCCAGTCCGGCGATCGCACCGCTGGCGATGAATGCCGATGTCGCCACCCGCGCCACATCAATGCCGCCAGCACTGGCGGCCGCCCGGGGATTTGCGCCCGTCATGCGAAGCCGGAAACCCCTCGCGGTGCTGCGAAGGAACCAGGCCAGGAGGAGTGCGCTCAGCACCGCAAGCACAACGCCGGCGTGAAGTCGTGTTCCCGGGAAGATGCGCGGCAGGCGCAGCGCCTGATCGATCAGCGCAGACTGTGGAAAGGTCGCGGTGCTTTCCTGCAGGGGACCGCGCACGAGCAGTCCGGTGAGGTGCAGCATGATCACGTTCAACATGATCGTACTGATGACCTCGAGGACGCCGAACTGCTGGCGAAGGCCGGCCGCGATACCCGCCCACATTCCGCCGGCTGCAGCACCGGCCATGAGTGCGATACACGATCCCACGATCCCGAATGCGGGCGAAATCGTCACCGACACTGCCGTCGCTGCCGCTGCTCCCGCCAGGAGCTGACCTTCAGCGCCGATGTTCAGAATTCCGGCGCGGAATGCCACGGCCACCGCAAGTCCGGCGAACAGTAGCGGCGTGGCGCGCACCAGCGTGCCAGAGGCGATCACCGACCAGGAGCCGAAGGCCCCGTGCCACAGCGCAGCCAGTGCTGCCGTGACGGAGTATCCGCTGACGGCGAGGAGTGCGCTGAGCGCGATCAGCGAAAGTGAGATGGCGAGTATCGGCACGAACATCAGCCGGAGGGTGCGCGCCAGCGGAGGCATCAGTGGCTCGCGTCGAGCATCGCGAGGCCGACGATGTCGCGATCAGATCCGACGTCGCGCACGACCCCCGCTGCAACCACCAGAACGCGGTCGGACAAGAGGAGCACTTCATCGAGGTCGCTGGAGTACAGCACGACGGCGGTTCCCGCATCACGAGCGGCACGGAGGGCAGCGTGCACGTCGGCCGTCGCACGTATGTCGAGCCCGCGCGTGGGGTTTTCGACGACCAGTGCTGCGGGCGAATCGGCGAGTTCCCGGCCAACCACGAATTTCTGTTGATTCCCACCGGACAGCGTTCGCATGACAACGTGTTCGTCGACTGCCCGGACGTCGCGAATCCGCAGCAGAGCGTTCGCGATTCCGTCCAGTGTTTTCCATGGCATCAGGCCACGTCGATCGACCGCACCGCGCAGCGCCAGGTTCTCGGTCAGCGTGGCATCGAGTACGATCGCGTCACGGTGCCGGTCTTCAGGCACAAACCCCACGCCCTCCGGGAGCCTGACGGTGCCCTTGGCTGGAACAAGTCTGCCTGCAAGGACTCGCAGCAGCTCCCGCTGGCCCGCCCCTTCGATCGCGGCGATCCCCACGATTTCGCCACTGTTGACCGAGAGAGTCGCGTCAGTGATCCGCGTGACGCCGAGTTCGTCCCGGGTCGCCACATTGGTCAGAATGAGCGTCGGTGTTCCCCGCGCGATGCGCGCCGGCGCCTGGTTGGGCGTCCGCGAGGTGGCGCGCGTTGCGCCGAGCATGGCGTCGGCGAGCATCTGTTCCGTCACGTCGCGGGCACTCGAGGTCAGCACCGTCTTTCCTCGTCGCAGCACGGTCACGTGATCCGCGATGCTGAGAATTTCCCGGAGCTTGTGTGCGATCAGCAAGACCGTGCCCCCGGCATCAGCGAATCGCCGGGTCCAGTCGAGGAGGTGTTTGGCTTCAATTGGTGAGAGAACCGCCGTCGGTTCGTCGAGAATCAGGACCTTGGCATCGCGCGCCAATGCCTTGATGATCTCCAGCCGCTGCTGCGCGCCCACGGACAGCGTGCTGACCCGTGCGCCGGGATCGAGGCCAAGTCCGGATGCTTCGCTGAGGCGTCTGATCGTGGTGGCCGTCGCTTTCAGATCAAAGGTATCGGTGCCACCGAGCGCCACATTCTCGGCAACCGTCAGGGCGTCGACCAGTGCGAAGTGTTGCTGCACCATTCCGATGCCGAGTGCCATTGCTTCGCGAGGGGTGCGAAACACGGCTCGCTTGCCATCGATTTCGATTGTGCCCGCGTTCGGTTGATCGAGTCCGTAGGCGATCTTCATCAGGGTGGACTTGCCGGCACCATTCTCGCCCAGGATTGCGTGCACCTCTCCTCGGTTCGCGGTCAGGCTGGCGCCGTCGAGGGCGCTGACCTTCCCGAAGTGTCTCGAGATCGCGTTGAGCGCCAGACGGGGCGCTGCAGTGGTCACAGTCCGGTTGGTGCCGGAAGGAATGACCACTGCAGTTGCCACCGCTCGGCGATCGATTGCGCGAGCGCCTGTACGCCGAGTGTTTCGGTCGCGTAGTGGCCTGCGTAGATGACAACCAGATCATTCTCTTCGGCGTCGACCGCGGTGAAGTGTGGCCCCTCTCCGACGAGTAGTGTGTCGGCGCCGATGAGGCGCGCTTCGCGCAGGGAGTCAGCCGATGCCCCGCCTCCGCTGCAGATCGCGATTCGTCGTGAGATGCGGTCGGGGTCGAACGCTGTGACCACGGTGTGGTGCTCATGCAGCGCACCGAAGGCGCGGGCTCGTTCCGCCAGTTCGCGCGTCGGTAACGCTGCGTTGGCAACGACACCGATTGCGACGCCCTTGTACGGAAGCCAGGTGTCTGCGACGGTCAGCCCGTGTGCATGCGCGAGGAGCACGTTGTTGCCGAGCGCGGGGTGGCGATCAAGGGGCAGGTGGGAACTGTAGACGGCGATATCGTTCTCGAGAAGCAATTTGAGCTTCCTGTGCAGCGCGCCGCGAATGGGTCGTGCTCCGCCCCAGAACAGTCCGTGGTGTACGACGAGCAGGTTGGCTCCGACATCGACGGCCTGCTGGACGCTGCGGAGCGAGGCGTCGACGGCTGCAGCAACTCGATGCACTGGCCCGGTGTGCTCGACCTGCAGGCCGTTGAGGGCTCCCGTGTAGTCGGGTGTCGCGTCCGTCTGCAGGAGCTGATCGAGCCACGGAACGATCGCACCGATCGCAGCGGTTGGCACAGGCGTGGCTGGGTTCACTTGACTGGTGCAGCTGTTGCCGGGACGGGTGCCTGGAATGTGCCTGCGACCAGTTGTTTCGTGACCGAGTCGACGGCGATGAGTGCGGGAAGGGGAATCGTGTTTCGCAGTGCCGGATTGATCACGAGACGAACGACATCGGTCTGCATGCCGAGTGAGATGATGCGGGGCGTGAATGTTCCATTGCGGACTTCGCGTGCCACCAGGAGCAGGGCGTGCGGAAGGTCAATGACCACGCTGCCGAGGACCACTTCCGGGGCCACACCAGTTTGGTCGCTGTTTGCTCCAAAGACACGAACAGTCTTCGATTCGCGGGCGGCCTGAAAGATCCCGAGGCCGGCGGCGTCGGCATTCTGGAAGATGACATCCGCCCCGCGCGCGATCTGGGCCAGTGCCTGTTCCTTGCCCGCGCTGGCGTCGTCCCAGTTGCCGACGTAGGACGTAATCACCTTGACGTTCTTGTTGATCGAGCGCGCGCCCGCCTCGAACGCATAGAAGCTCCGACGCACTGGTGGAATCTCTTGTCCGCCGATGGCGCCGATGACCCCGGTTTTGCTGGTCGCGCCTGCGATGATGCCCGCGAGATACGCGCCGTCTTCGAACGCAAATTCGAGACCTGCCAGGTTCGGGCCGGTTCCGGTGCCGGATGTCGTGACATAGAAGGTTTTGGCGAAGTCGGGTGCGACGCGCTTGGCCGCGTCCTGGTACTCGAATCCATGCCCGATGACCAAGGCGTAGCCCTGCTCGCCGTAGAGTCGGAAGTTCTCATCGAACTCTGCCGGTGTCTTGGTCTGGATATGGCTGATCTGGGCTCCGGTTGAGTCCCTGATGCGTTGCAGCCCTGCATAGGCGCCGCCGTTCCACGCTTGATCGGAGACCGGACCGGGAGTGAGCAGGGCCACCTTGAATGCAGGGGGAATCGCCGCAGAGGTGTCGGCTGCGTTCGTGGCTGCGGGACTGCATGCGACCTGGAGTGCGGCACCCCAGAGCACTGCGAATGTGGACAACCGGGCGCCACGCCAGCTAATTGTGGTGTAAGTCATTGTTGTGTAATGAGTTACGTGTTTGTGTAGAACCATCGAGTTTTCTACACCGTGATTCTTTGCAGACCGTTCCGCTCTTCGGCACTGAAGTCAGGCGGTTGTATCCGGGCCCAGGATCATTTCGAGAACGCGCGCCAGGTCGTCATTCGAATAGAAGTGGATGCGGAGTTCTCCCTTGGTTTTTTTCCCGTTGCTGAGGTGAACGCCGACGTCGGTCTGAAGGTGTCTGCGGAGTCGATCCTCGATTCCACGCGCTTCGCCGGACGCCTGATTCTTCGCCTTGCCGGTGGTCCTCTTCGTGGCTGCCTTCGTGCCTGGCGCACCTTGGACTCTGCGTTCGACATCCCGAACGCTGAGGCCATGGCTCGCGGTTTCTCTGGCGAGCTCGATCATTGCGCGTTCGTCGCTGAGGCCGAGGATCGCGCGAGCATGTCCGAGCGAGATTTCGCCATCGCTGAGGAGTCGCCTGACGGCGGCGGGGAGGTTCAGTAGGCGGAGGAGGTTTGCGACGGTCGATCTGTCCTTGCCGACGACTTCTCCGACCTGCGCATGGGAGAGCTCGAACTCGTCGACGAGTCGTTTGTATCCCTCTGCTTCTTCCAGCGGATTGAGGTCGCTGCGCTGCAAGTTTTCGATGAGCGCGAGGGTGAGCAGCGTCTTGTCATCGATTGTTCGGATGACGGCCGGGATCTCCGTCCAGCCGAGCGACGTGGCTGCGCGGAAGCGTCGCTCGCCGGCGATCAGCTCGAAACCGTTGCCATTTGGTGCGGGGCGCACGGTGATTGGTTGGAGCAGTCCGGAGGCTCGGAGAGACGCCTGGAGGTCGGAGAGTTCTTCGAGGTTGAACTCTTTTCGGGGCTGGTAGGGGTTGGGTCGGATCTCACTGATGCGGAGGTGTCGGAGTCCGACGTTGGTGGACGAGTCGCCAGCGGTCGCGGGGTGATTTCGCGGCTCGGGGGTTTTCATGGCGAGGAGTGCTTCCAGTCCTCGCCCGAGGCGTCGCGGTTGTTCAGGTGGCATGGCTGGATTCCTTAGCGTCGGCGCACAGGCGCGTTCTGTGGTCGTAGAGCGTGAGCGCGGCTCAGTGGTCGGCGCGCCTGGTCGATCCGTGATTTTCTGTGGGCGACAGGCGATGTCGAGCGATCAATTCCTTGGCGACCGCCATGTAGGCTTGTGCGCCGACTGAGGCGAGGTCGTAGAGGATGATTGGTTTACCGAAGCTTGGGGCTTCGGCGAGCCGGACATTCCTTGGAATGACGCTTTCGAACACTTTCGGGCCGAAGTATTCCCGGGCGTCGGTTGCGACTTGCCGTGAGAGATTGAGTCGAGCGTCGTACATGGTGAGCAGGACGCCGTCTATGCCAAGAGCCGGGTTCACACTGCGTTGCACGAGATGGACGGTATTGAGCAGCTGTGACAGTCCTTCGAGGGCGTAGTATTCGCACTGTACCGGGATGAGCAGTGCATCGGCGGCTGCGAGCATGTTGACCGTGATCAAGCCGAGCGATGGCGGGCAGTCGATGAGGATATAGTCGTACTGGTCTCGAATGCTGGCGACGGCTTTGCGCATCATCGCCTCTCGTTCGTCGCGGTCGACGAGTTCTACTTCGGCACCCGCGAGGTCGGCTGTCGCGGCGAGGACGTCGAGGGCCGGGAACTGGACGCGACGATGCCGTGCTGCGTCGATCGAGCATTCGCCGATGAGCACATCGTAGGTCGTCTGGGTGATGTGGTCTCGGGAGATGCCGATGCCGGAGGTGGCATTGCCCTGTGGGTCTCCGTCGATCAACAGGGTCCGTTGTTCGGCCACCGCCAGACTGGCGGCGAGATTGACGGCGGTGGTCGTTTTACCGACCCCGCCCTTCTGGTTCGCGATCGCTATGACTCGGGCCACTGTGTTGTGCGGCGGGGGGGGAGAATGACCTGATGCGAATATACTCCGCACGTCGGGCGTTGGTGCCGGAGGTGCCAGTTCCACGTGAAACGCCCCAGATACCCAACCGGATGTTTCACGTGAAACAGAGGAAATCAGCGGCAGTATTGATTGCGTAAATCGTTATCAAATAACGTCTTACTAGTTTCTTCTCCAAGAGATGCAGCCTGTCCGACGGCGCGCTCTCCGACATCCACACCGACGCCCCGTGCTCGCAAACCACACCTCGAGCGGTCGGACCAGGCCTCCCCTGCTTCCCTCTCATCACGCACGCCCCATCTTGGCCCTCTCCACCATCCCCACTTATGCCACTGTCCCTCTCCTCCCACGGTCCGACGCTCGCCATCCGACGAGACGCCTTCGAACGCGCCGGTTTCACGCGTGAGTCCATCGACCGAATCCTCAACCTCACCGACGAGGAATTCCGTGTCGAAGGTGCACTCATCGCCATCGGACCACTCCCCAGTCCGGATGATGTGCCCAACCTGATCGAAGTCTTCGAAGATGCTGGATTAGTATACTTCGATGACTTTATGGAGATCCCCGGCGGACTCCCCGAATGGCTCGAAGTCTTTGTGCGACATCGCTAGTGTCGTGTCGCCGACGTCTGGTGGCAGTCGGGCGCTTCTCTTGGCGCAAGCCGGCGTTGCAATGCCTCGCCATACTTGCCGCCGTCCTCGAGCACAGACAGAGCAAACGAAGAGCAAACGAAGAGCAAACGAAGAGCAAACTGCCTGACGCAAAGGCGCAAAGACGCAAGGGCCGT
>CAYMQV010000014.1:0-23195 GCA_964392395.1 uncultured Gemmatimonadaceae bacterium
CCCCCGCCCGCAGCCGCGTATTCAGCAGCCCGACCAGCGCGTAGCGCGCCTCTGCGCGAACCAACGGCATCTCGGCGCTCTCCGCCAGCTGCATCACATGATCGACGTACGACCGCTGCACGAGCTGCTGGAGCGTTGCGTCATAGGTGTTGCTGCTCCCGGCCGCAAAGATCCGCGACTCGATGCGCGTGAGCAGATCGGCGAACCCGGGTAACGTCGGATCGACCGCGCGTTGCGCGACCATTCGTGCCGACCGCTCGCCGTCGAGGAGCAGATCGAAGGTGACGTTCGCGATGGTCGCCCCAGGCGACAGTGGATCAAAGGTGATTCCGGTCCAGCGATCGAAGAGCTCGCGCGACGGGTCGATCAGGAACGGACGCGGCGGGAGTTGTGCGAGCACTGCACGCGGCAGCGCCAGGTTCGCCGGCGACAACACATCCATCACCGCATCGATCGCAGTGCTCTGTTGTGCCGTCGGCACCGCCACCGGGCCGGCCACGCCGTCACCGCGCAGTGTGTACGAGTAGGTCACCCCACCGACCACCTTGATCGCGGCCTCCAGCTGATAGCGGTGGTGCAGGTACACCGGCACCAGCACGTCCTCCATGGTCGCCATCGGTGCACCGCGCCTGATCACTGTTTCGCCGAACTTCGACAACGCCCTGGCGCGCACGGTCATCATGCGCTTGAGCTCCGTCACCGCATCGGCACCGTTGTCCCAGAGATGTGTGTTCGGGTGGGCACTGCTCACGGGACGCGCATCCTGGTCGGTGAGGAACGACAACCCGCGCGCACGAGCGGCAACCAGGACCGAGTCGAGCTGGCGCTTTTCATCGCCCGGGAACTCGCCGTAACCCCACGACACGGCCACCTTGTCCCAGTCGCCGATCCCGACTTCGTACGCCTTCGTGATATCCAAGTCGCCACTCGGCGTGAGCGAGATCATCGGGTGCGGATAGTCCATCACACTGGTGTTCTTCTGCGCGCTGCTGATGTAGTTGTGCGCCATGCCGAGCGTGTGACCGACTTCGTGTGCGGCCAGCTGTCGGATACGGGCCAACACCATCGCTTCGACACGGGCCGCCTTTTCGGTGCCGGTGGCGTACGGCGCGTCGAGCCCTTCACCGATCAGGTAGTCCTGACGTGCACGGAGTGACCCGAGGATCACGTGCCCCTTCATCATCTCACCGGTGCGCGGGTCGGTCACGGCACCGCCGTAGCTCCAGCCGCGGGTGGCGCGGTGCGCATACTCGATCACGTTGTAGCGCACATCCAGCGGGTCGATCGAGTCGGGCAGGACTTCGACGCGGAAGCCGTTGATGTACCCCGCCGCCTCGAACGCCTGGTTCCACCAGCGCGTACCTTCCACCAGCGCAGACCGAATCGGTTCCGGGGCAGTGTTGTCCACGTAATACACAATCGGCTTCACCGGTTCGCTGCGCGCGGCGCCGGGATTCTTCTTCTCGATGCGATGGCGCGAGGCGAAGCGCTGAACGAACTGCCCGCCGAGGGGCTGTGAATAGTCCTGGTAGCTGATGCCGAAGAACGCCGAACGCGGATCGGCCTGACGCATCCTGAAGCCGGGCTCCGGCAGCGCAACGAGGCTGTGCCGTTCGCGGATGGTGATCGCTTCGGGGTTCGGCGTCACGTCACGCACGTACCGACCCGGATTGCTGCCGGCGAGCGTGAGGGTGACTTCGATTTCCGTGTTCCGCGGGAACGCTTTCGTGTGCGGCATGTACACCGCACTGCGCGCGCGATCGAGGGTGTAGGTGCCTTGTTGCGAGCGGCGCAGGTTGCCGGCGGCGTCGTGTGCATCGCGCACGGCAAAGTCGGTCGCGTCCACCAGCACGCGCGCGCCGTCCTGTGCTTCCACCGTAAAGCCGAACAGGGCGCTTCGTGCGAAGCTTTCCTCGACGCCGCGCGCCTCGTTGGCGTCAGTGGTCACGCCGCGGAAGTTCGTGTTCTTCTGGATCAGCAGCACCCTCGGACCGCTCCGGGTGAAGGCGACCAGTCGTTCCTGGCCAAGCTGGTTGCGATCGAGGCCGATGTCGTTCGAGCCCACGCCCCACGGCAGCGACGTGAAGTAGATGAACTCCTGGTCCATCGCCGGGATTTCGAGATAGAGCTTTCCCGTGCGCTCGTCCCAGTACAGCGGGAAGAGGCCGTCACGCTTGGTGAGCCCGGCGGTTCGCGTCGCAATGCTGGGCAGTCCCGGTGCCACGGCTGGCGTTGGCGAGGCGGATGGCTGGGCGCCAAGGGTGGAAACGCCGAGGAGCGACGTGGCGAGCAGGGCGCGCAGAGTGCGTGTCATGGCAACGGAGGGGGAGTAGGGTCTGGAACTGCGCGGAGTACGTCCGCCGGCAGGTGCCCGTTGCCCGCAGAATACTGCCTTGTCTGTGAATTGGCCCGGCCGTCTCCCGCCCCGGAGTATACCCGATGAGGCTGCCTCTTCGGTTCGGCGGTTATCTCGGGCCCACCCCCGCTCGACACTCTCTCACATGTCGCCGATTGAACCCGCCGCCGTCCCTGATTCCGTGCCCACCGGCACCTCCGTCTACATCGGAGCCCGCCGCTTCACCGCGCGCGTCAATCGCGCCGGCCGCCGTATCTGGGTGGGCAAGCACGATCGCTTCGTCGAAGTCATTCTGCTTCGGACGGATGACAAGCGGTACGCCGTGGCCCCCTGGCTCGAGGATGCGGCGCCGCGCGCGATGCTCGAGCTGATTCGCAGCGGACGGCTGATACCGCCCGATCCGATGGAATTGCTTCGCGTGCCTACCGCGGCGGACGATGCCAATGACGCCGCGTTGCGCGTGGCCGTCATCGAAGGGTTGCTCGAAACGTCGCGGCTGTCGATGGATGACGCCTGGCAGTCGCTGCTTGCCTGGCGTGCGCTACGCGATGGTGCGGCGCCGCGCTGAGATCTCGGTGGCGCGGCGAACGTTGAACACCCAGTAGCGAGTTCGCGGCAACCGCAACCGCAACCGCGACCGCGACAGCGACAGAACCAACAGCTTTGTCACACAGAGCCACAGAGCCACAGAGGCACAGAGAACAGCAACTGCAAAGGTTGGGAACTGCGTGACGCGACCGTAGTTACCACAGCTGTTGCAGTTCTCTGTGGCTCTGTGCCTCTGCGTCTCTGTGTGTTGCTATTTTAGTTGCCGTTGCTGTTGTGTTTGCCGTTGCCGTTGCCGTTGCCGTTGCCACGGTCGCTGCAATTGTCGGCCGTTGCGCTACGGCGTCAGCCAGCTGTCCCGATGTTCCGCCACAAACGCATCATCGGTGAGCCACGGATACGACTTGGTCACGCGATCGAGTTCGTCGGTCTGCCGCGGGCTCAGTGTCTCGCGCGGATCGAGCGTCCACGTGCCGCGCAACAATCCTTGACGTCGCAACACTTCGTGAATGCCGGGAATGCAGCCGGCAAACCGGTGGAGCGAATCGAAGATCGCACCGTTGGCGTCGGTCAGTTCGGCCCCTTCCGTCAGCAGGCTTGGCGCCAGTGGTGAGTCGCTGAGTGCCTTGATGCGTGCCAGCAGTTCCACGGCGCGGCGCGTCCAGACCGCCCACTGCCCGAGCAGTCCCCCCACGATTCGCGTCGTGTCGGCCCGACCGTGGCGCCGCACCGGGAACGGCGTCGTCAGGTCGGCCACGATGGCGTCGTCATTACCCGTGTAGAGCGCCACGTCATCACGGCCGGCAGCAACGATCGCCCGCACCACATCCATCGTTCGGTAGCGATCAAACGGCGCAATCTTCACCGCAATCAGCTGCGGAACTTCCGCCAGATCGCGCCAGAATCGGTACGACAGCACTCGGCCACCGACGGCGGGCTGCAGATAGAACCCGATGATCGGCATCACGTCGGCCACCGCCCGGCAGTGTGTCAGCAAGGCCCGCTCGTCCACACCATCCATGCCGCCCAGTGACACCAGTGCCGCATCGTACCCGAGCTCGCGCGCAATGCCCGCTTCGCTCACGGCCTGCGGGGTCTCACCAATCACGCCGGCGATTCTGACGAAGGGCCGCGGCGCAGCGTCGAGCGTGGCGTTGGCTGTTTCGACGGCCAGCTGCAGCACCGGGTGATACAGACCCACCCGGCGGATCGCGAATTGTGTCGTGTGGACGCCGACGGCAATGCCACCGGCGCCAGCGGCCAGGTAGTACCGGGTGAGGGCGCGCTGTGCACGTTCGTCCAGCGTCCGGGCGGCCGTCAGGGCCAGCGGATGCGCTGGAATCACCTGCCCGGCAAGGAGATGCTGACGAACATTCACAGATTCGGCTCCGGCGTCGGATTGGGCGGCCTGAAAAAACGCGGGTGCCACCTTCAACTACGATAATGACAGTTGGCGCGTTCTGACGTTTTGTGACACATGCAAGGGTTTCCAGCAATCATGTCGCCCCTGCTTCGATTCGTCGTGCGGAGCACTCTCAGAACGTGCCGTCGCGGACCTCGAACTTCGTCGCCTTGCCGAGCAGCGGCTGGGCGGCGCGGACCCAGTCGGCTGTCCAGTCGAGCAGCTGTGGCAGCGGCAACTGGGGCAGGTCGCCCCCGAATTGCAACCGCAGTGCGCGTGCGTCTGAGAGCAACGCATCCGGCGCCTCCGTACCCGTGAACTGCGGCTCGGTGCCCAGCCGTTGGCCGAGCGCGGTGGCGAGTGACCGTACGGTGTGCGGCTCCAGCCCTGTCACGTTGACCGGCACCGCCGGCACGCCACCGTGCGCCAGAAGCATCAACGCAATCGCGTTCGCGTCGCCCTGCCAGATCACGTTGACGGCACCCATCGTCAGGTCGATCGGAACACGGTCGCGTACTTTCACGGCCAAATCGGTCAGCACGCCATACGTCAGCGCGCAGGCATAGTTCAACCGATACAGCACCACAGGTGATGCGTGGCGGCTGCCCAGCGCCGACATCACCCGTTCGCGGCCGAGGCAACTCATCGCGTACTCGCCGATCGGTGCCGGCGCCGTCGCCTCTGTTGCACCGTGGCCGCTGGCACTGGTGAGCGGATAGACGTTGCCCGTGCTGAAGACAACCTGCCGCGCACCGGCAAACCGCTCGCCGCACCACGCCGGCACGATCGTGTTCATCGCCCACGTCTGGGCCGGGTCACCGCCAGTGCCGAACTTCTGTCCCGCCATGAACACGACATTGGGCGCATACGGCAGCGCATCGACGGTGGCGCGGTCAAGCAGGTCGGCGCGGATCAGCCGCACGCCGGCCGTCTCCAGTTGCGTGGCCGCCGCGGCATCCGACCACCGCGACACGGCGACGACCGCTCGCCGGCCTCCTCCGTCCACCGCATCCAGTGCACGACGGGCCATACGGGCGAGAGACGGGCCCATCTTCCCGCCCGCGCCGAGCACGATGATGTCGCCGTCGAGCGCAGCCAGTGCGCGCACCACGGCAGGCGTCGGCGCGCTGAGGGCGTCGACGAGTGCGGCAAGGTCGTGTGGGGTCGGCGCAGTCGGCTCAGGCATGACGCGAATTCTACCGCGCAACCGGCGAGTTCGTCGCTCAGGGGGCCGGTAGATCGTACGGTTCCGCTGCATCTCACCGATGGCGAAGTGACGCTGCGCCCGCAGGACGCCGCCGCTGCCCTGCACGCGGCCTGTGTGGCACCGTTGCTTCGCATTGCCTATTCGATCGTCCGTGAGCACGCCGATGCCGATGAGGTGGTGAGTGACGCCTTCGCCAAGGTGTGGCGTGACTCAGCCAGCTTCGATGGCGCGCGGGGATCGGTGGTCGGTTGGCTGACGATGCTCGTGCGCAGCCGCGCGCGCGACTACGTCCGGGCGATCATGCGCCGCGATCGGGCGCATGATCGCGCTGAGGTGTTGGCCGCCGGCGACACCACCTTGATCAACATCGGGTGGTCGACGGAATGGGATGTGGTGCGTGCGGTGGAGACGAGAGAACTCGAGACAATGCTGTCACGGGCGCTCGGCCAACTGCCTGAGAAGCAGCGTGAAGTGATCGAGCTGTTGTTTCTGCAGAGTGTGTCACACACGACCGCGGCCGATCAACTCGGCGTGCCACTCGGGACGGTCAAGACGCGTGTCAGGCTGGGGCTGCGACGGATGCGCGTGCTGTTCGACGATTCGGGGATCGCGCGGTTGACGCTCTGAGCGGGGTGGTGCGACCGTGACGGAGGCGACGCGAGAGGTGCGGCGCCGCTACCGCAACAACCCCAACCGCCGTCCATTCGACTGGCTGTTCAGGCTCCAGTCATAGTCCGTCTTCACCGCCTTGAACTCCCCACTCTCGAGCAACGTCTTCTCCGGCCCCGCCGGGTAGTACCGCGCGATGAAGCGGCCCACCGCGGCTTCCGATCCACCGAAGTCCTGCATGTAGTCCGAGAACGAAAACACCTGGCTGCGGTACACCGTCCGCGTTGCCACATCGACCCGGTTCTTCGTCGGCGTCTTCGTCAGGAACAGCACCGCCTGGTCATTCAGCTGCGCCTCGAGACGCGCGCCGGTGTAGGCCTCACCGCGAAGCGGTGGGCATCCGATCGCCGCACACACCAGCGCAAAGTGAATCCGCGGTTCCTTGTACGTCGGACGGATGGTGCGCTGCTCGATGTCGTCGAGCGTGTACGTCTTGCCACCCACCACCGCAAAAGGATCCGACCACGGGCCCTTGAACTTGAGGAAGCCGAGCGACTTGTTCACGTTGCGGATCGATTCGCGCTCATTCTTGGTGTTGATCAGCTGGATCGTATACGCGTTGTAGGCGTTGATCCAGAAGGCCAGCTGCTCGGCCCGCGGCAGCGGCGCCGGATTGGTGGAGGCGAGGAGCCGCAGGTAGCCGGCGAAGACGGGGCTGGCCTTGAAGGCATCGTAGTCCACAAGGCCGTTGGCGACGTGTGCCTTGAGCAATCCATCGAATGCGCTGTGGTCCACGGTTTGCGCCGGGAGCGTGCTGGCTGTGAAAAGAAGCGCTGCGGTGGTGGTCACGCGGCGCAGGGTCAAAAGCGTCATCGGAAGAGGTTGAAGTATCGGAGAAAGAGTTTCTTGACGAATGGTGTGAGCTTGGTCCGGCGCCAGGCGTCGGCCACCTTGCGCAGCACTTCGCCCTGCGTGGGATACGGATGCATCGTCTTGCCGATGGCGCCCAGCCCCAGCCCATTCGTCATGGCCAGTGTCACTTCGCTGATCATGTCACCCGCGTTCTGTGCCACGATCGTCGCGCCCACGATCTGATCGGTTCCGCTCCGCACGTGCACGCGGCAGAACCCCTTCGTTTCTCCCTCCAGCTGCGCGCGATCGACATCGTGCAGCGGGACGGTGAAGGTCTGGATCGCAACGCCGGCCTGCGCCGCACTCTCGGCGGTATGGCCAACCTGTGCCAGCTCCGGTGAGGTATACGTCGCCCAGGGGGTGATCAGATTGCTCGCCTTGGCCCGGCCGAAAAAGAGGGCGTTCTGGATCACCATTCGCGCTTGGAAATCTGCGGCGTGGGTGAACTGCAGTGCCGAGCAGACGTCACCCACCGCGTAGACGGTCGGGTTCGTGGTGCGAAGCCGGTCGTCGACGGTGATGCCGGTCTTCGTCGATGCGACGTTCGCACGCTCCAGCTGCAGCCCTTCGATGTTCGGTGCCCGGCCGATGGCGATCAGCAGCGCATCGCCGTCGTGAACCGACTCGACACCGCTTTGCAGAGTGCGGACGCGAATCGCGCCGCCATGCTGCGAAACACCGCTGATCTCAGCGGTCATCACGAACTGCACGCCATCCTCCGTCAACTGCTGCTGGACGATGCGTGCGCCATCCGCGTCATCGCGCGGGAGGACGCGGTCGGCTCGATCGAAGACCGTGACCTGTGCCCCGAACCGCGAAAAGCTCTGCGCCATTTCGCAGCCGATCGGACCGGCACCGACAACCAGCAATCGCGCCGGCAGTTCGGTCAGGTCGAAGATTGACTCGTTGGTCAGATACGGCACCGACTCGAGCCCCGGAATCGGTGGCGCAGCGGCACGGGCTCCGGTGGCGATCGCGGCGCGGCGAAAATTGAGTGTGGCGCCACCAACGGTGATCGACGACGCGTTCACGAACGCGCCGTCGCCAAGAAAGACATCCACGCCAAGCTCGCGAAAACGTGCCGCGCTGTCGATCGGGCTCAGAGCACTGCGAATCCGTCGCATGCGGCCCATCATCGCGGTGAAATCACCGGCCGCGTTTTCGTGTACCGCCGGGCCGGCAAACTCTCCTGCAGCGCGGCGGGCCAGGTGCCAGGCCCGCGCGGCACTGATCAGTCCCTTCGATGGTACGCAGCCGACGTTCAGGCAGTCGCCACCCATCAGGTGTCGTTCGATCAGCGCGACCCTGGCGCCGAGCCCCGCCGCGCCGGCAGCGGACACGAGTCCGGCGGTGCCGGCGCCGATCACGACCAGATCGTATCGCGCAGCCGGGGTCGGATTCACCCACCCCTCGGGGCGCACGTTGGCGAGGAGTTCGCGGTCCCACTGGTCGTGCTGGAGCATGTGTAATCCGAAAGAAAGGAAGGTGCCGGAAGCTCAGCGGACGCCAGCGTCGCCCTGCTCGGTTGCTTCAGCCAGCGCACGCCTGGCAACTCGCGTGATCAACACCGTCACCGCGGCTGTCGAAACGAGGCCAAGTCCGAGCACCACGTAGAAGGCGGTACCGCGCGGCGGCGTGGCAGTGTCGGCGGCGCCAACCACCACACTCGCCAGCTTGCCGGTGTACACATACAGCAACGTGCCCGGAATCATGCCCACCGACGCCACCAGAAAATCGATCGCGCGCACCTGCGTCAGGCCGAGGGCGTAGTTGAGCACATTGAACGGAATGATCGGCGACAGGCGCAGCAGGAAGACCACCTTGCGCCCCTGCTCGGCGATGGCGCGATCGATCGCAGCAAACCGGACGTCCTTCTGCACGCGCTGCGTAATCCAGTCACGTGCCACGTATCGTGCGATCAGAAACGCGCCGAATGCGCCGAGCGTCGCTCCCGCCAGCACCAGGATCGTGCCTTTCACGACGCCGAAGAGTGCACCGGCTGCCAGGGTCAGCAGCGAGGCAGGCACGAAGGCGACGCAGGCAACCGCGTAGGCGGCGATGAAAACGATCGGCCCAAGCGCTCCGAGCCCGTCGACGGCCGCCGTCAGCCGTGGCAGCTGTGCGCTGAGCTGGCGCCCCAGCAGCACCAGCGCGACGAGGATCACGAGCGCCAGGGCGATGCGCATCAGCGTCGCCGACGCACTGTGTCCAGGATTGGCAACGGATGGAGCGGTATCGGTCATCGGTCGGTCCGAAAGGATGTCACAGCAGTACGCCGCGCCCAGCCAATTGGATTGACCGACCGGGACGATTACGCGGACCGACTCCCCGCTGCGAGCGGCTCGCCGTTGGCGCCCAGGCCAAGCTCCACATGGAGCAGTTCCTTCGCCGCATCGATCGCGTCGCGCGTTCGCTGCTTGAGCGTGGGCAGGTCAGCCAGAGTTAGCCCTGCCGTTTCGATTGGTTCCAGTACGCGGCAGATTGCTCGCGTCCGCTGGAACTGAAAGGTGTGCTTGGCCATCGCACGACGCGTGCCGGCCACCACGATCGGGAGAATGGGCGCGGCGTTCTCGATGGCAAGGCGGAACGCGCCATCCTTGAAGGGGAGCAGGCCGCCGTCGGGCGATCGGGTGCCTTCGGGGAAGATCAACACGCTGAGCCGGTGCTTCAGCTTGTCACGACAGGCGTTCATCGCCACGATGATGCTTTCGCGCGTGCCACGTCGCACGGGGATGTCACCCGCCAGCCACATCATCCAGCCAAGGAACGGAATCTTGAACAGTTGTTCCTTGCCGAGCCACTTCATCTCCCAGGGCAGGTGCGAGATGAGGAAGATGTCTGCGTAGCTCTCGTGGTTGGACACCGCGACGTACGGCCGGCGAGGATCGCGGATGCGCAGCCCGTCGGTCCTGAACTTCCAGAGGGGGTTGAGCCAGACCGTCGACGCGCCGACGAGCCGGAACGTGCGTCCGGCAAGGTAGCGATCGCGGTCGAACGGCACCGTGAGAATGAACACGGCCAGCACCACGAAGAACCCGATGATGATCGCCGAGATCAGCACCACCCAGGCCCACGCGTTCAACACTTTCTGGAGCACGGAATCAGCCGGCCGCTGGCGTGACGGAGACACACGTGCCGTCGAATCCGCTGGTCTTGTGGGAACCGTCGCAGAAGGGCTTGCGCTTGCTGGCTCCACAGCGACACAGGAACACGTTCTTGCCCTCGGGCAGCGGAATCACATTGCCGTCGGCGTCCGTGAGATGCACCGACGGGGCGTCGGCGGCGCTGATCATCAGCGAACCGTTGGTGTTGACCTTGATCGTGATCGGCATTGGCAGGGCAGAATTGAGGTGTCCGGGCAGAGCGCCCGGAACATCGAAGGATAACGACGGGGCCGCGCCGCCGTTACCCTTGCGCCCGGCCCAGCCACGGCCTGAGACAGTGCCGCGGCTCTATGCGACGGCGAGGGCGGCGTGCCGCTTCAAGCGCTGCACCATCGCATTCAGCCCCACTTCGCGGCCGGCCAGTCCGATGTCGTGCATCAGCTGCCTGACGATGTCGTTCGGAATGGCCAGCGTCACCGACGGCGGCTGCGCATTCACCGCCTGAAACAGGATCGCGAGCACCGCCGCGACGGTCGGCGACTCGCGGACGTTCACATCCGCATAGAAGTGCAGCAGCCCATCGTGCACTTCCGGAAAGAGATCGACGCGCGTCTGGCACTCGGCCACCGTGAACGCCGTGCGGTCCAATGCCGCGAGTGCCGGCGGCAGCGGCTCCAGCTTTTTTGCATACGCCACGAGGCTCGCCATCTTCTCCTCGCGGCCCATGGAGCGAAAGCGCGTCAGGATGCGTTCGAGGCCCGGTGGCATGGTTTCTGTCTGCATGATGCCGGAAAGCTAGCCGCTCCCGTCCATATTTCCTCTCCATGCATCTGGTGATCGTTACCTCGGGGTCGCGCGGCGATGTGCAGCCGTACCTGGCCCTCGCCCTGCGCGCTCACCGCCAAGGGCACCGCGTGACACTCGCCACCCACGACGTGTTTCGGCCGTGGATCGAGGGGTTTGGCGTGCCCTTTCGCGCGCTGCACGGCGACCCGATGCGGATGCTCCGGGCTCCGGGCGCAAACGCCTGGCTCTCCGGCGGATCGCGCGCGGGGCTGCTCCGGTTTGCGCGCGAATTCAGGCGCGAGTTCTCCTCGCTGATCGATGGATTGCTGGCTGATCTCGTCACGGTCACCGCCGATGCGGACCTGGTCGTGCATGGGGCCGTCTGCATGGCCGCCGCGCAGCTGCAGGAACTGCGGGGAATGCCGGTGATGGCCGGCTGGCTGGCCCCGTTGACGCCGACCCGCGCGTTCCCCGTCGCCGGACTCACCTATCGCGAACCGCGGTCGCCGGCCGAAGAACGTCGCAACTGGATCTCGCATCTCGTCGGTGAGCAACTGCTCTGGCAACCCACGCGATCGGCCGTCAATCGCTGGCGCAGGCATAATCTGCACGCGGCACCGCTGCCGGTCCTCGGTCCTTTTGCCGCGCAGCGCACCCCTGACTATCCGGCCTGTTACGCCTACAGTCCTGCCGTGTTGCCGCGCCCTGCGGACTGGCCGGCATGGATCGCGCCCACCGGCTGGTGGTTTCTCGACGAACCGGCATTCACCCCATCGCCAGCGCTCACCACGTTCATGGATGCCGGTGACGCGCCAGTGACCATCGGTTTCGGGAGCATGACGCCGCAGGATGCAGAATGGCTGACCCGAGTGGTGCTCGACGCCTGCGAGCAGGCGGAGACTCGCGCCGTGTTGTTGCAGGGCTGGGGCTCACTCGGCGACACGTCGCTGCCGTCCACGGTGCATGTCGAGCGCGAGGTCCCGCACTCGTGGCTTTTTGCGCGAAGCAGCGCGATCGTGCATCACGGCGGCGCCGGCACCACCGGCGCCAGTGTGCGAAGCGGCACGCCATCGCTGGTCGTACCGCTCGGCTTCGATCAGCAATTCTGGGGCAGTCGGCTCGATACGCTCGGCGTCTCGCCACCGCCGATCAGGCGCCGTGACGTCACCGCGCCGGCGCTGGCTGCGGCAATCCGCCGGATGCGAACCGACGCTCGCATGCGTGACACAGCCTCGGCGCTTGGTGCAACGGTGCGTGCTGAAGATGGGACCGGCGTTGCCCTGGCCCGCATCGAGGCGCATCTGGCAAGATACTGAGCCGCCGCACAGCGCGAAACGAAACGGAGCGCAGGGTGCACGGCGGCATGCGAGAGAGTGAAGGTCAGCCGACGCCGAGGACTGCGCGCGCGTCGGTGCGCGCTGCATCCGTCAGCGCGGCAATCAGCAACGGGCGCGTGGCGAGGGCTGATGGCGGTGCGTCGAGCACGCTCTCGACCACGATGCGCGCCCGACCGTCAACCACCGACTGCAGCCGGGCCGTCGCGCGCACGACGCCGGGAACGGCTTCCGCCGCCGCCTCACACCGCTCTGCCAGCGCCAGCAGTGACGCGCCGGTTTCGCCAGTAGCGGAGATGCCCACGGTGAGGGGAATCATGCGCGTCGCGGTGCGGCTCACGTTGGTGAGACGCGTCCTCAGCACTTCGGCGTTGGCGAGGCTGACTTCCTCGCCGGTGCCGAGCCGGATGCGGGTCGTCTTCAGGCCGAGCTTCTCCACGCGCCCAGTGATATCACCGACCGTGATGTCATCACCAACGACGAACGGCTTGTCGAAGGCAATCGCCAGCGCCGCCAGCAGATCGCCAAGAATGTTCTGCACCGCCAGTGCCACGGCGATACCGCCGATACCAAGGCCGGTGATCAGCGCCGTGACATTGACGCCGAAGTTGTCGAGCGCCAGCACCACCACCACCACGAACACCACCACACGGATCAGGACGCCGACGACCGCCAGCGAAGCGCCGCCACCCTGTTGCCCAGCCGACGTGCGCTGCATGTGCGTCAGCCAGAAGTTCACTGCCACATTCGACCAGCGCAGCAGCTGCAGGCAGAAGGCGCCGATCGTGAAGACGCGGAGCCAGACCGGCAGGTGGCCGGCTCCGGCTTCGTACGCGCCGGCAACCGCAGCGCCCATCGCCAGCATGTAGACGCGCGACGTTCGTCGGGCGAGCACCAGAAGGAGATCGTCGACCCACGTCTCGGTCTGCGCTGCGCCCTTCAACCGGCTGACCATCAGCTCGCGCACACCCCAGAGCACGGCGATCGTCGCCGCGGCGATCGCGAGATCCTTTATCCAGGCGAAAGCGGGTATTCCAAGCAGCATGCTGTTGCGAAGGGTATCCATGAACATCCGGTTCCGGTCTGATGGCGTAGCTGGGGTGGGAACGAATCGTGGAGCCCGTGTCTTGTCGTGTCCCGGAGTTGATTTCCCTCCCCAAACATATCTTCCGTTCGATGCGCGCTCATTCCTCTGCTGCCAGTCTGGCCGCTCTTCTGGCACTGCTCGCTCTGCCAACGCGCGTCAGCGCGCAGGGTACCCCACCGGAACCGGTGCGGACCCGCCCCGACAGCCTGACGTGTACGCGACGTCCGGCCACACTCGGTTGTCAACGGTTCCGTGATTCCACTGCAGCGCAACTGTCGGTGGTCAGTGTCGTGGCGGACAAGCCGCGCCGACTGCTCAACACCAGTACCGCGACTGTCGGCGGCACCGTCGAGCGGAAGGAGCTGAACGCCCTTCCCACCGACGCACGAGATCCGATTTCGCTGGCCTTCACGCTGCCGAACGTGGCGCAGGCCACCGGGTTCTTCGGCGACGCGCCGCGGCTGACCATCAATGGCAGCAACTCGCTCTACACCTCGTATACCATCGACGGTCTCGAGAACAACGAAGGGTTTCTGGGCGGCGCGCGCGTGGAACTGCCGCTCTCGGCCCTCGAGCGCCTGAGCGTGGCAGCCAATACCTACGGTGCCGACATCGGCCGCAGCAGCAATGGCGTGGTGCAGTTCGACACCCGTGCCGGCAAGGCGAAATGGGGCGGTGAGGCGTTCGTCTACAATCGCCCGGGTGTGCCGTTCGACGCCCGCGCCAGGATCATCCCCGGCGGTAACACGAGCGCATTCAACAAGGCACAGGACGGCTTCCGTCGCACGCAGGTGGGCGCGGCCGGTGGCGGACCGCTGGTCACGGATCGGACGTTCGTGTTCGGTGCACTGGAGTACACGAACGAGAACGAAGACCGGATCGCGTCGACCGTCAGCGTGCCATTCGTGGGCCGTGAACTGCGCCAGATCTACAAGGCGTTCGGGCGACTCGATCAGGGGCTCGGCAATGCCGGCAGCCTGACCGCGAAGTTCGCGCTCACCAGTACCGACCGCGCCGGACAGGGCAGCGGTATTCTGGCGCCGGAAGCCGACACCCGTACGCAACGCATCGGCTCACTCACCAGCCTCACCCATCGAGCAGCGCTCAGCAATGGTCGCGCCAGCCAGATCACATCGCTGCAGTTCGGCACCTTCCGCTGGAACTTCCCGCCGACGCGCAGCAGCTTCAGTACACCGCAGGTCACAATCGTCGCCAACGATCCGGCGCGGCCGGGCAACACCATCACGCAGGCCATCGTCGGAAGCAGCAACTTCGTCTTCGACGAGTCGGAGAAGCAGCTCCAGTTCCGCACCGAACATCGTCGCGAACTCGGCAACCGCAACACGGTCACCGCTGGTGTCGACGTTGCACGCAGTGCCTTCGAGCTCACTGGATCGAACACCAACCCGATCGGCAGTTACACCGTGCTCAATACGGGCAACATCACACCGTCGAATGGTGGATTCTTCACCTTCGGTGATGTGCCGCAGAACGCGCAGGTGCTTCGCTACAGCATCGATGCACGCCAGAAGCAGGTGAATCTCAACCAGCTGCTCACCAGCGCCTGGCTCGAGGATCGTTTCACGCCCACCGCCGCGGTCACGATCAACGCCGGCCTTCGGTGGGACTACGATGATCTCACGTCGCGCGGCGAGAGCAAGCCCGACCTGAACAACTTTCAGCCCCGAGTCTCGGTGAACTGGACGCCGACCGATCGTTCCGTGTTGCGTGCGGGCGCCGGTCGATACACGGGCAGGTTCCCCTACGCGATCTACTCCGACGCGGTGCAGTTCGGCCTCGACGGCAACGCCACCATCACGCTCGATGGTGCGCAGGCGCCCGCCTATCTGCAGGGGCCGCGTGGTCCGTCGCTCGCCGCGCAGACCAGCACCTTCCCGCCGCGCGAAATCCGTCGCCTGTTCGCGCTCGGTCTCGAGCAGCCGTACAGCGATCAGCTCAGCATCGGCTACCAATATCAGCTCACACCGGCACTCGGCGTCACCTTCGACGCCGTCGCGACGCAGACCAGCAACCTGCCGCTATCGTACGACCTGAACGCGAACACCCGGGGTATTCGATCAGGTGATGTCACGTCGGTGCCGGTGTCGGTTGGTGACACGTTCCGTCCCGTCACGCCGGTCACGGGTAACTATCGCCGGCTGACCACCTCCGCGTCGCTCGGCGAAGCGAACTATCTCGGCCTGACCACGGCCCTTCGCTGGCAGCCGGAACGCACGATCCTGCTCGACGCCAACTACACGCTGAGCCGCGCCCGCAACAACACCGAGGACATCAACTTCAACGCCACGCAGGGCAACGACTTCGATGCCGAGTGGGCGGATGCGGTGAATGATCGTCGCCACAAGCTGTCACTGCGCGCCCTCTACACTGGCGTGAAGCACTTGTCGCTGAGCACTGTGCTCGATGTGCAGTCCGGATCGCCGATCAACCGGATTGCCGGCTTCTGCGGCGCCACGTTCTGCGATCTGGATGGTTCCGGTGATACGTTCGGGAACGGCTTCATCGGCAATCAGGATCGGTTTTTCGGTATCGGGCGCAACGCGGAACGGTTGCCGTCGGCCACATTGGTCAACCTCGGCGCTGGGTACGTCCTCGGTCCGGTGCAGCTGCGGGCCGATCTGTTCAATGCCTTCAACACCACAAATGTGAGCGGTTTCGCGAATGGCTTGCCTGGTGGTGGCGCGCGTACACAGGTCGGTCGGCCGGGCGATCCGATCGTCTTTCCGAGCGCGGCTCCGGCGCGACAGGTGCAATTCTCCGCGCACTATGCCTTCTGATAGGCGACACACGCTGAAACGTCGCAGCGCCGTCGGCCTGCTGGTGCTCGCGGTGCTGATCGCGGGCTGCGCACGACATGCGCCGCGAGCCGCCGCCGTCGATCTGGCGAAGTTGCCGTGGGACAGCGTGGTCGCACGCGCCAAGGGCACCACGGTCGTCTGGCGGATGTGGCGCGGTGATCCCGCGGTCAATGCGTTCGTCGATCACTGGGCGGCGCCGCGCGTGCTGGCCGAGTACGGGATCATGCTGCAGGCCGTCAGCGGGCAGGGCAACGAGTTGGTCGACCAGCTCACCATCGAGCAGGAAGCCGGTGCGCGCACCGGGACGGCCAGCCTGCTCTGGATCAACGGCGAGACGTTCGGTGCGCTGCGCACTCGCGCCCTGCTCGATGGTCCATGGAGTGCGGTGCTGCCATCGGCCGCGCTGGTCGACAGTGCCTCGCCGATCATCAGCCGCGACTTCGAGCAGGATCCGGCAGGGTTCGAGTCGCCGTGGGGCACCGTGCAACTGGCGCTCATCTACGATCGCGCCCGAACCCCGCAGCCACCGCAGACGGTCGCTGAGCTCGTGGCCTGGATCCGTGCGCACCCGGGTCGATTCACCTACGATCAGAGTTTTGCGGGCACCACATTCCTGAAGGGCGTGCTGTACGCGCTGAATGGCGGTGCCGGCACCTACGCCGGCGGATTCGACTCCGCGAAGTATATCGCGGGTCGCACGCGCCTCTTTGCATTGCTCGACTCGCTCGAGCCATCACTCTGGCGCCAGGGCACGCAGTACCCGCCCGATGTCGCGGCGCTGCACCGTCTGTTCGCGAATGGCGAGATTGATTTTTCCATCTCCAACAACCAGAACGAGGCCATCACGAAAGCGATGCAGGGCGTGATCCCGGCAACCAGTCGTGCGCTCGTCCTGCGCGATGGCACGATCGCCAACACGCACTATCTGGGCATTCCATTCAACGCGCCGAACGCAGCCGGCGCGATGGTCGTCGCGAACTTCCTGCTCGCGCCCGGCGCCCAGCTCGAGAAACAGCGGCCGACGGTCTGGGCCGATGGCACCGTGCTGCGGATGGACAAACTGCCCGCCGAGTGGCGCCTGCGGTTCGACTCGGTGCTCAATGACCCTCGGCTCGTACCGTCCGACTCGCTGCGAGCCTATGCGCGCCCCGAAGTCTCCCCTCGGTATCACGAGCGCCTGCAGGACGACTGGCGCCGGATGATCCGCTGAGATTGCGCTCAGGCCGCGCCGTCTCCACTCTCCGCTCGTGAACGCCTCCAGCCGCCACGCCCGCACCGTCGTCGTGCCCCTCCTGATGGCGGGCACGCTGCTTGGCGTGCCGATTCTCGTGAGCATCGGATATCTGGTGGCGGGCGCCCTCGGATGGGTGGGGAACACGTCCTCGGGTGCGGTCGGCCGGATGCTCACCGACACCGCCGTCTGGCGATCGGTGATGCTCTCGCTCTGGATCGCGACGGCCGGTACTGCGATCGCGTTGATCGGCGCACTGATGATCGCACTGCTGTTCGGTCGCGACCGGCGCCTCGATCGTCTGGCGCAGCGTGTCGCGGCCCTTCCCCTGCCGGTGCCCACCGTGGCGACCGCGGTGGCAGTGCTGCTCCTGCTTTCGCAGAGTGGCTGGCTGTCGCGCGTGGCAGCACAGATGCACCTGATCACGACGCCGGCGCAGTTTCCCGCGCTGGTCTACGATCCGTGGGCCATTGGCGTGATCGTTGCGGTCGTCTGGAAGGAGCTGCCGTTTCTGCTGCTGGTTGCGCTCTCGTTGCAGTCCTTGCGTGGTTCAGCACTGATTGATGCAGCGAGGACCCTCGGCGCCACGCCATGGCAGGCGACGCGCACCATCACGCTGCCGCTGCTCCTGCGCGGTATGGCGCCGAGTATCGTGGCGGTGTTCGTGTTCGTGCTCGGCTCACTCGAACTGCCGCTCGTGCTCGCACCCAGTTCACCGCTTGCGTTGCCGATGCTGATTCAGGAGCGGCGGCAGGCGCTGGGCGCAGACTCGCATGCCGACGCATACGCCATCGCACTGATCGCAACGGCATTGGCGCTCTCAACTGCGCTGCTGCACGAGAAACTGCGGAGTGACGCGTGACCCCTCGCCGAATGCCGATCGCCCGGTCACTGCTTCTGCTTGCGCTCACCGTCTTTGCACTCGCGCCGCTGGCGATTCTGATCGCGACGTCGTTCGCGCGTGGCTGGTTCTATCCGGCGGCGGTCCCCGCCGGCTTCGATGGCGGTGCCTGGCACGACCTGTTCGCCGACGCTGCCCATCGCGGCGCATTGTTGAACAGCCTGCTGCTCGGCATTGCGACGGCACTGACCGCGACCGCCTGCGCGCTGCCGCTCGGTCGGGCCGCCGCTGCCGGCGCACGTCCGGTACGTCGCGCGGTGGCCCTGCTCGCATTTGCCGCGGTGGCACTGCCACCGGTGGTGCTGGGCGTCGGCCTGCAGCTCACGGTGCTGTCACTCGGACTGGGCGGCACGCTGTTCGGCGTGTTCCTGTCGCACCTCGTGCCCGCGCTCGGCTACCTCACGCTGGTCTTTCTTGGCGTCTTCACGCGCTGGGATACGCGGCTCGAGGAAGCCGCAGCCACGCTCGGCGCAACGGCAAGCATGCGGTGGCGGATAGTGTTGCTTCCGCTTCTGCGTCGACCGATTACCGAGGCGCTCGCGCTCGGGTTTCTGGTCAGCTGGGCGCAGGTGGCGCTGACGCTGTTGGTCGGCGGCGGTGCGGTGCGAACACTGCCGCTCGACGTACTCGCGATGCTGCAGTCGGGCCAGGATCAGCGTGCCGCGGCCGGCGCGCTGGCGCTTACGATTCCCGCCCTGATCGTGCTCGGCGCGTCGCGCATCGCGGCGCGCAACACCGCGGCGGTGGTGGCATGACGGCGGCTCTGGAAGTGCGCCAACTGAATGTGCTGTTCGAGCTCAGCGCCGAGGCTGCATTCGCAGGCGTCCCGGTCACTCGCATCTCATCGTCGACGCCACTCGACGAGCCCCCGGGTTTTCGCGTCGGTCTGATCGATGTGAACTTGACCGTCGCAGCGGGTGACTGTCTGGCGATCCTGGGCGCCTCGGGCTCGGGAAAGTCCTCACTCCTGCGGACGATTGCGGGGCTTCAGGCCATGCGCACCGGTACCGTGCGGGTGAAGGGGCGCGACGTCACGACGCGGCCGGCCGAGCAGCGCAGCATCGTCTACCTGCATCAGGAGCCCGTGCTGTTTCCGCACCTGTCGGTACTCGAAAACGTGGCCTTCCCGCTCCGGATTCGTGGCGTGTCGAAGGATGAGGCGTATCGGCGGGCAGTCGATCGCCTGATGACCTTGCAGGTCGGCAGTGTGATGGGCAACGCCCCGGATGCCTTGAGCGGTGGCCAGCGGCATCGCGTTGCACTGGCGCGTGCGTTGTGCGCCGAGCCCGATGTGCTGCTGCTCGATGAGCCGCTGGCGTCGCTGGATCCCGCCGTCCTCAGCGACGTCCGGGCCGCGCTGCAGGTGGCCCGGACGGTGAGTGGCGCAGCCATGGTGCTCGTGACGCACGACCTCGATGATGCATTGGCGATCGCCTCACACATCTCGGCTGTCAGCTGGTGCTCGCTGACCGAGGCACTCACACCTGACGATCTGCTGCGTACGCCGCCGGATCTTGAAACGGCGCGGCTCCTTGGCGTATACGCGGAGGTGAGCGGCGTGGTCTCCGGCGTCGGGGAGCCCGTATTCACATGGATTGGCGGGCAGCTGCAGGCCCCTGGCGCCGCGCACGGTGCTGCGGTCGCCTGCGTCCGTTCGCATGAGACAGCGCTGCTCGCACCTGGAACGGCGGGGATGGAGGTGTTGTCGGTGGTCGGTCGCACGGAGCGGGCACACGAAATTCTGCTCGAGCTGCGCAACACCGCTGGCGAGACTGCCGTGGTGCGGGTCGGCCACGATGTCGCGGTGCGGCCGGGAGAGTCGATGAGTATTTCGATCAGGCACGCGCGTTTCTTCCAATCGCATTGACCCGTGTTCGATCACCTGCTGCGCGGACTCAAGGATCAACTGCTTGCCCCAGTGGCGCGCCTGCTGCGGGGAGTGCCACCGAATCTGATATCGGCGGTTGCTCTCGTGTTCGGCATCGGGGCTGCCGCCGCCGCCGCCAAGGCGGAGTGGGGGGTCGGGCTGGCGCTCTGGATTGCCAATCGGATCACCGATGGCCTCGATGGGACTGTCGCCCGGGTGGCGGAACGTCAGAGCGATTTCGGCGGTTACCTCGACATCCTACTCGATTTCGTGGTGTACGCCGCCATTCCGGTCGGGTTTGCAGTCAGCAGCATCGATCGGCCGGTTGTGCTGTGGGCTGTGGGGCTCGAGGGCGCGTTCTTCGTGAATGCCTGCAGTTGGATGTACCTCTCGGCAGTCCTCGAGAAGCGTGCATCCGGAGCCCGGGTGACCGGCGAACTCACGACAGTGACCATGCCGCCGGCGCTGGTGGCAGGGTTTGAAACGGTGGTGTTCTACGCGCTCTTCTTCCTCTTCCCGGAAAAGCTGGCGCTGCTGTTCGGCCTCATGACGACGCTGGTGGGTATCAACATCGTTCAGCGGCTGCTCTGGGCGCGTCGGGTGTTGTAGCCTTCCCGCGGTCACTGTGTCCGGTTGGTCGTCCGTTGGCCGTCTCGTCCTCCATCTCCGCTCTCCGTCGCCATGCTGATCCGTAACCG
Organism: uncultured Gemmatimonadaceae bacterium; assembly: GCA_964392395.1. Lineage (GTDB taxonomy): Bacteria > Gemmatimonadota > Gemmatimonadetes > Gemmatimonadales > Gemmatimonadaceae > JACMLX01. Next base: position 20,860 of record CAYMQV010000014.1, read on the forward strand.
CATCGAGCCGCCGTCCTCCGAGATCACGCCGGAGATCGACTACCTCAATCGCCGCCAGTTTCTGGGCGTCGTCGGCAGTATCGGCGCGATTTCGGCCACCGGTGCGCTCGCCGAAGCGGTGCTCGGCGGCCTGCATCCGGTCGGGGCCCAGCAGGGTGACGAGGTCACTGATGAAGAGAAGGTCACCAGCTACAACAACTACTACGAGTTCGGCACCGACAAGGAAGATCCCAAGGCGAACTCACAGCAGTTCCGGCCGCGACCGTGGTCGGTGAAGATCGAAGGGATGGCGAAGAAGACGGGCGACATGCCGCTCGACGACTTCCTCAAGCCGAGCCGCGTGGAAGATCGCACGTATCGTTTTCGGTGTGTCGAAGCCTGGAGCGCCGTGATTCCATGGCGCGGCATTCCATTGGCCGACGTGATCCGTCGCGCCGACCCGCTGCCGTCGGCGAAGTACATCGAGTTGACGACACTCTACGACCCGGCGCAGATGCCAGGTCAGCGTCGCGCGACGATTCAGTGGCCCTACATCGAAGGGCTGCGACTGGATGAGGCGCTCAATCCGCTCGCGTTCCTCGCCACCGGCATGTACGGCAAGACGATGCCCAATCAGAATGGCGCGCCGCTGCGACTGGTGGTGCCGTGGAAGTACGGGTTCAAGAACATCAAGGCGATCGTGAAGATCAAGTTCACCGATCGGCCGGCGAATACCACCTGGATGAAGGCGGCGGCGGATGAGTACGGATTCTACGCCAACGTGAATCCGACGGTGGATCATCCGCGCTGGAGTCAGGCCCGCGAACGCAAGCTCGGGGACATTCTCCGCACGCCGACGCTGATGTTCAACGGCTACGAGACGCAGGTTGCGTCGATGTACAGCGGCATGGATCTCCGTCGCAACTTCTGAGCGACGCGCACGTGACATCCGCAGTCGCGACACGCGTTCGCGCGCGTCCGAAGGGGCCGCGCATCGGTCGTGTGCTCAAGCCGGTGGTCTTCGTCATCCTGCTCGCGCCGGCGGTGTGGTTGGTGTTTGCGCTGGTCACCGACCGGATCGACGGCGATGTGGTGAAGATCCTCGAGATCAACACCGGCGAGCTGGCGTTGCGGAGCCTGATGTACACGCTCGCCATCAGCCCGCTGCGTCAGATCACCGGCTGGGCCTGGCTGGCCACGTGGCGCCGGATGCTCGGCCTGTTCGTGTTCTTCTACGCCACGATGCACATGCTGATCTACTTCGGGCTCGATCTCGAACTGCGGTTTGGCGAGATCTGGACCAGCATCGTGAAGCGGCCGTACATCACCATCGGCATGCTGAGCTGGCTGATTCTGGTGCCGCTGGCGATCACGTCACCGAACGCGATGGCGAAGAAGCTCGGTGGGGTGAAGTGGAAGCGACTGCACCAACTGACGTATGTGGTCGCGGTCACGGCCACGACGCACTACTTGTGGGCGGTGAAGAAGGACACCTTCTGGCCGGTGGTGTACTTCGGGCTGTTTGCGGTGCTGCTCGGCCTGCGTGCGGTGCGATGGCGTCGTGGCCGGAGCCTGCCCCACGCCGCATGACGCACTCCCGGATTGGGTCGGTCGGCGACAGGGTGTGCGAGTTCCGAGCGCTCCCGCCTCTCCCATACGCACCCTCCAACCAATCGGGAGATTTTCGGATGAACATCCGTACCATCACCGTCGCTGCTTTTGCCGCTGTTTCCCTCGCCGCCTGTAACAAGCCGGCAGACGCTCCGGCGTCGACCGACACGACAGCACCGGCCAATGCCACCCCGACCTTATCACCAACGGACTCGGCTTTGAAGGTCGATTCCACCGCGCTGAAGCCGACGACGGATTCGGCCAAGCCGATCGCTGACACCGCCAAGCCGATGAACGACGGTAACCCGGCGCACTAAGCGACCTGGAGCGCCGGAGCAGCTCGCATCTCGTACGGGCATGGGGTCGTGTCGCTGCCGCGGCCCCATGTCCCGTGCTTTCGCATCAGCGAAGCTCCGCGAGGCGCGATTGCATCCAGCGAAGCCTGCCTCCCCGGCGTCGACACGATCCCAACGGCGTCACGACAACGGCGTCACGACAACGGCGTCACGACAACGGCGTCACGACAACGGCGGAACGGCAACGGCGCAAGGTAAACGGCGTAAGGGCAACTGCTTAACGCAAAGGCGCAAAGGACCGCAGATGCATGGGAACAGCAGCAACACAGCGCTGCTGCCGTCGCTGTGACAACACATCCGTGCTGACGTCGCTGCTGACCATCACATCGCGCGAAGGTGTCTGGATCCTGCACACAGCCCTTGCGCCGTTGCGGCCTTTGCGCCGTTGCG
>CAYMQV010000014.1:23295-40511 GCA_964392395.1 uncultured Gemmatimonadaceae bacterium
CCTTTGCGCCGTTGCGTCAGGCAGTTTGCTGTTCTTTTGCTGTCCGTTTGCTGTCACTTTGCTGTTCTTTTGCTGTTGTTTTGCTGTTCTTTTGCTGTTCTTTTGCTGTTCGTTTGCTGTTCTTTTGATCGCTCTGCGCTCGAGGAAGCCGGCACGTATCGCGAGGCGTTGCAACGCCGGCTCGCGTCACAAGACGCGCCCGACTGCCACGAGACTGCGGCGACACTACACTAGCTTGCCCGCGTGTCTACCATCTGGTCCGCCTTCGCGATCACCGCTCCCGGCATCGCCCCAGTCACTGCCGCCGAGCTCGCCGCACTCGACATTCCGCACGAGCCGCCCACTCCGGACGGGGTCGCTTTCTCGGCCGATTTCCGGACCATCGCGCTCGCCAATCTCTGGCTCCGCACCGCCTCGCGCGTGATCGTGCGGCTGGGCGAGTTCAAGGCGCAGGGCTTCGCCGATCTCGAAAAGGGCGCCGCCAGGCTGCCATGGGGCAAGGTCCTGCTCCCCGGCCAACCGATCGCAGTGCGTGTAACATGCCGCAAGTCACGGCTCTATCACTCGGACGCCGTGGCCGAACGGATCGTACGGCAGGTTTCGAAACACTTCAGCGTCGACGCACCCGTCGTGCGGCTCACCGACGCCGATGACGAAGACGCACAGACGGAGGAAGCGCAGCGAATCCTGGTGCGCATCGTGAACGACATCTGCACCGTGAGCGCCGACACGTCCGGCGAACTGCTGCACCGTCGCGGATACCGACAGGCTGTGGCCAAGGCGCCGCTTCGTGAAACGGTCGCTGCGGCCTGCCTGCTGGCGTGCGACTACGACGGCACGCAAGCCTTTCTCGACCCGATGTGTGGTTCAGGCACCTTTCCCATCGAAGCGGCGATGATTGCGCGGAAGCAGGCACCCGGTCGCTCACGCCCCTTCGCGTTCGAGCACTGGCCTGGTGCCGATCGCGATGTGCTGCCCAACCTTCGGCGTGCGACCAAGGCCGCGGGCGAGGATGTGCCCCAGCTGCCGATCGTCGGCAGTGATCGCGATCCAGGTGCGATCCGCATGTCGCGCGAGAACGCGTCGCGCGCCGGCGTCGAGTCGATGATTCAGTTCGAGCAGGTCACGCTCGACGCGATCGAACCGCCAGCCGAATCGGGGCTCTGGTCCAGCAATGCGCCGTATGGGCGTCGCGTCGGCAACACCGATGCGTTGACCGGACTGTTCGTGCAGATCGGCAAGCTCGCGCGCGGCGCGTTCGCGGAGTGGCGCGTGGCGCTGCTCATGGCAGAGCAGAGCCACGTGAAGGCGCTCCAGTCGCCGACCACGGAGATCCTGCACACGCGCGTGGGCGGGATTCAGGTGGGGTTCTACGGGATCGAGATCTGAATCCTGCGATCAGTTAGAATTTGCTGGCGAAATTGCGATAACGCAAAGGGGCAAAGACGCAAAGGCGCAAAGGGGTTTGTGATGCGCGCGCGATACTCGCTACGGTGAGGCTGGGTCGGTCATTGTCGATGGATGAAGAATCGTGACCATCGGCGACGCGTAATGAGCGCTCGCACTGTCTGCGAACTCCTGCGTCGCAGTCGCCATTGCAGTTCCTGCAGCAGTCGCCACTTTCGATTGCGTGCGATGGCTGGAGACACTGACTTGATAGGCGCCGTCGAGCGCGATCGATCAGGGAAACGCTCTTCCGACATACCGTGTGACGCAATCCCTTTCAGCCGCTGTTCCTTGCGCCTTTGCGTCTTCCACTCTGCCCCTTTGCGTTAAGGCAGTTCAGCCCAACGATGCCCGCGCCCCGGACCCCCGTCGGCACCGCTCCGAGCAGTACTTCACCTGCTCCCAGTCCCGCTCCCACTTCTTCCGCCATGTGAACGGCTTGCCGCAGGTCAGGCAGACCTTCGACGCCCGCTCGGACGGCGGACGGGCTCGGTTGGGGCGATTGGATGGCATACTTACCCAAGTCCTCCGGAACGCCACCGGTTCCGCCCCGCCGCCGTGGGGCTGCACCAGCAGCCGACCCCCTGTCGGCCGAGATAGATTTGCCGCATGGCCAACACCCAAATCACCACCAGCGCCTTCAACGACGGCTACATCGCCGAAATGTTCGAGGCCTTCAGCGCCGATCCGTCCAGCGTCGACGAATCCTGGCGACAGTTCTTCAGAATGGCAGCCCAGTTCGGCACCACGGGCTCCACCATCGCCAACGACGGCGACCCCGAGCTGCCGCGTGTCGCCGCCGCCGCCGCGGCACTGGCGCAGAACATCCGCATCTTCGGCCACCTCGCCGTCACCCTCGATCCCCTGGGCACGCCCCCCCTCGGCGCCCTCGAGCTGACGCCGGAATTCTTCCGCATCACCGAAGCCGATCTCTCGCGGATCCCGGCCACCTCGCTCGGCTTCATGGACTCGCGATTCAGGACGGCGGCCGACATCATCACGATGCTGCGCAAGCGGTACGCCTCACGCCTCGCTCTCGAAGTCACCCACCTGCCCTCGGAAGCCGAACGGCAGTGGTTCCGCGCCATGCTCCGCGCCGAGCACCACACCCGCGCGCTGACCAGCGAAGAAAAGGTCGGACTGCTCTTGCGCCTGACGCAGGTGGATGGACTCGAGCGCTTTCTCGGACGCGCCTATCAGGGCAAGAAGCGCTTCAGCATCGAAGGCACCGATGCGCTGGTCCCGATGCTCGACACGGCCATCACCGAAGCCTCGGCGCAAGGCACGAAGGAAGTGGTGATCGGCATGGCGCATCGTGGGCGCCTGAATGTGCTCACGAACGTCATGGGCAAAACCTACGACGCGCTCTTCTCTGAATTCGAAGGCCGGCATGCCGCGGCTGAAGACAACGAAACGGGCGACGTGAAGTACCACATGGGCTATGAGGGCACGCGCGCGATGCCGTCTGGTGCCACGATGGGCATGACGCTGGTGCCGAATCCGAGCCACCTCGAGTTCGCGAATCCGGTGATCAACGGCGTGGCTCGCGCCCGGCAGCGCATTCCAGGCGGCATGGGCGCGCGTGATCCGAAGTCGGTGCTCGCCATCTGCGTCCACGGCGACGCCGCATTCATCGGTGAAGGAGTGGTGGCCGAGACGTTCAACATGAGTCGGTTGCGCGGCTTCGAAATCGGCGGCACGCTGCACATCATCGTGAACAACCAGGTTGGCTTCACCACCGACCCCATCGACGCGCGCAGCACGCACTACGCCAGTGACCTCGCGAAAGGCTTCGATGTGCCGATCGTCCATGTCAACGGCGACGATGCCGAAGCCTGTGTGATGGCGATCCGTATCGCGATCGCGTACCGCACGCAGTTCGGCAAGGACTTTCTCGTCGATCTGGTGGGGTATCGTCGTCACGGCCACAACGAGACCGACGAACCACTGTTCACGCAACCCGAGCTGTATGCGCGAATCAAGGCTCACCCGACGCCGCGTCAGGTGTGGGGTGCGCAGCTGGTGCGTGATGGTGTGATGTCGCAGGCAGCCGTCGATGCGATGGATGCGGAGTTTGCGAAGTCGCTCGAAACGATTCATGACGAAGTACGAAAGGCCACGCCCGGGCATGAGGAGCCCGTCCCGGAGCCTGTGGCCTCGGGTCCCGTCACGACCGCGGTACCGGACGCGCGTCTCAGGACGCTCAATGAAACATTGCTCACCTGGCCGGCCACACTCACCCCCAATCCGCGTCTGGCCAAGACGCTCGATCGCCGGCGCGATGGTCTCGAGCGGGCGATCGACTGGGGGCATGCCGAGTCGCTGGCCTTCGGATCGCTGCTGCAGGATGGCGTGCATGTGCGCCTCACGGGGCAGGATGTGGAACGTGGCACGTTCAGTCACCGTCAGGCGGTGTTGCACGATGCGACCACCTACGCGAAGTACACACCATTGCAGCACATTCCCGGAGCGAAGGGGTCGATCGAGATTGCCAACAGCCCGCTCAGCGAAACGGCGGTGATGGGTTTCGAGTATGGATTCAGCACCGCCGCTCCCGATACGCTCGTCTGCTGGGAAGCGCAGTTCGGTGACTTCGCCAATGTCGCGGCGCCCATCATTGACCAGTTCATGGCTGCCGACGGCGCAAAATGGGCGCAGGATTCGGGACTGGTGCTGTTGTTGCCGCATGGCTACGAAGGACAGGGCCCGGAGCACTCATCCGCGCGACTCGAGCGTTTCCTGCAGCTCTGCGCCGAGGACAACATGACGGTCGCCTATCCGTCCACGCCGGCGCAGTACTTCCATCTGCTCCGTCGGCAGGCGCTGCGGGCAGCCCGTCGTCCGATGATTCTGATGCAGCCGAAGTCGATGTTGCGGCTGCCCGATGCGATGAGCGGCATCGCCGATCTGTCCATCGGTGCGTTCCAGCCGGTGATCGATGACGCAACGACGAAGGGCCGCGAGCAGAAGGTCACGCGCATCGTCGCCTGCACGGGGAAGATCTACCACGAAATTCGCGCTGCGAATCCCGGCGAGCAGGTGGCCGTGGTGCGCCTCGAGGAGCTGTATCCCTGGCCTTCAGCGCACATCGATGCCGTCATGCAGCGATATCCGAACCTCGTCGACCTGGTGTGGACGCAGGAAGAGCCGAAGAACATGGGCGCCTGGTCATTCGCGGAGCCGCGTCTGCGGCTGTCCACCGGTGCCAGCGTGACGTTGCGGTATGCCGGTCGCCCGGAGCGCGCCAGTCCCGCCGAAGGGTATGAAGCGGCACACAAGATCGAACAGGCGCGCATCATCGCCGAAGCGTTGGCGGTGACGACGGTTTCGGCAAGGCCGCTCGCATCGTCGCGGCAGGTCGCGATCGCAAAGAGACCTGCCGCCGCGAAGAAAGCGCCGGCACCAAAGAGATCGGCGGTACCCAAACAGGTGGCGGATTCAAAGAAATCGGGGCCGGCGAAAAAATCGACACCGAAACGCAAGCCGGCGTCCGCCCGACGCTGATCCCGGCGGTGTTTCAGATTGGTCCGACACGGCGCGCCCGTCATCGCACGACTGACGGGCGCGCCGCAGTGCGATCCTCCTGATCGACGTCCGTATCGAGTACTCTCACTACCCATGCTGAACCTCGTGCGTCCCTTCATTCGAACGTCCGCCGTCGCGGTTGCCCTTCTTGCCGCCCCGTTCTCGTTGGGCGCGCAGCAGGGGGCGGTGGTGCTTTACGATCTTTCATCAGCACTTGGGACATCCGCGCGCGTCCTCATGATCGGCGCGCACCCGGACGACGAGGACACCGATCTGCTCGGATGGCTGGCGCGCGGCGCCAAGGTCGATGCCGCGTACCTGTCGCTGACCCGCGGTGATGGCGGACAGAACGCCATCGGCAAGGAGCTCGGCGAGCCGCTCGGAGTGATCCGTACCGAGGAACTCCTGGCGGCACGACGCATCGATGGCGCGAGGCAGTTCTTCACGCGTGCCTACGAGTTCGGGTTCTCGAAGTCGGCCGAGGAGACCTACCAGCACTGGCCGAAGGATTCGGTGTTCGGCGATGTCGTGCGGATCGTGCGGGCGTTCCGGCCGCACCTCATCGTCGCCGTCTTCAGCGGAACACCGCGCGATGGGCATGGACATCACCAGGTGTCGGGCATCCTGGCGAAGGAGGCGTACGACGCCAGCATGGACACGGTGCGGTTTCCGGTCGCGATCTACGGTGCGCCGTGGACCACGTCGAAGTTCTATCGAGCCGCCCGGTTCAATGCGGCCAATGCCACGCTCAAGATCGATGTCGGAACGTACGATCCAATCCGTGGCCAGTCGCTCGGAGAAGTGACGGGCCAGAGCCGCAGCCAGCACCGCAGTCAGGGATTTGGCGTCGCACAGCCGCGTGGCACCCTGGTGGATTACGTGCGCCGCGAGGCGTCCCGCGTGAACGGTGGAATCCTCGCCGATCAGGAGCGCTCGATCTTCGACGGCATCGATCCGACGCTGCAGCGGTTTGCGGCCGACGTGATGCCGGCCCATCGCGCCGCGTTCGACAGCCTCACAGCGACATTGGCCGTGCTGCGCACGCAGGTTGACCCGAAGTCTCCCTGGAATGCACTCCCGCGCATCGACGGTGCGCGGCGGCTGCTCGATCGCTGGTGCACCGCCGGTGATGCGACACGGAGCGACATGTGCCGCGGAGAGGAGCCGGTCGCGTCGACACTGAGTCAGGGCGACGCCGATCTGGTCATGAGTGCCGCCCGCACCTTCGGTCAGCTGCAGCAGCTGGGTGCACTCTCGAGTGGCCTGCTTCTCGAAGCCACGGTCAGTCGCGAGTTCGTGGCCGAAGGCGATACGGCATCGCTCTCGCTGCGCATTACCAATCGCAGCCCGTACGTGGCCCGGGTGTCGGTCTTCACGCCGAGCGATGGCGCGGCGCCGCGCGATACGATCGCGCCCGGTGAGGCTTACGTCACCAGACTGCCGCTCCCCTCGTATCCTCGCTCAGCGCCGTGGTGGTTGCGCCGTCGTACTGACGACGTGACACTCAACCAGGGCAACGCGATCATCGAATCGGCGGCGCGTTCCGGTGACATGTTCATCGAAGCGGCGTCCATCATCGACGATGAGGCGCGTCGCAATCAACCCATGGCCTCAGTGCCGGCGCTCGTCGCTGGCGTTCCGGTGCAGTTGAGCGCGCCGATCAGCTATCGCCGGATCGATGAGGTGCGCGGCCAGCTCGACTCGCCCGTGATGTTCGCGCCTCGCGTCACCCTCACCATCGACGGCGGTGCGGCCAGTTATGCGCGCGCCGACACTCCATTGCAGCGCAAAGTCAACGTTCGCGTCACGGCGAATGGGGTCGTTGATGGCCCTGTCACCGTCCGTCTCGCTGCGCCCAGGGGCTTCACGGTTGACAGTGCGACGAAGGTGGTGTCGCTCACGGTTGGCAGTGCGGTCACCGTGCCCTTTACGCTGCGCGGCCGGTTGCCGCGCGGGCGTCACATCATCAGCGTCAGCGTCGATGCGACGATCGCCGGAGTTGCGACCACCTTCGCCCTCGGCTATCAGCGCATCGAGTACGATCACATTCGCCCGCAACACCTCTACCGTCCGGCGGCGATTGCGCTCGAGGCGGTTGAGACGGGTGCGATTGCCAGTGGACTGGTGGGATACATCGATGGCCTCGCCGACAACGTGATGCCGGCGCTGACGCAGCTTGGCGCAACCGTCGAGCCATTGCCGGCGACCGCGATCGAGAGCGGAATGCTGTCGCGCTACAAGGTGATCGTCGTCGGTCCGCGCGCGCTCGAAGCGCAGCCGGCGCTGGCGGCAAAGATGGCGACACTGCACGAGTGGGTGCGTCGCGGCGGCACCATGATCGTGCAGTACCAGCAGACCGACATCGGCCGACCGGGTATGGCGCCATTCCCACTCACCTTTCGCCGACCGGCGGCGCGCGTGACGGAGGAAGACGCGGAGGTCCGTGTGCTGCGCGCTGACACCCCGCTGTTGACGCGCCCCAACCGCATCGATCGATCCGACTGGAACGGTTGGGTGCAGGAGCGCGCGACGTACATGCCGACCACCGCCGACTCGGCGTACAGTACGGTCCTCGGGATGAACGATGCGGGTGAACCGGAAAACCCGAATGCAGTGCTGACGGCAAAGATCGGGAAGGGCACCTATGTCTTCACCTCGCTCACGTTCTTCCGTCAGCTGCCGGCTGGCGTGCCGGGTGCCGCTCGCCTCTTCGTGAACATCCTCAACGCCGGCGAAGCCACTCAGGCACCGAGGCGCCGACCGGTGCCGTGAACGGCCGTGGGAGCGCGCGCGGTTTCTGCTACTTCTTCTTGGTCACATCGGCCAGCGTTCGCACGCGTTCCGAGAGCGGCGGCAGGAAGTCACGGGAAAAGACTGTGTCCCACTCCGGCAGACGCGGCATCCGGTCGCCGGCGTTCATCATTCTGATCGCCAGGGCGAATCGTTTGGGGTCGATGTCCCCAATCCCAAGCGTGGCCCCTTCCGCGCCGCCCATGTCACCGCGCAGGGTGCGGAGCAGGCGGTTGCGCTCGATTTCCGGACGCAGGGTCGGATCGCGCTTCATGACTTCACTTATCGCGGCATCGGGATCGTTCATCGCCGCGATCAACCCGCGATTGGCGGCGCGGACAAACGCCCTCACCAGCGCCGGATCACCGTTCACCAGGCTGCGTGATGCCATCAGTGCACTGCCATACAACTCTGGAACGGCATCACGGTACATCAGGAATCGCAACGTCGAGTCGGGGTTGGCCCCCGACGATTCGACCGCAGCGATACTGGTCGTGATGTAGCCGAACACGGCGTCCGCGCGCCCGTCGTCGAGGGCGGCGATCAGCCCGCTGAACCCCGATGAATCGGGAATGATGGTGATCTTTCGCACGTCGATACGCATCCGTTCGGCAAAGGCATCGAAGGTATTCAGTGCCACATCGGTGGCGTGCCCGATGATGCGCTTGCCTTCGAGCTGCCTGGCGGTGACGATCGGACTGTTGCGCTTCAGGATGATCGCCGATGGCGACCGGTTGAACAGCATGAAGACGCCCATCGGCGTCGAATCGGGCCGGATCGACGCCTCCTCGACCAGCGCATTGATGTCGCCATATCCGAAGTCGAAGGACTCGTGCACCATGCGGTTGGCGGCCGTGTAGGCGCCGCGCCCGTTGGTGACACGCAGGTCGATGCCTTCGCTGCGGAAATAGCCGGCTGCGTCGGCCAGCAGCAGCCAGGCGTTGGCGCCGGATGGGCCGGAGTTGAGCAGGAGTTTCACGGTCCGGCGCGCTGCGGGTGGCTGGGTAACCGCCCCAGACTTCGGTCGCGTTTGTGCGGGAGAGGCCGCGGGCATCAGCAGCGCGGCGCATGTCGCGCCGTACGTCACGGCGGTGATCAGTCGACGAGGGCCGGACGCCATGGTCTTCCTTGCGGATGAGAGCGATCGCGCAACAATGGCGCACAGGGCTACACAGGCGGACGATTGGACTGCGCTTTGGTCAGAAGGGAAATCTGCCCGCGCCGGCACGAACCTGAGCAGCGAGCGGATCACCGACCATGGCGGTCGCTGGTCGAGCCAGACACCGATCCACCCGCTCGGGCCGACACAGGGCGGCTTGAAGTACCGTGCCGGATCGCTCTCGATCACCAGCGCCTGATTGGCCGGCCTGGCCTTGATCCAGACCGCTGGCCGGCCACCGCCGTGGTGTGTGCCCGCGCTGGCGTACATAGCGGACAGCTTGTCCTTCACCCGAAACGTCGGCTCACCCCACGCCTCCTTCTCGGTCGATTCCGGATAAGGACAGGCAGAGGTCGCGCAGCTTGATGACCGGGTCGCTTGGCATACATCACCTCGGGGAGGTCGCGGTAGAAGACACGGATCGGGCACGGGCGGCTGAATAGTGCTGCGTCAGCGCCCGCTGGCGGGAGTGCGTTCTCCACTGCATGGTCTCCCATGCGACGCGGATCGGTACGCCCGGACCGCGATCACCGGTTCTGCCGTCACGCCGTACCAACGCCCACCCCGGAGCTTCGATGTTTCGTGCTCGTCCGCTGCTGCTGGTCGCCCTCGCGGCTGGCAGTCTGGCCGCTCAGCCCAGTCCGACCACCGGCCTCACCCACGGACAGCGCGTCAAGCGGCTCGCCATCCGCAACGCGCTGATCATCGATGGCAATGGCATGCCGACGCGTGGACCCTTCGACATCATCGTCGAAGGCAACGTCATCACCGAGATCATCGCACTCGATCCGGTGGCGCTGCGCGCCGGTCGCAGCAAACGGGTGGCCGCGGATGCCGAGATCGATGCGACGGGCAAATACGTGCTGCCAGGGCTCATCAATGCGCACGCCCACATGCAGTCGAATCGCAGCGGTCAGAGCATGGGCGGCTTCGAATACAATCACAAGATCTGGCTCGCGAATGGCGTCACGACGGTGCGCGAAGTCGGCGCTGAGAGTGAGTCGCTGAGTGTCGTGCTCCGCGGGCGGTCGCAGCGCGGCGAGATCGTCGCGCCGCGCATGTTCATCTATCCGTTCTACGACTTCGGCGGACGCATCCGTACGCCGGTGGAAGCGCGCACACGCGTGCAGGCGATGAAGAAGCTCGGCGTCGATGGCATCAAGATCGGTGGCATCGAACGTGACATCATGGAAGCGATGCTCGACGAGTCGAAGAAGCTCGGGCTGCGGGTGGCCCATCATGTCGGCGTGGAGCAGACCAACGCCTGGGATGACGTGAAGTTCGGCACCACGTCGATCGAGCACTGGTACGGCATTCCCGACGCTGCCATTCCGAACCTGCGGCAGAACTTTCCCAGCAACTACAACTATTCCGACGAAACCGATCGCTTCCGCTGGGCGGGCCGCCTCTGGCGCGAGGCCGACCCCGGGATTCTCGACTCGCTGCTGACGGCCATGGTGAAGGCGAACGTGGCCTGGGTGCCGACGATGGACATCTACGAAGCCAGCCGCGACCTGCAGCGCGCGCAGACCCAGCCCTGGTTTGACGACTATCTGCATCCGTCACTGGCGAACTACTTCAAGCCCGATCCTGCCAATCATGGATCGTACTTCATCGGCTGGAGCAGCACGGACGAAGTGTACTGGAAGGAGAATTACCGGATCTGGATGGCGGCGTTGCGCGACTTCGAGCGCAAGGGAGGTACCATCGGCTGCGGTGATGACGCCGGCTTCATCTATCAGCTGTACGGCTACGGCATGATCCGCGAGATGGAGCTGCACGCCGAGGCGGGGTTCAATCCGCTCAAGATCATCGAGCATTGCACGGGCAACAACGCGCGCATCCTTGGCGAAGAGTCGCGACTGGGCCGGGTGCGGGTGGGGTGGCTCGCGGACCTGATCGTGGTGGATGGCAATCCGCTCGAAGACCTCAAGGTGCTCTACGCCGGCGGTACCGCCGCCATCCGGCAGGGCAAGGAAGTCCGGACGCTCGGCAGCGAGTGGATCATCAAGGACGGCATTCCCTACAACGGCCCCCAGCTGCTGCGCGAAGTGAAGGCGATCGTGGACGCGGCCAAGGCAGGGGTGAAGCAGTAGGGGGTCGCGCGGCGTGCGGTGTCTTCTGGAGCAGCGGGTCGCGCCGCTGACTACCACGGAGGACTGCACGATGACAAACCGCTCGACGAAGGTTTCCGCAGCGCTGGCGACTCTGGTCGTCAGCGTTGCCTGCGGCCAGCCGCTTGGGGCCCAGGTGAGTGAGGTGTCGCGGCGGCCGATCGCCGACATCGCCCACCTGACGTTCGGCTCGCTGTGCGAAGACCGGTTCGTGATCCGGAATGACGGTCCGAATTCGGTGGACGTCGAGTACGCAGTGTCCAAGGGCAACGCGCGGACTCCACTGACCTTGGGCGGCCGCGAGCAGGTCGAGCTCGAGTCGAAGTCGCGCGACGAGCTCGAGCTCTGGATGGATGGCAAGCTGGTCGCAAAAGCCGAGAAGGAGGGTCGCAAGTGCGGCGATATCCAGGGCAACGCGATGGTCGCCATCGCACCGCTGAACGTGGCGACGAACGCGCCTGACATCCGCAACGCGCGAAATGCGCGTGGCGGCGTTGGACTTGGTTTCGGGAATCCGTTCTTCGACCCCTGGTACGGCCCGTACAGCTCGTACGGGTGGGGGTATCGTCCGTTTTACTCAGGGTTTTATGGAGTGCCGATCTTTATCGGTGGGCGCGGGCGGCGGCGCTAGTCGGTGATGTACCGAGGTAACGCAGCGGCGCTCGGTCCGGCGACCGGGCGCCGCCGACGTTGTAGGGTCCTGCACGCCGTCGCGAGCCCTATCCCGCCTTTACCCGATATCGCCGCGCCGCCAGCACCCCGCCAATGAATCCACCCAGGTGCCCCTGCCAGCTCACCCCGGGTGTCCCAGGCAATACCCCCATCACCGTGCCGCCCCACACCACCGCCACCAGCACGCTGATGGCGATGCTCGCAAAGCTCCGCGCATACCAACCGCTCAGCAACAGGAAGCCGAGAAACCCGAACACCACCCCGCTCGCGCCCACGTGGACCGAGTTCGGTGCACCAATGCTCCACGCCAGCAGCCCGGCACCGAGCATCGAGTAGAGCGTGACAGGCAGGAAGTGGCGACGGTCGCGCAGCATCACCAGCCAGCCGAACAGCAGGAACGGCACCGTGTTGGCGATCAGGTGATTCAGGTTCGCGTGCAGAAATGGTGCGACGAGGATTCCGATCAGCCCGTCAGTGGTGCGCGGCACGATGCCGAACTGCAGCAGCGCGCCGCCGAGCAGCGTGTTCACGCCGAACGTCACCCAGAGTGCACTGGTCGTCGTACCGAGGGTCAGCGCCTGAGACTTGAGCGATCGTGTGACATTCCGAGACGTTCTGGCGACGGCGGTCTTCATGGGCTGAGCGTTCAGGGCACCGACGGCAGTGAGTACTCGAGATCATACGAGTGCGTCTTGCCCTCGATGATGATGGCGAGGGTCCCGCTGATCCCGGCGAACCCCTCGGTGCCGCTGTCGGGAACGATCGTGATCACGAGCGACTGTTCGCCCTTGGCCATGATGCCCGTGTGCTGCAGCACGAAACTGCCATGGCGGCCGGCCATCGTGCCTGTCACTCGTTCGATTGCGGAGTAGGCCGCTGAACCCTTCACCGTGCCCATGCCGGTCAGCATCTGCCCCTTGCCAGTGCCGACCAGGTCACCGCTGAACTGCTTGTCGATCGTCATGCGCCCGAGCGTCGTGGCATCGCCATACGCGTCGGCCGGCAGCGGGGCGATCTGCACTTCGAACGTCCCGCGGGCGTGCATTGACATCGACATCTCCGTTGGTGGCATCAGCGGCGCACCGGTGAGCATTGGTGCCCGGTGTTGAAGCACACTCGACGTACCCAATGCCAGTGTAACGCCGAGTGCGATGGTGACTACGGGATCCGGCATGCGGCGGTTTCCTGTGGTGTGGCGGAAATTATCGCGAGTCGAGGACGCGCCGGCCGAGTTGCCCTGAAGGTATTGACTACCCCACTGCCGCACTCCTGAACCATGCCATCGGGATATCCGCCTCCGGTGTGCCGTCGGCGCCCCGGATCGCGCGGTCCAGCCGCCCCTCGCGAATGAAGCCCACCGACTCATACAGTCGCTGCGCGCGATGGTTGCGTTCAGCGGTCATCAATTCCACGCGGACGATGTCAGGGCGTTCGCGTGTCACGGTGTCGAGCAGCGCCGTGAACAATGCCCGGCCGACGCCTCGCCCCTGCACGTCCGGGTGCACCGCCACGGTCAGGTTGCCGTACACGTGACTGAACAGCCGCAGCGGATTGCGGTACGCATGGAGTTCCCCCGCCAGTCCGTCAACGCCATCGACTTCGGCGACCACGATCTCGCCATCGTCGAGACTGCGCGCGAGAAATCCTTCCACGTACTGGCGCGAAATTTCGTCAGGCTGGCGTGCCAGTCCGCCGGTCGTCGACGAAACGGTGACATAGAGCCGCTCGATCGCGGCGAGGTCATCGCGCGAGGCTCGGCGCACACGTGCGGCAGGTGTCGTCACCCGTCCGCCATCAACTGCCGCACGGCGTCGGGCCAGTCAGCGACGCGCCGGAACCGTGTTTCGTGCACATTGTGCGGTGCGGTGAAGATGATCGGCTCACCGCGGAACTTCACCAGCTGGTACGGACTGTCGTCGATCAGGTAGTCGGCGCCAAGGACACTCTTGTCACCGCAGAAAATGCAGTTCGTCGGCGGAATTTCGGGGAAATGCTCGCGCAGCCACGCGAACTTCGCATTGAATGACACCGGATGTTCCATCGCGGCACTGGCGACGAAGATTTCGTACCGCTCGCCGAGCGTGCGCATGGCATCGATCGCACCCGGTACCAGCGGAATGTCGCGGAAGAATGTCGGATCGAACAGGTGTTCGCGAATCCGCGGCCGGTGTGCTTCGGGAACCACCGTGTGAAAGTGCCTGCCGTGCAGATCGTCGATCGTGATACCCGGGCCGAAATCGCGGGTGTACCAGGCCAGCTGGTGCGCGGCGGTATCGGCCAGCACTTCGTCCATGTCGATTGCCATGCGCTGCACGTCGAACCGGTCTCCGTCAAGGGGTAAAGCGAGCCGATGACGGAGTCACTCCGCCTCGATCAGCACGCGCTCGATCCGGCGGTCCGGCACCAGCCAGAGCAGCGAGACCGCCACAGAACAGGCCAGCGACAACACCCCACGCCAGAACGCCATCGGAATGCCGATGCTGTAGAGTACCAGCGGAATCAACCCCGTCCAGTCATTGCCCACCGCCTGCTCGAGCAGCGAGTTCTTGCCCGGTACCAGACGCCTCGAATCGTCCTTTGCCCATCCGGTATCGTCAGAAGAACCTGCGCCTGACGAGGAATGCCATTGCCGCCGGAACGCAGAAGATCAGCGCCGCGATCGGCAGCTCCTCTCGGAGTGTGTAGCCAGCCTTGGCCACGCCGGCCCAGAGATTCGTGGCCGTAGCGAGAAACCAGACTGTGATGAAGGCCAACGTCGCGTCCTCGACGGCCGTGCCGCCCGGTTTACCGAGCCGTCGCGCCAGCCCGACGCTGATGCTCCAACTCGCGATACCGATCAGGATGATCATCGCCGTGCGCATGCGGTCCACCGTTCTGGAGTGAGGTCCTCGAGGGTATTCAAGCGACCGCACCCCGTCGGCGCCACCGGACGCGGTGCAACCGGGTGAACGAGACGCGATACTCCGGCGTAGCGCGATCACCCGCTCCGCGCCGTCACCGCGCGCCTTCCCCCCCTGACTCCCCTGCCGCCATGTCGACCCGCCGCGATTTCGTTCGCACCATGGGCCTGTCCCTCGCTGCCTCGGCTGCCGCATCCGCCGACCTCGCCGCACTGCCGCTGTCGGCGCCAGCCGAAGGTTCGGAAAAGCTGTTGGTGCCAAATCCGCAGCACCCCATACCGGCACCCGTCGGGGTCGACCGGCTGCCGCTCGAATGGTACAAGGCGACCTGCCGTCGGCTTCGCGCGGCGGCGAAGGCCCGCGGGGTCGACGCGATCCTGCTGCAGGCGGACCCGAACCTGGTCTACTTCTCCGGCTGCTTCCGCGGCAGCGGGGAACGCACCACCTGGGCCCTCCTCATGGTCGATGAGCCAGAGACCATCTACTGGTACTCGCCGGCCATCGATCGCGATCTCATCACGTCGTGGTGGTGCACCGAGAATACGTACTACTTCTGCTATCCGCACGCCGATGGTGGTTTTCCCAATCGCGGACAGAACCTGCGCGGAAACCGTGTCGATCTCTGGGCCTGGGTGCTGACACAGCTCGCCGCGCGAGGCCTGTCGACAAAGACGATCGGACTGGATCGTGAACTGACGCCGAGCAGCCAGCAGACGTTTTCGCGGTTGCTCCCCAGCGCGAAGCAGATGGACATCAGCGATATCTGCATGGACATGCGGATGATCCGCACACCGGAAGAGATCGCGCTGATCCAGCGCGCCTACCGCTACTTCGACAAGGTGCACGCCTTCGCCCGCGATTACATCCTCGAACATGGGACGAACGCCACCGACTACGAGGTGGGCCAGGCACTCTCCAGCTACGGCATCAACCTGATGATGCGTGATGTGAAGCGAGACGGCAAACCACACAGCGCCGTTGGCATCGAAGTGACGGGCAACTACGTGCGCGCGGGCGTTGCCACGGCGTACCCGCACCCGAACCAGTTCTTTCACACGAAGCTGCAACGGGGACAGCCGGTCTACGTGAACTGCGACATTCTCCTCGGCGGATTCGGCGGTGAGGGATACCGCAACTACATCATCACGCCCAGCACGCCGGCACACGATCGGATGTGGCAGGTCGTAGCGGAAACGGTGCAGATCATGGTGGAAGAAACGAAACCCGGTGCGGTCTGTTCGGAGATCGCGCAGAAGGTGCACGCGCATCAGATCAAGGCGGGTATGCAGGACTTCATCTATCACCGTCCCGGACATGGTCAGGGCACGAACTTCGAAGGACATCAGCCGCCATTCCTGGCCCTTGGCGACGACACTGTGGTGCAACAGGGGATGACCTTTTCCGTGGAGCCGGGACTGTACGACGCGCAGGGCGGTATCGGCATCAATCCGAGCGATCGGCTACTCGTGAAGCGGGACCGAGGCGTGCTGCTGAGCAGCATTCCGTTTACGAAGGAATGGAGTTACCTGACGATTTAATTACGCACCACCCGGCGCCCATTCGTGTTCGCGGATCATGCGCCGGTTGTCAGCTGGCTGTGCGGAGCGGTAGCGGTGTCTGTCGATGCCTCAGGACGCGTCCCCGCAACATCGGACGTGGCGAACTCCAGAGAACCGCGACGCTGTCGTGACCGCGCGTCAAGGCGTCAACCATGGCATCGTTGTCGAAGTCACGCAGGCGCGTCGCCAGTTCGGCCAGCAACCCGCTTTCAACCGCCAGCGTATGCGCCACGCGAACCGCATGGCCCCCTCGACCGTCCAACCGGACATGGACATCCTCTCCATCCTCGGCGTCTGCGGTGGTCGTCACCGAGACCTCCGCCAGATCGTCCCACGACTGAGATTCAAGGCGACCGTCACGATCGAATCGACGGACGCCCCACGACGTCACTTCGACAGATTCGTCTTGCTCCGAGTACTCGGAACGCATGAGCGCGGGGCGCAGGACGGAGAGCGCAACAGTGAAACAGCAACCAAGCAGAAGCCACCAGCCGAGTGGGTTGCTGGTGCGAATGAACAGAAAACCGCCGATGGCGAGTCCGGCCGACATGAAGATCGTCACGGCGGCCGCGCGTGAAGTTGGAAGAAACGTCATTTCGTCTCCGTTCCACAGCGACATCGCCGTGGGCTTGTACTACGCAACCGCTCTCACGAGCGGGAGCTCATCCATTGGGACCTTCCGGATACTTACTGATACCGTACTGCATGACATATGTTGCACGAATGGGGCCAGTACCTGAACGAGCTGGTGGTTTGTTTTTGGCGCAACTGTCGTGTTCTCGACTCGGCACGGCAGAGGTTCGCGCGCCGTCGCGTATCGCACCAGTCCGTGCGGTTGCGTTTGCTTGCCCCAAACGCTCGCTTGTGAAATATTTCACAAGCACGGAATCTGCTCCGTGCTCCTCATAGTCCGTGCGGCTGACGGTGCCTACCTGCCGGCCTTCGCACGACGGAGATATGGATGTTGCCAGCCGAGCCCAACACCAGCACCCGCGAAACCAGTACGCACGCGCGCGATCCTCGCCCGCATGTCGTCATCATCGGCGGCGGT
>CAYMQV010000015.1:0-39964 GCA_964392395.1 uncultured Gemmatimonadaceae bacterium
CGCTCGGTATCCCTGCGCTCGCGATCGGTGCCGGTGGTACTGCCGGTGGTACTGGCGGTGGTACTGGCGGTGGTACTGGCGGTGGTACTGGCGGTGGTACTGGCGGTGGCACGCATGTGCCAACCGAGCGGTACGACGACACCAACGGGACGCGCGGCCACGTGCGCGCTCTGCATTATGGTCACAGTGGCGGCGGTTCTGCGCCAGGCTGAAACAGCATCGACGAGGAGGAACGCAGCGGCACCGAGAATTGGTCGAATCCGCCCTGCACGGCTTTCAGCAGATCATCACGTGGCTGCAACTTGGCGCGTGGGGGCCAGGCTGAGAGGTTTGAATCTGCGTCAACCTGCTGAACATGCGCGGCGTGATCTCGGTCACCGAACGCCACCCTTGTATCGACCGCGTCCGTGCCTTGGCCAGGGCAAGGCGGGCTACCCCTCGTAGGAGTCGATGTATGAGCGACCGGCCGACCCAGCCCTTTCATCGCGCCCTCTTCGCGCTGTCTGCGACCCGCGGTCGTATCGGCGCCTCGATCCGGCGCAAGTTGGCGCGTCGCCGCGCACCGATCAGCGTTGCCGACTTCGAGACGCGCCTGACGCGGCTGACCCCGCAGGACATCTGCATCGACATGGGCGCCAACATGGGCGTCATGACCGAACTGCTGGCAGCGACTGGTGCACAGGTGCACTCCTATGAACCCGACCCCCATTGCTTTGCAGCGCTGCAAAAGCGCTTCGCAGATCGCCCCAATGTGCATCTGCACAACGTGGCCATCGCGGCCACCAGCGGCTCTGCGACCCTGCAGCGGACGCGTGATTTCGACAAGGACCCCGATGCACAGAGCGTGGGCTCGACCATCGCGATCACCGACAATGCACTGTATGATCCGGCCAACACCCTTCAGGTGGAAACCCGCAGCTTTACTGATCTGCTCGAGTGCTTCGATCGCCCAGTCGCCATCGTAAAAATGGACATCGAAGGCGCGGAATTCCCCATTCTCGATCAGATCCTTGCCACACCGGAACGGTTTGCCATCGGCGCGCTCTTCGTTGAAACCCACGAACGCTTTTTCCCCGAGCGGCTGCGGTTCGTCAAGACGCTGCGACAGATGAACTGGGACGGCACGCTGCCCTTTCCCATCGACACCTTCTGGCCGTAGTGCACGCAGATCACCACAGACCTGAGCCAGTGCCAGCGCAAACGGTGAGGCTATCGCACACCGGAAGAATGCTATGCGCCGTGACACCGATTGTTGCACGTCAACTTTGACTGCAGAGCGGGTCGAAGAGTCACTCGCCTGAGAGCCGTGCCAGATTGGCGATGGCGCGTACGCGAACGGCTGACACGCGCGCCTGCACTGCGACGACTGCGGGATCATCGCTCGTCAGCTCGGGATAGCCCGCGCCGGAGAGCCGGTTCGCGGCCATCCAGTCACGCACCACCGGATGCGCCAGCCAGCGCGCCTCGGCCTCGAATCCGCGGAGCATGATCATCGGAAAATCCTCCATGCTCCGCGGCAGGGGAATCGGGCGACAGAGTGCGTTCTTCTCATCGGCTGAAAGCTCCATCCGCTCCACCCGCGCCGTCAGCGCGATGCTGAGACAGATGAACCGCGACCGCAGCGTCTGCAGCGTGATGCGTCCCGGCTGGAATACCGGAATCGGCGGGCCAGGATTCGTCGCGCTGGCGGTGCAGTCGACGTAGAGATCGTCCGGCCCCGCCGGCAGTTCAGCATGTGCCAGCACCAGCCGGTCGGCCGTGATACGCGACACCCGTCCCATGCGAACGACATCGGAAATACGGGCAAGCAGCTTCGCCTCGCCGGGCGACAGGATCGCATTGCGCAGCCGCACGGGCCGCACATCGGCATGGATACGCAGCATCTCGCCGCGCGCTTCCAGCTTGTCGAAGAGATCGTCGGAGGAAGTTGCACCCGCCGCCGCCTCCAGCAGATTGGCCTCGCTCGCCGCCAGCACGCCGCCGCCTGGCTGCACGGCCTGCCGGTTGAGGCACCACGCCGCGCGCGGCACGATCCAGCGGATTTGATCAGGCCGCACGCCTGTCTCCATCAGGAACAGGCACGCATCCATGCCGGTCTTGCCGCCGCCGAGCACACAGAATTTGCGATGTCCTGGCGCCGTCCGCGGCAGCTCGTTCGGCGTGACCACGCTCACGCCCGCGTCCACCTCGAACTCCGGCGTATGCGTCAGCGGAATGGACGTGCGAAACCACGTGGCATCCACCAGCGTGCGATGCCGCACCTCGAGCACGTCGCCAGTCACCAGACTACGGACGCGCCCCTCACCCTCATGATCGCGCATCGGCAGGAAGGTGACGCGCTCCGACCGGAGGAAGCGCTCCTGCATCAGCGCCTCGAAATGCGCGACTACCTCGGCGCCGGACGCCATCTCATAGCAGCCGGCGTTTGGCCCGTCGACATGCAGGCGTCGCGACCCAAGTGTGCGCGATCCGACACCGTAGAAGGCCGATGGCTGGTGCAGGCGCACGAACGGGTAGGCGTCCACCCAGTGCCCGCCTGCTGCATGACGCCGATCAACGATCACGACCCGCGCGGTGGGATCGTTCAACAGCTCATCGACGAAGATCATGCCCAGCGCGCCGGCGCCAACAACCAGGTAATCCGTCTCAAGCATGGAGCACATCAGCTCTCGTAGTTGACGCCACCTGCCGTGCTGACAGCAGGAGCGGTCAACGCGTTTCCGGGTTCCGTGTGCGCTCAGGTGCAGCACAGGGTCGAATCCCTGATCGACTGGCATCACTTCGCCTGTCACGACGCTCAGTGAAGTCTCGGAAGGAATCGCGCGAGATCGTGAATCGGAAGACCTCTGGCATCTGATTCATCGTAACCGGCGGCGCGACGGCATCCGGTGATGCAGGCGTTCTCTGCTGACTACGCCTCCTCGCGTATCTGGGCGACCACATCGCGGACATGGCCGTCCAGCACGGTGGCGTCTTCGAGGTCGAAATGCCCCGACCCAGGCTCCATGATCAACGCTCCCGAGCGGTGGTGCGGCCCGAGCAGGCGACGCTGCTTGTGGGCTTGCTGAAGCTCGCCCACCAACTGGCGGCAGAGCGCGGTGTCTTCGAAGACGCAACGAATCGCTGTGCCGCGCTCGGCGCAGGCGCCATACCATCCCGCGAAGGCGCTGAATCGTTCCCCGTCCTCCAGTGGACTGGACAGGTCGGATGCGAAGCGCTGCAGCACGCGAAAATCATCGCGAAAGCGGCGCGCCAGCCGCGCCAGATACTCGCTCACATCCGCCCACTCCTGCAGCGTCTGCTGCGCGTCCACGACGCGACGGAGATAAGGAAGGACCTCGTCCTCGCCTGCGACGGTCATCTTCGCGAGGACGGCGCTGGCGAATGCCGATTCCGTCACCAGATTGGGCGACGCCGCGACCACGGCGTCGATGCGTCGCGTGGCGCCACCATTTGCGGCTGCAAATCGAAGCGCCAGATCCGCACCCGCGGAAAACCCCACCAGAATCACGCCCCGTGGCTCGGTCGTGGCGATCAGTTCATCGAGGAGACCTCGAACCAGGCGGAGATGATCGTCGAGCGAGAGGACGACCCGGTAGCGGCGTGTGGACTCGAACCCGAAGAGGGCGGGAGCGATGGCGCGGTATTCGGTCTGGCGCAGCAGCGCGGCCCCGCCCTCGGCGTCCATACTCCACCGATTGAAGTAGCATACCAGCACGTCCGAGATCTTGCCGTTGTCGAGATACTGCATCGCGTCGCCGGACATGCGCGGATCACAAGGTCCGGACAATTCATCGAGCAGCGAGTCGCGCAATCGGAAACTTCGCAGCGACGGCTCGGTTGACGAGCGAACCACGGCGCGCCCACTGCCCGGGGACAGCAACCCGTCCAGCTCCGCAAGCACCTCGGTGGCCTGCTGCCACCGGTCGGCCGGACGCTTCTCGAGGCATCGCGCCACGAGCGCCGAGAGCCCCGACGGGATGGATGGGCGCACATCGTCGAGGGGCACGATATCGCGGGTAAAGTGCGCGACGATCTGCTGTTGCGGCGAGAGTCCGGCGAAGGGATGCCGACCGGCGAGCAGCTCGTACCAGAGAAGACCGGCCGAGTACAGATCCGCTCGGTGATCGAGCTTCGGATCGGCCGCCGCCTGCTCGGGCGCCATGTACGCGGTGGTGCCGACCGCGAAGCCAGTGCCGGTCAGGTTCGACGCAGTCGCCACCGCGCGCGCGATGCCGAAGTCTGCGACTTGCGCATGATCTCCTGCCAGCAGGACGTTCTCCGGCTTGATGTCGCGGTGCACGATGCCCTGGGCATGCGCGTACGCCAACGCACTGAACACGCCGCGCATGATGCGGAGCGTGTCCGCGACCGCGAATTCGCCGTGATGCGTCAGCCGCGCACGCAACGAATCGCCGGAGAGGTACGGCATCACATAGAACAGCGTGCCGCCCGCGGTACCCGAGTCCAGCAGGTTGACGATGTGCGGGTGCACCAGCGGTGCCACGATTTCGATTTCGCGCAGGAACCTTTCGTGCCCCAGCGTCAGCGCGGCATCGGGGCGCAGGACCTTGATCGCGACGGAGCGATGGTGCCGGAGATCATGCGCCAGATACACGGAGGCCATGCCACCATGCCCCAACTCACGATCGAGGCGATATCGGCTGGCAAGTTCTTCAGAAAGATCATCGAGCCAAAGGGGCATGGCGTATGCTGCCTGCTGGTGGGGTGCCGGTCAAGACGTAGCGATGCACTGGCGATGACGTGGCGATGAACTGGCATGATGGACTGTCTGCACCGCCGCCGCCTGCTCGGCGCGATTTTCCGTGTTGCCGCCCGCACAATTACGGCGGCGACTCTCACTCTGACGCGTGAGCGGGACCTCGCGGTGGGCATCCACGCCTGTTTGCAGCTGCACACGTCGACGAAACTTCCCATCCCGGACGGCGAGACATGCTGCCGACTACGGTTGTGTCGCAGGATCCTGAATCCCGACGGCCTGCGCAACGAACGCCAGTGCGTCGGCTGCGTCCTCCATCCACGTCGTGGGACTGCGGCCACCGAGGTGTCCGCCGGTTGGATAGGCCAGCAACAGCGCCGGATGCGGGCAGGATTGCGACGCTTGCAACGCCGCCGTGAATTTCATGGCCATCCACGCCGGTCCGCGGTCGTCATTCAGCGACGTGCGTGTGAGCGTCGCGGGATAACACGTGGCTTTCTTGAGCCGATGCTGCGGCGAGCACGCAGACAGAAATTCAAACTGCGAAGAATCCTTCGGTGATCCGTATTGCGCGCGATGTCGCCCACGATCATATCGCATGTTGTCCGTCCATGGAACTTCGGCAACGACTGCGGCGAAGAGGTCGGGGCGTTGCGTCATGCCGGCCGTGACCAGCAGGCCGCCGTTCGAAGCGCCGCGAATCCCGAGTTTTCCTGGCGACGTGTATTTCTGGCCGATGAGATACTCGGCGGCGGCAATGCAATCATCGAACGTCGTTTGCTTGCGGTCGAGAATGGCGGCGTCGTACCACGCGCGACCGAATTCGCCGCCACCGCGGAGACTTGGCTGGGCGTAGATCCCGCCGAGGTCAAGCCACGCCAGGACATCTTCTGAGAATCCGGGTGCGACCACGGTTCCTGACGAACCATATCCGTACATCAATACGGGGTGGGAGCCATCGAGAGCGAGCCCCTTCCGATGCACCAGAAACATCGGGATGCGCGTTCCATCCCTGGAGGGATACCACATCTGCTCAGTCTCGAAGGACAGGGTGTCGAACGGGATTGGCGCACTGTACACCGAGCGCAGTTCTCCCGTGACGACGTTGAGATTCCACACCTGTGGGCCACGCAGGAATGTGCTGGTCGTGAATTGGATGTCGGCCTTCCGCGCGGAAGAGAGCGCCGCCACCGACGACATCGGCGGAAATGAGTGATCCTGCAACTTGCGTCCACGGCGATCGAATACGGCAATGCTGTTCTGCAGGTTCGTCAGGGATTGCACCACAAACCGGCCATCCACGACGCGAACCGACTGCATCACCGACTTGCTTTCGGAAACGATCGTACGCCAGTTCTTCGGTTCGGGGGCGCGTAAATCGACTGCCACGATCCGGCGGCGCGGCGCACCGTGATCCGTCAGCACGTGCAACACCGAACCATCTGAACCCAGCGTCGTGTAGGCCGCGTCTCGCGCGGGTGAAAGCGCCTGCAGCGCGCCGTTAACGCGTGGGGCGGCGGGGTTTTGCAAATCGAGCACATGCACGCGTGTCAACGACCAGCCGATGCCGTCCATCGCTGCGCCGGCCCCCTCGTAGATCAATGCATGCTGGCCTCGACCGGGCACCTCGGCCCGCAATACCAGGTCGGTGCTTTCGTCCGGCGTGCTGAAGATGATTCTGTCATTGGCCTGCGGCGTTCCGACGGTATGATACCGCACCGATGGCGCGCGGAACATGACGCCAGAGCCTTCACGCGGACGTTCATTCTTTACGTAGAAGAACCCCTTGTTGTCGCGCGTCCACTCTGGCGTCTCGAACACCATGCCTTCCACCACCTCCGGCGACTCCGCCCCGGTTTCCACGTCGACAATGCGGGTATCGACCCAGTCGCTCCCGCCCTCCGGGATACCGTACGCCACCACTCGACCGTCGGGCGACGCGGTCAAGCGTGCAATGTCCCGGCCCGCTCCCAACGTCCCGCCGTCCACGAGCACGCCCGCCTGCCCGTCCGCACCTCGCACCGTGAGCACCCGATGCGTGCCCGACGGATCGAAGCCAAGCCGAATGGCGGCAGGGTCGTCCGATTGCGCCATCGCGGCTTCCACGCCGTCAGATACGCTGCCGTACTTCTTCATGCGCGCATGGATCCAGTCACGAAGCGGTGTTCGCAGCTGTGATTGCGCCAGTTGGTGCTGGCGTGCGGCGCAGGCGAGTACTTCAGGCGACTTGAGATCTTCGAGCCAGCGATACGGGTCGGCCACGATGGTGCCGTGATAGTTGTTCGTCACGTTGACCGTGCGGGTTTCCGGATAGGCAAGTGCGGCACCGGACGGGCGTGTCCGATCGCAGGCGTTGAGGAGCATCGCCGCGCCAAGCGCGACATGCCACCTGGATAGGCGCCGGGAGAACGCATGCGTGAGACTTGAGCCGGAGCGGGAAGTGCCAGGTTTCATGGGGACGCGACCGCAGGGTCGGAGCCGGAGTAGCACAAGGTTGGCAAGGTAGTCCGGCGACATGGTTTACACTCCTTCCAGACTGCATGGCGACTCGCTTCACGCGAGGATCGCCGATGCCGTGGCTGGAGTCGGACACCATGGACGCGCGCCTGCAGTTCACGCGTGACGCCCAGAGCGATGATCACGAGAGTGATCAGCACACGATGGCGGCCCTGTGCGCGCTGCGCCATAAGCCGTGCCGCGTCGCGCGGTGGCTGGACGAATTCGCTGACCGATCGGCAGGCGCGCCAGCTGCTGTCGTGTTCGCGGCGCAGCGAGTCGATGAACCTGTTTCCGCGACCGCCGATTCGCGTCTCCACCGGGTGTCGGTTACGCGATACTCGCCCCGAGCAGCGTCACCAGGTTGCTCTCCGCCGCGGCCCCGAAGCGTTTGATGCGTTTGCGCGCATCGATGACGGACGCCGTATCGCGGTAACGCTCGATGCCGTGGAGGGGATTGAGCCGAGTCTCCTTCGCCCAGCGTGCGAGCACCGGGTGGGCGGCCCGGGCCCGTTCGTGCGCGAGGGTCGCCAGAAACGCGGACAGGTAGCCGGTGTTCGCATTCCAGTACGCAATGGGCGGACAGAGGCGGTTCTTCTCCTCCTCGCTGTCCACGGTGGCCTCGACCACGCCGAGCATCGCGAACTGGTAGCACGCGAATGCCAAGAGGAACGGCTGGACGGTGACCCGGCCGGGCTCGAAGATCGGGCGCAGCGCAGGTCGCGCCAGCCCTGCCGCTGCGCAATGGACGTGCACCGTACCCTCACTCGTCGGCACGCGGCCCCCGTCCAGCACGATCTCGCCGCGCTCGATTCTCCGCACGTGACCCAGGCGGACGACGTCCTCGATGCGCCGGAGCAGCTCCACTTCCGCCTCGCTGATCACCGCACCGCGATACATGGTCGGGACGACGTCGGGATCGATGCGAAGAAACACTCCCTCTGATTCGAGGCGCGCAAACAGCGCCTTGACCGACGTGGCCTGTGCCATGGCCTCGAACTGGATCGCTACGCTGCGATAGAAATCCGGGAGCAGGGCGTGCGGCTGTTGGAACCGCCGGTTCCTCCACCATGCCTCGCGCGGCTTGATCCATTGAATCGTCGACGCGGGGACGCCCCGTTCCAGCAGCCAGATGCACGCATCCAAGGCGGTCTTGCCCGCGCCGATGATGACGAATCGCTCCGGGCGATCCGTGATGCGCGCAATCTCGCCAGCCGGCACGCACCGCATGCCGTCGGCCACCTCGAACGGCGGAGCGCTGGTGGCGGGAATGGCACCTTCCAGATACGTGGTGTCGACGAGCTTCTTGCGGACGCGCGCGTTCCAGGATTGCTGCGCGAGCCGGGAGACAAAGCGGCCGTCGCCCAGATAGTCGCAGTTGGGGAAGTACCTGACCCGGCCGCCGGGCAGAAAGTGGCGATGCATCACGTGCGTGTAATAGGCCCGGATCTCGTCCGCGCCGGCGAGCGCGTAGAAGCCGGCATTCGTCCCAGCCACATCGATGGCTTCCTGCCCAAGCGGCACCGAGCTGACCCCATACAGGGCGGATGGCTGATGGAGACGCACGTAGGGGTAGGCGTCTATCCAGTGACCGCCTGGGGCATGGCGGCGATCGACGATCGTGACCGTCGCATCGGAGTGCGCGAGCAGCGCGTCGACGAACGCCATGCCAGCGGCCCCTGCACCGATGACGAGATAATCCGTTTCGAATTCTTCGTTCAGCATTGGGTGATGATCGGTGGCGCGGTACGAGGCAGGCCGAACGATATCGAGTTCAGGTCTTGTGCGATGACTGTAAACTGTCTAGTTTACAGTTGTGAGCACCCACACCTCGCTTGGCGCCACTCTCCGCGCCGCCCGTCTCGACAAGGCCGCGACCAATCCGCGCCAGTTCTCGGTCCGCGCTCTGGCCGCACGGTTGGGGGCATCCGCCAGCTGGCTCTCGATGGTGGAACGAGATGCCCAACGTCCCACCGAGGCGATGGTGCGGGCGCTGGCGGACGAGTTGGAGCTGGACGCCGACCTGCTGCTGCGACAGGCCGGGCGGGTGCCGCGCGATGTGGCAGCGCTGTTGCTGGAACGGCCGGCGCTGGCCGACGCAGTGCGCGCACTGCGGGCGCTGCCTGACAGTGAAATCGTTCGAACCATCCGCCGAATCCGCGACGGCGAGTGGTGACGCACTCAGAGTCTCTCGCGACGACCAACGAACAGGAGCCGGACCGATGCCGCTCGACCTGGATGGCCAGACACTGACGTTCACGTTCCCCGAGATCCACGAGGAGGCGGTGCTGCACGTGACGTTTCACCGCACGCTGCGCGTACCGGACGACGGGCAGCAGCACTATCTGCCACCGGGGCTTGGCAGTTTCCCGATGCGCGACATCGCGGACCTCGGTGAGCGCGCTCCTGAAGCGTGGCGGAAGCGCGGTGGCGTGGTGTTGCCGATGTGGCAAGCCGAGGCGTGCTGGGTGAGCTTCTCCAGCCCGGACGACTATCCCATGGCCGTGAAGGTTGCCGCCGGCAAGATCAACGCAGTCAACGGCACGCCGTGGACGGATGCGTTGAATTACGAGGATCAGGACTACATGGAGGTTCCCGGCCAGCCGTGGCTCGACGGTTTCTGCGTCGCAAAGGGTGTCGTGCGTCAGTTCGTTGCCATGCCGCTCGGCAAGGGGTACACGGCGGAGGGCCAGATCACCGGAGTCGAGGAGTTCGGTGGCGTACAGCTGCTCGTGCGTCCGCTGAAGGCGACGGTGTGGGAGAAGCGGAAGGCGAGATTGTCGCGGTCGCGGGCGTCCCACATGAACGATTTGATGGATGTCACCTGTTCTTCCCCGGTGTTTCAGGCGATGGGCCTCGCTCCGGGCGGTGCGATTCGCCAGCAGATCAACGAAGCAGAGGAGAAGCCCCAGGATTGGGCGCCGGCCGAGTCGCGCGTGCGCTGCTTCGTGCACATCGCCAACAGCGAGCAGTGGGCGCAGCTCACGGGGACGGTACCCCCGACGTTGCCGCCGACGGCATCCCAATACGCCAGCGCCGGTTTGCCCTGGTTCGATTTCTACTCGGACAAGCCGGCGATCAACGGCACGTCACCACTGTCGAAGCTGCAAACGGTCAAGACGATTGGAGCGAATCAGGGCGAGTTGCCACTGGGTCACGATGAAACGTTCGACTTGCCGACGCCGGTGGTGCTCGGCAAGACCACGACTGTCGCGGAGAAACCGGACGCCGACTGGTAGCGCGCTCCCAGTTCTTCGTTGAAGTCGTACGGAATCAGCCGGTGCCGTGGAACCCATCGCCACCTGTTCACAGGTTGCCTCCGCTCAACAAACCCACCGCTCACCGCACCCGCCGGTCCACGATCCGCAGCGCTGTGCGTGAAAGCGCCGACGCAATCTCCGCCGGACACGGGTCGTCCGGACTGACGGCCGTGCCCTTCAGGCGCATCAGGAGCCTTGCGCCTTCGGAATCCCGCAGCCATTCGACCGCCATCGGTGCGGCGAGATTCACATGCGTCACGGGGTGTTCGGCCGCGAGGGCGATCGCGTCTCGCATTGGCGTATCCGAATCAGGCAGGCGGACGATCTCGTCGGCGACCAGAAGAGCTGCGAGCAGACCATAGATCAACTCCGTCGGTGAGTGCCACGGCATCACACTCAGGACACACGCACCAGATAGCTCGGCCACCGCCGCATGCCGCTCCGCGGCAGCGAGGAGTTCGTGCGCACTGAAGGAGGTTGTCGCGTCTGGCTCTCCCGCACCGCTGAGAAAGGCGACGGCGATACCGCTTTGACGCACGTCGTGCCGCGGGAATGTGCCGAAGCCGGCAGGGGGCTGGCCCGCTGAGTCCGGCACGACGATCGGCCAGTCACGGGCCTCTCCGGCCGAGACGTCTGAGATCTCCAGCGCCGGCTGCTGCCGTCGGAGGCCATCAGTCACTCGATGCTGTGGGGCGAGAGGGATGACGGTGATGCCATCCCAAAGGCACGCCAGCAGTACCTGCACGAACGCACTGTCTGGCGGCAGGGCGCAGGCGATCACATCGCCTTGTATGAGCCCGGACTCACGGAAGACCTTCGACCATGCGCGCGTCCCCGCCCACAGCGACGCCGCTGTCCAGAGCGCATCAGGGAGCACCAGCAGCGGCGTGGGCTGACCACGGAATCTCGCATAGAGCACCGGACGCCACGGATTGTGGGTGGGGTCAACCATTTGTCGGGAGTTGGTGTTCAGAGAAGCACAGAAGGTGACGATACAACTGTTTACGGCGTTGCTCTGCTCTGCCACCACTCCTCTCTCCATGACGCTTCCCCGCTTCATTCACGACGATACCAGCGCCGCCCGGCGTGCGATCGATATCGGCGACGACCTGCTCCCTCGCGACATTTTTGATGTCGCCCGAGGCGATCGGACGCTCGATCTGGGGCCGCCTGGCGCGTCGCGGATGCGCGAGGC
Organism: uncultured Gemmatimonadaceae bacterium; assembly: GCA_964392395.1. Taxonomy (GTDB): domain Bacteria; phylum Gemmatimonadota; class Gemmatimonadetes; order Gemmatimonadales; family Gemmatimonadaceae; genus JACMLX01. The sequence continues at coordinate 11,672 of CAYMQV010000015.1, forward strand.
GCACCAACTGATGCAGCGCATGGTCCAAGAGCGGCGACGCATCTACGGTGTGACGACGGGCTACGGCCCGCTCGCGTCGCACCCGGTGACACCGGAGCACGCAGAACAGTTGCAGCGGCACCTGATCTACCATCTTGCGAGTGGCATCGGGAAGCCGCTCAGCGAGGCGCACGTCCGCGCCACGATGGCCGCGCGTGCGTCGAGCCTGGCCCGCGGGCACTCGGGCATCGGTGCGCCGCTCTTCGCGCTGCTGCTCGAGTTCCTGAATCGCGGTATCACGCCGATCGTGCCGGAGATGGGCACCGTCGGTGCCAGCGGCGACCTGACGCCGCTGGCTCACATCGCGCTGGCACTGATCGGTGAGGGAGACGTGATGTTTGGCGGCGTCCAGATGACGGGGGCCGACGCGATGCGATCGGTCGGGCTGCAGCCGGCGGTGCTGGGGCACAAGGAAGGCATCGCGCTGGTCAACGGAACATCGTGCATGACGGGGATTGCCGCAGTGAACGCGGAACGGGCGCGACGCCTGATCTCGCTCGCAATGCGCATTGCCCTCGTGCACGCAGAGTGCCTCAACGGCCGCACCGAGGCGTGGGACGCGCGCATCGGTGCGGCGCGGCCACACCCGGGTCAGATCGCGGCACACGCGGCGCTCAATACCTGGCGCATCGGCAGCACTCGGCTGGTCACACCAACCGAACTGCCACCGGTGCTCGACGAAACGGTATCGGTCGACGGGTGGCTCCCTGAGGGGGAGTGCCCGCAGGATCCGTACACCGTGCGTTGCCTGCCGCAGGAGATGGGTGCCGCGCTGGATGTGCTCGACTTTCACGATCGTATCGTAACCACGGAGCTGCAGTCGGCTACCGACAATCCCCTCGTCTTTGCCGACGACGGGACGGTGCTGCACGGAGGCAACTTTTACGGTCAGCACGTCGCATTTGCGTCGGACGCGCTCTCGCTGGCCGTGATCAAGGTGGCGATTCACGCCGAGCGTTGTCTGGCGCGCCTGACCGATGTGGCGCAGAACAAGGGATTGCCGGCGTTCCTGCATGGCGGTCACGCGGGTGTGAACTCCGGCTTCATGGGCGCACAGGTGAGTGCGACCGCGTTGATCGCAGAGATGCGTTCACGCGCGACGGCGGCGTCGATTCAATCGATTCCCACCAACGGCAACAATCAGGATGTGGTGACGATGGGTACGATCGCGGCGCGCAAAACCGCTGAGCAGATCGATCTCGCCTATCAGGTGCTCGCGATTCAGTCGCTGGCCGTGGCGCAGGCATCTGAGCTGCGGGGCACGAGCGAGCTGGAGGGCTTTGCGCCGGCGTCACGCGTCGTCGTTCGCTGGGTCCGCCAGCTGGCGCCGGCGCTGGTCTCCGATCGCCCGCTCGCGCACGACATTGCGAAGGTGGCGCAGGCACTCGAGAGTGTGGATTGGGCGAGCGATTCTTCGGCACCGTTCGCCGTGGCCGACGAGACCGGCCGGCCTTCCATGGTGCTGATGTCCTGACCCGCGTGGGCTGTGCTGCGGCACGTCGATCAACCGATAGATGCAGAACGCCCCAGCCGGGTCCGGAGCTGGGGCGTTCTGCTGTACAGCGACTCCGGCGCGGGTCAGGCGGCGAGCAGCGCCCGCTCGACACGAATGGCGGAGCCGCCCAACGAGGCTCGGTCCCAGCTGGCGGCGAGATCGAAATCCCGACCGCGTATTACCGCGATATCGGCTGCTTCGGCGACATAGAGCACCTCGCTCAGCGCATCGCGTACCAGAGGAACTGGATTCCGGTGATGGGTTGCAACTGCCGCCGCCGCCGCGTCGCCCAGGTTCCAGTTGTGTACCGCCAATCCGCCCAGCGGCTCATGCAGTTCCGCGAGGATGTCGCGCAGGCTCTCAGGCGCAATGACGATCTCGCGCCGCTTCTCGAGGCGCAGCGTGGTGAGCTGATCGAAGATCACCAGCTTGCCGACGTCGTGCAGCAACCCGAGCCCGAAGGCTTCTTCGGGCTCGGCGTTGAAGGCCGAGGCGATACGGCGGGCAATCGGTGCCGTACGCACCATGTGCTGCCAGACCTCGTCCACCATCTGCGCGTATGCGCCACCGGGCCGGCAGAGCAACGCCGAGACGGAATGGGCCATCAGGACGTTGCGCGCCGCCGACACGCCGAGGCGCTGCAGTGCATCACGCACGGACAGCACGGCACGCGAGGCTCCGTAGAATGCCGAGTTGGCCTGCGTGAGCAGGGCCTGGGCCAGGGTCGGATCCTCCTCGAAGACGGCGATGAGCTCGGCCATCGGCGGTTCGCTCAACTGCGTCAGTGCGAGTGCGCGCTGCGCCGCTGCCGGCAGCTGACGAATGGTGGCGGTGGGTTCGGCGGCAATGCCGTCAAGCAACAAGGTCACATCGGAATCGCCGTGGCGCGTGGCGAGACCGTCGATACGTGTTCGAAGCTCGGCGGTAAGCCCGGCAACGCTCGCGTCGATTGGCGCAGATCGGAGCGTGTGCACCGACGCGGCAGCGGCGCGGGAAGGGAAGGGAAGGGCTTCAGCCTCGACCGTGGTCGCGGTGGGATTCGGTGCGTCCGACTCCGTTGCCTCGGTCGAAATGGACGCAACTGCGTGCGGAGCGCTCACGTTCACGAGTGCGGGAGTGAGTCCGGCAGCCGCCGCTGGCAAGGGTGGCGTCTCTACTTCGAGCGTCGGCGCCATGGGTGCAAGCGCGGCCGGCGCCGTTGTGCGGGCTGTCAGTCCGAGGAGCCGACGAATCGTGGCAAACATCCAGTGAGTCTCAGGAGAGGGGTGACAGGGAGATCGTCTCATCGCCCCAGCGTTCGGCGAGATCCGAGCTGGCGCCCGTGATCAGCTCCACAGCAAACGTGGACCATCGGTCGCGATCGTCGGCGTTCAGCAGGGTCTCAAGTCGCTCCATCACATTGGTGCAGGCGGCAGCCATTGCCATTGTCAGCGCATGTGAATGCCCGGTTTTCACTGCCTGATAGTTCACCACCATGTTGAAGCGCTGCCACTCGAACCGTTGTTCGAGCCAGGCGCTGGCGAGGCAGCGATAGAGCTCATCCTCACTCGAAGCGTCGCTCAGGGCTTTGGCGAGCCCTGCCAGCGCCCAGCGCTTGCGTTCCACGTAGGCGCGCAGCGCGTCGGTATCGGCGGGGTTCAGTTCGAGCGTATCGGCGAGGCCAACCAGATCGGTGATCAGCGACGGATCGTCCGCAATCGCGGTCAGTGCGGTGGCAAGCATCAGGTCAGCTCCTCCTTGAGGGCGACGGAGTGGCGTTCATTCGCGAGCAGCTCCTGCGCGTAGCGGCCGAGCATCTCGAGGTGAGACGGATCGAGCAGCGTTTCGATCCGGCTGAGGAGAAACGAGCCCACTGACCCTTCGGCGATCACGCGGGGATCTGCCGCGCCGCGGAGCACGGTCTGGTAATTCATGACTTCGTTATTGCGCTGCCACTCGAAGCGCAATTCGAGCCAGAACGCCGCCAGTGTGCGATACAGTTCGATTTCATCGTCGGCGTCCCCCATAGCACCCGCCAGGTCTCGCATCGCGCTCACGCGGGCGCCTGCATAGTCCCGCAGGAGTCGCGTGTCATCGCTCTCGAGCCCGACGTCGCTCGCGAATCCAACTGCTGCGATATCGGTAACGCTGTCCTGTGCAATGAGCAGGAGCTGTTCCGCAAACATGATTGAGCCGGATGGAAGAGTTAGTAACTGAAAATACGCCGGCCCCGCAGGGCCGGCGTCTTCAGGCCGCCACTCAGGCGGCGCGCATGCCAACCAGGACCCAGTTCGTGCGCGACGCCGCATGACGCATGAGGCGGATCTGCACGTTGGTCGGCTTCATCTTGTACGTGAACGTGTAGTTGAACTCGGAGTCGAGCTCACCCTTCGCCACGCCATCCTTGAACTTGCCGAACACCAGTCGGTTGTTGGTGCACGGGGCAACCTGGGTGAAGAAGTTCTTCCCTTCGGCTGACGGAACCGGAACGGCAGCCATCTCCGACTCCCACTTGTTGTAGAGCTGAATGACGCCCGAATCGTCGACCTGCACGATACCGAACGGCTGCGCATCAGCGGCGCTTCGCGAAACATTGGGAAGCTCGTTCACGAAAGAACCTGGCACAAACGACATGACACACCTCACCATGAATGGGATACTCGAGTACTGCGACGGGAACAACAATTCGGCGTGGACGCGCCGGAACAATCAGACGAGCGCCTGCTCCATCAGTGCGGAAAGCACGTCCTTCGCCTTGGCACGGCTTCGATCCAGCTCGGCCTCCTTGGCATGCAGGGCTTCTGCCAATTCGTTCCGTTCCTCGAGGAGCGCGGCCACCTGCGGCTCGAGGCTCCGGACCATCGTGTTCGCCTCGGCGATGCTGTACGCATGCCGGGACTGCGCATCGTAGAAGCTGGCGAGCTGTTCCTCGAAGCTGCGCACGGTCTCGAGAAGTGACTGCGCGTCCGGACCACCAATCATCGCCGCGAAGTCGCCGTCTTCACGCTCGCGATACAGCGCGTGCAGTTGGCTCTCCAGCCCTTCGATGACGCCGGAGACATCACCCAGATCGGCCTTTTCATCGTAGAGCGCTGCGAGCTGCGCATTGAGTCCGTCGACGGTCGCCGCCAGCCCACCGTCAGCCAGCTTCTCATCGTACAGCGCAGTCAGCTGAGAATTCAGCCCATCGACCACCGTTGCCAGGTCACCTCCATCTGCCTTCTCGTCATACAGCGCATTGAGCTGAGCGTTCAGCCCGTCGATCGTGGCAGTCAGCGCGACGGCATCGGTACCGCCCGCTGTCTCACGATCGCTGTACAGCGTTTCGAGCTGGTGCTCGAAGCTCGAGAGAGCAGTCTGCAGCTCGGCGATGTTTCGATTGCTGAGTGCGACCTTCTGTTCATACAGCGCGACGAGCCCATCGCTGTCGCCACCACTGGTCGACAGTCCAGCAGCCTCTTTTTCTTCGTACAGCGACGTCACTTGCCCTTCAAGGCTCGCGATCGTCTCCAGCAACTCATCGATGGAATCCGATGCACCGGCTCGAAATGCGTTGCGGATGCTACTTGCCATGAGCTACTCCTGGGCCATCCCGATGCCCACCTGCGAGGGAAACAAGCGTTGCCGCTTCGGTGTGTGACGCGGCGAGATGTGGTATCGGACTGTCGGTCCAAAAACTTCACTTTGGCGCGATGGTGACGTATTGAGGCATTCTAACCACAGGTGAGGTTCTGCCGTGTCCGTTCAGAATGTCCGCCGCGCGCCGATACCAGAGCGCATGACGGCCGTCGTCTCGCCTCCAGAGGGTCCGTCGTCGGATGCGGCTCCACGCTCCGGCGCGGTCCAAACCAGCGTAGTGTGCTCCGGGCGCGTCCGGCTGTGCGTGCCACCATACCAACCAACTCATGTCTGATCTCGCTGCGCCCAACATTCATGCACTGGTGGCCTACCTTGGCGGCGATGAACATCATCGTGTCGTCGAGGAGATGCTCATCAACGTCGAGGGAATGACAGACGCGGAGCGGCGCGAAGTCTCCGATGACATCGCAGAACGCGCTGCATCGATTCGGCAATCACTTCTCGATCTGATCATCGAGGATGACATCTCCGAGGCAATGCTCGTACTGCCCTTCATCTGGCTCGAGAAGCGTTTCGAATGGATGCGCCTGAACGCGCAGATGCAATACCAGACCGTGTTTCAGGGAACGGCACAGCCGGCGCTGATGGCGCGCGGCGCGGCCCTGTCATTCCTGCTCAGTGTGTTCGAACAGTATCTCACGCCCGAGACGGCGTTCTTTGTGACAAAGATTGCGGCGGATCCCCTGGCGGTGGCACGCGCCGAGATGATGAGAAACGAACGGCTCTTCGAGACGCTGGAGGCGGCCAGTCGTGGTGGACGCGGGGCGGTCGACGCGATCATGAAGGCGAGTGAGACGGTCGCAAGGATCTCGGAGGACGAAAGGATTTTCGCTGCCCTGGCCGACGCCTCCGCGACGGTAACCGAGGAGGTCGGGCGCAACCTGCAGATCTCACTCAACGACTTCTATATCGCGGTCGAGGCTGATCTCTCGCCGCTTTTGGCCGACAGCCCGGTGCACATCACGCTCGAGCCGCTCCACGGCGACGCGGCCGCCAGCTTCCCCGCCGCTGTCGCGCGCGGCGTTCGGAATCTGCTGCGAAAGTATCTCCGCATGCAGGTGCAGTCTGTTGGAAGTGCGTCGGAGCGACTTCGGACTGGTCGAAAGGCCAATCTGTCGCTGGCCTTATCGGCAGAGGTCCTGCGAGACGAGTTCTCACTCGTCCTGACGGACGATGGTGACGGCGAGCGTGAGTTTGTCCTGACGCCGCCAGAAGCGACGCTTCGTGAGATGCATGTGACGCATGAACGGACTGCAGGCGTCGGCAGCAGGCTCACTGTTCGCTGTGGAATTCGCAGTGTGCAGGAGTATCTGATCGTACGCGTTGGAGAGGTCGCGCACGACGACGCGATTGCGATTCAGCTCAGCGCAGTCGAACGCATGCTCCACGCAGGACCCGATACACTCTCGGCCCACGGTCGCGCACTTCGCACGACGGAGGAAGATGACGGTGTCATTCCCATCGTCGACCTCGGGCAACAGCTGTTCGATGCGAAAGTGATCCCGGACGACGGAGTCTACGTGATTGTCCGCATCGAAGACGGCGCCTCGTTCCGCCGTCTCGCCCTCCGTGTGCGCGAACTGGACGGCGTGAGCCGCGGCCAGGTCCGGTATGTACCTGATCACGCGCAGACGGAATCGCTGCGCGGTTTTCTGATGGATCGACGCAAGCTCGTCGGAGTACTCGACATTGAACGGCTGGCGGCGTAGCCACGAGGGAATCGCCCGGGATCATGCGGTACAGAGTCGTCTGGAAAAATGCTTCACACTCCTTCCACGGTGCTCGGCGTCTCCCATTTCGCAAGGTCGCTGACACCCTGGTTGGAGACCGACCCCATGAACGAACGCGTGAAAGTCCTGAACATTCTCCTCAACGAGGCGGACGTGCATAGCGGCTTCTTTGCGGCCGACGCACAGGATTGCAATCGATGTCCGAGGGCGGCAGGCCAGCGAGCACACGTTCCTGACACGCGTATGCCTTGCGCCCATGCGGAGCGCACGTCGTGCTTCCACTGCAGTTCCCGGATTCTCCCGACCCTATCTCCCAACCCTGTCTCCCGAGTCCGCCCATGACCCCCGATGAAATCACGCTGGTCCAGCAGTCGTTCGAGAAGGTGAAGCCGATTTCGGAGCAGGCCGCGCACCTTTTCTATGGCCGCCTCTTCGAGCTCGATCCCGCACTTCGCCCGCTCTTCAAGGGGGACATGAAAGAACAGGGGCGCAAACTGATGCAGATGCTGGCGCTCGCCGTCAACGGGCTGACCAAGATCGACACGATTGCACCAGCGGTCGCGCAGCTCGGCCAGCGGCACGAGGGGTATGGCGTGAGCAAGGAGATGTACGCCACGGTCGCCAGCGCGCTTCTCTGGACGCTCGAACAAGGGTTGGGCAAGGACTTCACGCCACCCGTGAAGGATGCGTGGGTGGCAGCTTACACGCTGCTCGCGGGCGTCATGACCGCACCGCGAGCGGCGGCCTGATCCTCCACACGCTCGCCGCCGCCTGAGGTTCTCGCGGCGCGATACGCGCATCGATCACGCCCACCAAGTCGGGCGCGATCGATGCGCTCCTGTGTCGGCACTGGAGCCCAGGGCAGATCGTCGGCTGAGACGCGCGTTTTCACATCCTCGCCATCCGCCAGGTGTGAATCGAGAGGGCCTGGTTCCGCGGATCGGCGGCAGGTGCCAGCCGGATTGGGGATTCGGCGACACCGCGCAATCCTGCGAACGTGTCGGATCGCCCGTCGCGAGCCACGCGTCAGGATCGGCGGCCGGTGACGACGACGAACTCGCCCGGTATCGCATAGCCGGCGCCTTCACGATAGGTGTCGATGGACGCCAGATATTCGTCTCGCACCTGAGCACGAACATTGTCGTCGAAGCGTGATGCCGCCAGCGCCACCGGCCCGCCGTCGAAGGCGGCACCGCAGGCGTCGTCGGCCGTCGGGTAGATCAGCTGGACCGAGATCCGCTCGGACGTGATGTGCGTCAACCCGACGGCGTCGAACTCGTCCTGCAACGCATCGCCGTTGCCGAGTTGAAAAAACATCGGACACACCTCGGAGCTGACGCGTGCATCGACGATGGGAAAGATCTCGGCCCAGCCGCAGTTGGCTCGCCGTCCCCACACCGACGCGACGACGCGCCCGCCGGGTTTCACGGCGCGATGCATCTCCGACAGTGCGCGTCGTGGATCGGCGACGTACATCAGGCCCAATGCGCAGAGCGCGGCATCGAACGTGGCATCCTCCAACGCCAGCGTCTCCGCATCCATCCGTTCGAACCGCGTGTTCGCGATGCCGCGTTTCGCGACGACCGCCCGTGCACCCTCGATCATCCCTTGGGAGATATCCACGCCGAGCACCGAACCGGTCGATCCCACCTGTTCTGCGACGGGAAGCGTGATCAGTCCGGTACCACAGGCGACGTCGAGCACGGACTCCCCGGGTTGTGCGCTGGTCAGTCGAAGCAGCAGTGACTGCACCGGTTCGAGCTGTCGTCTCCAGTAGGTCTCGTAGTACGCGGCGGCCTTGTCCCACCCGTAGCGCTGCACGCGTCGCTGCAATCTGGCGTCCATGTTAGCGCTCCGCGAGTCCGTTGATCTGCACGCTGCGGCGGCATACCTGTGCTCGCCGGAACACATCGAGGTACGGACTGTGACGCTCGGCCTCGTCGAGCATGTGCCGGATGGCGTCGTCGTTCGCGCTGCTGTCAATCCGGACGGCGTAGCGCACCTCCACGTATCCGGGCGGCGTGTCACTCACGCCAAACAGCGCGCCGTCGTCGTAGTCCGCCTGGATCTCCACTTCCAGTGTCTCGATCGCGATGCCCAGCTTGGCGGCGTACATCGTGATACCCATCGCGAGACAACTGCCAAGAGCAGCGCGACCGAACACGCCCGGTGTCGGAGCGGAACCCGAACCACCGGCGCTTTCGGGCATGTCGGTCACGACCTGCCACGGCCCTTCTCGCGACTCGCACCGCAAACCATTCGTGACACGCGTGACCGATACGCCGGTGCCGTGGCCGAGCGAGGGGCGACGAGAAATCGCGCTGGCCACACGGTCGAAAGCCGTTTTGATGTGCTCGGCGTCAGACATTGATGACACTCCGGTGAGGGGACGCGACAAATATGCAGTGCGATCGCGAGGCCGGGCAACGCCGGCTCGCGACCAAGGACGCGCTCGAGTGCCACGAGACTTCGGCGACACTGCGCTCGCGTCGACATCCGAGATTCCGGCAAAAATGCGGACCACTCTCCCGGCGCTTCTTGCGCGCGAAGCTGGCCCCCGGTGCTGCCGGCGTGCATCTCGCGCACGATCGGCACCAGCGCGGCCAACGCGGCCAGCTCGGCCAGTGGCGGTCTCTCACCGAGCGGCGCGACCTCTGCAGCCGTGAAGGCCCGCCCGCCGGTCGCGTCGCCGAGTGCCGGCGTCGTCACGCGTCACCATACGGAAAAGTACGTGACGTGCCCTGACGACCCTGCAGAAAAATCCACCGGCGAAAACCGGGGAAATCTGATTGAATGTCGTATCCCGAAAGCCAATTCGCAGCAGTGCAAAGTCCGCCCGTCGACCGTCACGATCGAAGGAATGTGCCCCAAGACCGCCACCATGCTGCTCGACGATTTCCTGACGCCGAGCCGCGTCGAGGATCGCACGTATCGCTCTCGGTGTGTGGAGCCGTGGAGCACCGTGATTTCCTGGCGCGGCATTCCGCTCGCCGATGTCATTCGCCGTGCAGATCCGCTTCCGCCGGCACGCTGCGTCGAGATCATGACGCTGTACGATCCATCGCGGCTGCCGGACACCATCGACTGGCCGTACACGGATGGGCTGCGCATGGACGAAGTGCTCGATCCACGGTCGTTTCTCGCCACGGCATCGGCGGCAAGACGCTGCCGAATCAGAACGGTGCGCGCGCTCAAACCGCTTGTGTTCGTCACACTCGCTCTGCCAGCGGCGTGGCTGGTGTTCGCACGGGTCACCGATCGTCCGGAAGGCGATCTGGTGAAGATTCTCGAGATCGACACCGGGACGTTCGCCCTGCGCCGCCTGGCGTACGCGCTGGCGATCACGTCGCCGACGGGTATCGCCAGACGACTCGGCGGCGCACGCTGGACGCGCCTTCATCAGCTCACGCATGCAGTCGCGATCACCACCATGACACACGACCTCTGGGCGGTGACGAAGGCCACCGTCTGTTCGCTGGTGTATCTCGCGCTGTTCGCGGCGCTGCTCGGCGTGCGTGGGGTGGCATGGCAGAAGCAACGCGAGGTTGCTGCGGACGAGCGAACCGGAAGGTTGGCGGAGGCTCACGTCCATCAGGATCAGTAGCGATTCAGGTTCGATGCGGACACGCCGATAATCGTTCGTACAGTCATGTCAACGCGATGACATACGGTCATCAGGTGGGTGCGGGAATCAGGGCGGGATTGTTCTCCCCGATGCACGCCTCTCGAGCATGAGTCACGCGCTGGAAAGCTGTCGTCATTCAATACGACGACGAGGAACGCTCACATGGATTGGTTCGCGCGCCTTGCCATCGGCAGAAAACTGGCACTCGGCTTCGGTGTGCTTGGTGCCCTGATCGTCATCCTCGGCATCGATGGCATCGTCACGGCCCGACGCCTCGATTCGCTGGTCATCAACCTGTATGAGCAGCACGCGCTGCCAGCGCTGCAGCTCAAGGACGCGAACCTGAGCCTGATCCGCATTTCCCGGGCCGTCCGGAATGCGATCCTCGACGAAGACTCGACGGCAGTCAGGAAGCGCCAGTCCGATATCGCGCGCTTTGATTCGGTCTTCAAGGTCTCGTTCACGGAGTTCGAGCAGCACATCGTTCGCCCGCAGGCCAAGGAGCAGGCCGCCCGCCTTCGGGCCGCCTACACGCGCCTGCGCCCGCAGCAGGATGCGGTGGTGGCGCTGGCCCGCGTCGGCAACGACACCGAGGCGAAGTCACGCCTCACGGTCATTCGCGCGCAGGCCGATTCGATCGACGTCCTGTTCGACAGCCTGGTGCTGTCGAAGATGGGATTGATGCAGGGGGCGGCTGATGCCAGTTCGGCAGCCTACAAGTCCTCGATATCGACGATGATCACGCTGATCGTCGTCGCACTCGGTTTCGCCATCGTCGCGGCGACGGGTATCACGAAGCCGATCGTCCGCGCGCTGACCGCGCTTCGCAGCGTCGCCGATGCACTCGCGCTGGGCGATGTGACGCAGGAAGTGCGGATCACGGCGAAAGACGAGCTGGGACAGCTCGGCGACGCGATGACCCGGATGGTGCAATCGCAGAAGACGCTCGCCATCGCTGCCGGTTCGGTCAGCGCTGGTGACATCTCGACCGACGTCGCGATTCGCGGAGACAATGATGCGCTGGGCCAGGCGTTCGTGCGCCTGCAGCGCACCATGCGCCAGCTGCTCAGCGAGACAGGCACGCTCGTCCTTGCCGCGAAGTCAGGTGTGCTGGACAAGCGTGGTGATGCCAGTCAGTTCAGCGGTGCCTACCGGGACCTGCTCGGCGGCATCAACGACACGCTCGATGCCATGGTGACACCGATCAACGAGGCCTCCGAAGTCCTTGCGAAGATCGCGGAAAAGGACCTCACCGCTCGTGTGGTGGGCAACTATCAGGGTGACTTCTCGCGGATCAAGGACTCGATCAACACCGCCGCCGAGATGCTCGACGATGCGCTGACGCAGGTACACGCCGCCTCGGATCAGGTGGCGTCTGCCGGCCATCAGATCGCCAGCGGCAGCCAGTCGCTGGCGCACGGAGCCTCGGAACAGGCGGCGTCGTTGGAAGAAATCGGCGCCAGCCTGCAGGAACTGTCGGCAACCACGTCGCAGACGGCCGGAAATACGCGCCAGGCGCAGCAGATGACGGAAGCAACCCTGGCGCGCGTGGCCGAGGGTCGGGTAAGCATGGATCGCCTCTCCGCGGCCATCGAGAGTATCAAGCAGTCCAGTGACCAGACGGCGCGTATCGTGAAGACCATCGACGAAATCGCGTTCCAGACCAACCTGCTGGCGCTCAATGCCGCTGTCGAGGCGGCGCGCGCGGGCGATGCCGGTCGCGGCTTCGCGGTCGTGGCCGACGAGGTGCGCAGCCTCGCGATCCGCAGCGCCGAAGCAGCGAAGACGACGTCCGCCCTGATCGAGGGGTCGGTGCAGAATGCGCAGGATGGTGTGCAGCTGAACGCCGAGGTGCTGGCCAAACTCGGTGCGATCGATGCGGACGTGCATCGCGTGGCCAGCGTGGTCGGTGAGATCGCGGCGGCGGGCGCCCAGCAGCGCGATGGTGTGGTGCAGATCAACAAGGCGGTCGAGCAGCTCAACGGCGTCACGCAGCAGGTCGCGGCGAACGCCGAGGAATCGGCCAGCGCGTCGGAAGAGTTGGCAGGCCAGGCGATGATGCTGACGGAGCTGGTCGGCACCTTCTCGCTCGGCAAGGGCAAAGGCGCCGGCGGCGCCACGACGGCGAGGAAGGTGCGACACGCCACCAAGCGTCCGGTACCGTATCTGACAGGGGTGTGATGGTTCTGGTCTGAGGTGCGGCTACTGGCTGGCCGCAGCTCTGACTTGACTGAGACGGGAGGCGGCGACTACTGCGCCGCCTCCCGTCGCGCATCGCCGCTGCAGTGAAGCACTGGCCCGGCGCAATCCGAATGGCCACCACAATGGCATCGTGAAACGCAAGTTCACCGATCCGCAGATCCCCCACCTGGATGCGCGCCGCCCGAGACGTTCCCGATCGCGATTCGGGCGTCAGGAACCGGCGGTCCTCATCGAGCAACGCGATCACTGCAGCCGTGAAGGCTCGCCAACCGGTCGCGTCGCCGAGTGCGGGGCGTCGTCATGCGTCACCATGCGGGGACGCACGTGGCCTGCCCCTGACGACGCTGGAGGAAAAGCGACCGGCGAAAACTGAGAAAACCTCTTGGAATTTCGTACTGCGGGGTGCCAGCGTATCTTGCCGCCATGGCACCTGCCCGTCTCGCCTTCCCGCTTCTGACCGCGCTGCTCGTCGGTTCCACCCCTTCGGCTGCGCCGCCGATTTCCCAGCCTGTTGCGCGGCCCGCCGCCGATGCCCCATGCCCGGAAGGAGTCGCGGCGGGAAGCCGGTGCCTCGCTGGCCGAGACACGCTGGGCGCCTACTTCTGGCTGGCGATGCCACCAACGTGGAACCGCACGCTGGTGGTGCATGCCCACGGCGGTCCGGAGCTGGGCGAACCTGAAGAAGGACGCGCATCCGACGACCTCGCGCGCTGGTCCATCTGGACCCGGGCTGGCTTTGCGTACGCCGGCACCGGCTACCACGAGGCCGGCGTGGCGGTGCACAGTGCAGCGGCGGATCTCGAACGGGTACGACAGCTGTTCGTCAAATCATTCGGTGCGCCGAAGCACACGGTACTGCATGGCCAATCGTGGGGCGCCAGCGTGGCGGCCGTGGCCGCAGAAACCTATTCGAGTGCCGACGGCCACAGGCCGTACGATGGCGTGCTGCTGACCAGCGGTGTGCTGGGTGGCGGTTCGCAATCCTACGACTTCCGCTTCGACCTGCGTGTGGTGTATCAGGCCGTGTGCGGTAATCATCCGCGTGCCGACGAACCCACGTATCCCCTCTGGGTGGGGTTGCCACTCACCGCCACACTCACGCGCGCACAGCTCGCGACGCGGGTGGACGAATGCACCGGTGTGCGCCTCGCCGCCGCCCAACGGATGCCACAGCAGCAGCGCAACCTCGATGACATACTGGGCGTGGTCGCCATCCCGGAGCGCTCGCTCGTCGCGCACCTCAACTGGGGCACGTGGCACTTCCAGGACATCGTCTTCAAGCGGCTTGGCGGACGCAATCCGTTCACCAATGTGGGCGTGAACTACACCGGCTCGCACGACGATGCGGCGCTCAACGCGCGGGTATTCCGCACGCGTGCCGACTCAGGCGCCCGTGCGGATTTTGCTGCCGAGGCGGACCCACGCGGTCGCATCGGCGTGCCAGTCATCACCGTGCACGGCATCAACGACCCCACGGCGTTCGTCGAGCTCGAATCCGTGTTCCGGGATACGATGCGCCGTGGCGGCAACGGTGAACGCCTGGTGCAGCTGTTCAGCAACGATGATGATCACAGCTACCTGAGCGACGCCCAGTACGTCACGGCCATGCACGAACTCCTGCAGTGGGTGGAGCACGGCACCCGACCCACGCCGTCCACGGTGGCAAGTCGGTGCCGCGTCGTTGCTGCAGCATTCGCGCCAGATGTGGGGTGCCGGTTCCTGCCGGATTACGCGCCGCGACCGCTCAGGGAGCGCGTACCGGCGCGGTAGGTGCCGACGCCAGGCGCGCGGCGTCTGCACTCCCCGCCGCCGACGAACGTCAGAAACGAATCGCCGCCACGTTGCGCGATGCAACATGGCGGCGATTCCTGCCTTGGGGTCGTTCCAGCGTCGTTATTACGGACAGCGTGCCAGCGGAGTCGCGGTGACCGGGCACCGCTCCGGATCGGGCGCGAGCGTCGACGACTGCCCACCGATGCCGCCAAAGGAATACAGCGACTGGCGCAGTGTGCTCAGTTCACGGCCGGGCACAGGGAACTGCGTCGGCGTGTCTGACGGCATGGTCTGCCAGCCACGCGCGTCGAGGAACGGAACCATGGCGCTGATGCCCATCAACTCTATGCCCTTCTCGTACCGCAGCGCGTCCCAGAGACTGCCGCAGGTACCATTCAGCTTGCGCGGCACGCAGCCCGGTGCGATCGGGGGTCCGTCGATCGTGACCGGGGGAAGCTGCCCGTTGGCAACGCGAGTCTTGTTGATGAGTGGCACCGCGTCCGCTGCCCTGCCGAGCCGGATCAACGCTTCCGCCTTGAGCAGATCCATCTCGGCCACCGTCAGCTCAGCCTGCGGGCCTGTCTGCCAGGTGATGCCGGTGCCGTAGCGCAGAAAGTAGTAGTGCGAGAAGCGCCATGACCCGCGCGAGATCGCGAACAGGTTGTTGAGGTTGTACCCCATGTACGATCCGGGGGCCGTGGGTCCGGCAGCGCCCTGAATGCGCCGATCGCGCGTGCGCAACTGGAACGGCTGCCGGCTGTCATTGGCTGTCGCGAGCCAGGTCTGCCAGCCATTCGTGGAGTCGGCCTGACCGATCAGCCAATAGCTCGGGCGCGCGTAATCCGACGGACGCCCGGCGGTGCGGAGCCGCGCCAGCAGGCGCTTCCAGTCATCGACGAGAATGTCCACCTGCGCCACAGGTGCGAAGTCGACCACGATGCCGGCATCGATGCGACGCAGGACTTCGGTCCAGTTCGCGGCCGCCCGTTCCGTCCGCGTCCGCGGCGAATACGCGAGCAGTCGCGCCGCATACGAGTTCGTGAGTCGGACGAACTGGTCTCTGGTCAGCGCCTGGAAGAGGAAATTCTCCACCGGAAACGTCATCGTCGGCTGCGAACCTGCGACGACGGCCGCCGAGTCGAGTTGCGCGATGGCGGCGGTGATCACGGCGGGGTACGGCGTGAAGGTCGGCGTGGTGATGGTGTCGAGCTTCGTGCGCTCATCGGTCACCACCGCCTTGTCGTACATCAGACCGAGATAGCCGTAGGAGAGCCCCTGCATGAACTTGCCCATCGCCTTGGCGCGGGCCGTACGCACCGGATCCACGATCACCAGGCCGCCGTTGACACCGGCGACGACATCGTTGGCCGCCGAGATGGTGCGATAGTATCCGTACCACGGATCCTGGTTCACCTGCCGGCGGGCGTTCACCTCGCTGTTGTTCCACGACGTGCGTGGCTCTGTGGATGGCTCGAGCTGGCCGAAGTCGGCGAAGCCCGACGTGACGTCGCGCGACATGACCACCATCGCAATGCCCGGATATCCGCCGTGACCGGCGACCGGCCACCAGCTGCGGAACGATGAGGCGGCAAACGATTCCGTCGTCAGCGGCTGCGTCGTGGCACGCACCGCATCCGGCAGGTTTGGATTGACGACGTTGAGATCCTGGCAACCGGCGGCGACCAGCGCCAGCCCAATTGGCAGCATTCGGAAATGTGAGATTCTGATCATGGTGAGGTATCCGGCGCTCAGAATGTGAGCTCGACGCTGCCCGTCACCGTGCGATAGCGCGGGTAGACGAAGCTGTCGAAACGATTGAGCACGGTGCCCACTTCGGGGTCGTAGCCCTTGTATTTGGTGAACGTGAGCATGTTGCGGCCGATGAGCGAGAATGAAGCACTCTGGGCGCCGAGGCGGGCCAGTGTCGGCGTAAAGCGCGCCGGCAGGCGGTACTTGACCGAGACTTCGCGCAGCTTCACATAGCTGCCGTCTTCCACGAAGAAGTCCGCCGGGCTGTTCGCTGCATAGAGCGACGTGTAATAATCCACCGGCTTCCTGTTCTCCTGCGGCTTCGCGTCCTGGTCCACGTCACTGCTGCGGCCGAACTGGTACATGCGCTGATTGGTGCGGTTGTAGACGTTGCCACCGACCTGCGTGTCCCAGAGCATGAACAGCTGAAAGCCACCCCATCCAATGTTGTTGGTCACACCGAAGCGGAATTTCGGCGTCCCATCACCGATCTTCGTCACCGCGGCGTTGCCGACGGAATCCACAGACGTGATCGGCTGCCCCCAGCCGTAGGTCGTGGTGCCGATGGTGGAGGACGTGCCCCAGAGACGCTTCGTCTCACCTTCCTGGAAGGTGTTCCCAGCGCCGACCCACACCAGCAGCCCGTCGTCGTTCACCCCGAATTCGGTGGAGCGGGAGCGCGCATCCTGCGCCAGCTGTGATGCGTTCTTCATGAAACTGAATCCATACATGGCGCTCAGTGTCTCACCGGCACAGCGGAAGGCGATGGTGTTGACCGTGAAGCAGCTGCGCTCGAACTCGGTGATCTTGTTGCGCGAGCGATCAGCCACGACACCGGCACGCCAGGTGAAGTTCGGGCGACGGATGATCTGTGCTTCGAGCGTGCCTTCCCAGGTGTTGCCCTGCACGGTACCGGCGTTCTGCCACTGCGATGAATAGCCGAAGAATCCGGCCAGCGGCACCAGGATCAACTGGTCGCTGGTCGTCTGCCTGGCACGCGAGATCTGGATCGAGTAGCGGTCCTTGATGATTGCGTCGACGCCGAATTCCGTCTCCCGTGACAGCTCCGGCCTCAGGAAGCGGTTTCCGAGGTTTGCCTTCACCAGGCCACCACCCTCGATGAAGTTGTACGTCTCGAACTGGTCGTTGAAACTCGGCCGACCACCCGCGGTGCCAAGTGACGCGCGCACCTTGAATTCCGTGATCGCCTTCACCGGCCACCACTTCTCGGCCGACGGGCGATACGCGCCGCTGTAGCGGTAATACCAGTTCTCCTGCTCCTCGGGGCCGAACAGCGAACTGCCATCCTGTCGCAGGAGGGCATCGACGATCAGCTTGCCGCGATAGTCGGCAGCGGCGCTGATGAAGTAGCTGTTGGTGCGGATGGTCTCGCTGGTGGACGAGACGAAGCGGTTGAACGCATTGTTCAGGCTTCGCACACCGGGCACCGAGAATTGGTTGCCGGTGGCCGTCGTGAGCTCATTGGTCTCGCGCTCCAGCAGCCCGCGGAATGTCGAGCGGAGCGTGAAGGCGCCGACCTGCCGCAGCAGGTTCGCGCTGGCCGATGCGTTGAGTGCGTCAGTGAGCCCGGTAAAACGCGAGATGTCACCCACGCCACCGTTGGCGAACCCCTCCGTCTTCTTCCCCTGATCGAGAAAGAAGTTCGTGGCGCGATCCGAGCGGTCATAGCTCAGATTGGCGTCGAAGGTGAGCCACGAGAACGGCGCAAACTTCATTTCGAGCGCGCCCTGTGTGCGTGTGCGCTTGCGCGTATTCTCCTCGGTCGACAACACGTACAGCGGATTCTCTTCGCGGCCTTCGAAGTCGGGCTGGTAGATGTAGGGCGTGCCGTCAGGATCCGGCAGACGCAGGTCTACGTCAGGGGCCTGGTTGATCAGGTCGAAGAACGTGTCGTCATACACGTTCTGGCGAGAGGATCGCATGTGGTATGCGCTGACCCCGATGCTCAGGTTCGAGCGTGGGCGATGGTCGAGGTTGAGGCGAAAGTCATCCTGGTTGTAGCGCCCCGAATTCAATACCACGCCATCCTCACGACCGTTCACATACGAAAAAAACCAGTTTGTCTTTCCCGTGCTCTGAGAGATGTTGAGCGAGTTCCGTGCGAAGTTGCCCGGGTCGAAGAAACGCTCCACCTGGTTGAATGCGGCGCCCGGTCCGTAGAAGTTGTCCTGAAAGCGAGTGGAGGCGGGCTCCGGCACGCGCTGTTCGCGCGGCACGACCGCGCCCGCCGTGTTCAGCCACTCGCCGCGATCGTTCACCAGGTAGAAGTGCGAGTTGGCCCATCGCACGCGGTTGTCGATGGAGTTCGACCCGTATTCGGAGCGCACCGTGAAGCGCGTGGAGCCGTCGCCGCCACCGGAGCCGCGTTTGGTCCGGATGTTGATCACGCCCGAGGCGGCGCGGGCACCGTACAGCGATGCACCGGCAGCCCCTTTCACCACCTCGACGCTCTCGATGTCCATGCCCTGCAGGTCCGCCGATGATGCGCCGAACGCATCGGTCTGAATCACGCCGTCCACCACGATCAGCGGCGAATTGTTCTTGCTGATGGAGGTCGGCGTGCGGAGAATGATGTCAGTACCGCTGCCAGCCTGCCCCTGCGGTACCACGCTCACGCCGGCGATCTTTCCCTGAATGCTCTCGAGGGCGTTGGTGGCGGGCACTGGCAGGTCTTCGGCGCTCACACGGCCCACGGTGAACGGCACGCGCGTGCCACTGGATGGGTCAACGACGCCCGTGGTCACCACGGCCTGCAGGCTCAGTGCGGCGGGCTCCATCCGGATGTTGTACGTCAGCGTGGCGCCAACCGAGACGACCAGATTGCCGCGCAGCACACGTCGGAAGCCAAGGCGGAGCGCCTCGAGGCTGTAGGTGCCGGCAGGCACGTTGTTGACGGTGAAGCGGCCCTCCGCCGTCGTGCGTGCCAGCAGGCGTGCCACGCCGGCTGAGAGCGTGACCTGGACGCCCGCCAGTGGCTGGGCACTGCTGGAGTCAATGACGAGACCAGCAACCCGTCCCATCTGGCCCTGCGCCTGCAGTGATCCGGTGAAGAACAGCAGTGGTGCAACGAACCCGAACCACTGGCAGAGCCAGAGTCCGGGTCGTGCAATTGGGGTGTCATGATTCCGGGCAAACATCATTCCTCCTGATCGCTGGTGGCGCCGTGGGCCCGCTCAAGGCGTGGCCAGGAGGGAGAAGGTAAAGCCTGCGTATTATCGCGGTAGTGGCGCTCGAAGTTGACGCGCCACTCGGGAAACTCCAGATGCCTCTGTCCATGGCAATGCATCGTCTGTTTCCATGACACGCCGTCAACGAATCGGATCGATCGGCGTAGTCACTGTGATGCTGCGCGAAGTGGAAACGACATGAGTGCGTTCCCCATCGTGCGGCCGACCGATCTCCAGCTTCCTACCGGATCTCACATGCCTCGATTCCCGTCCGCCGGCCGCTCACATGCGCTGCTGCGCACCGCCGCACTGCTCACGATTTCGGTCGGCGTCGCATCTGCACAGGAGCCGGAGGCGGCGCGGGCCCGGCAGCGTGTCGTGATGGACTCCACGCGCATCGCAGCGCTCTACGTCAGCAGCAATCCTGCCGATCACCCGCCGTCGGACTACGCGGCGGCCATCGCCCGTAAGGCCGCGACCGACAGTATCTTCGCCGCACGCAGCGTTGGATTCATGAAGTTCTCGAAGATCAGATACATCAGCACGGTGGACGGACTCGAGATTCCCGCCAGCGTCTTCGAGCCCCTCACGGCGCGCGGGCCACGCACGCAGCCGGCCCTGGTGTGGGCACACGGCGGCGTCCACGGTAACTGGGATCAGAACTACCTGCCATTCATCAAGGAGGCGGTGCGGCGTGGCTACGTGGTCATTGCGCCCGATTATCGAGGCAGCACCGGGTATGGCAGGGAGTTCCATGAGCGCATCGACTACGGTGGCAGGGAGGTCGACGATGTGCTCGCGTCCGTGCCGGTGCTGCGGCAGATGCCCAACGTGGATACCACTCGCATCGGCGTCATGGGTTGGAGTCACGGCGGCTACATTACCGCACTGCTGATGATGCGACACGCGCGTGATGTGCCGTTCCGGTCGGGCGCTGCCATCGTGCCAGTGACCAACCTGCTCTTCCGGCTGTCATTCAAGGGGCCGTCGTATCAGCGCTCGTTCTCCACTCAGGCGGGGCTGCGCGGACTGCCGTTTGAACAGCGCGCCGAGTACATCCGGCGCTCGCCGTACTACTGGGTCGACAGTCTGCGCGCGCCGCTGCTGGTGCATGTGGCGACGAACGATGAGGATGTGAACTTCGAGGAAGCGCGACCGCTGATCGACGCACTCGTCGCGCGCCAGCCGCAACTCGCCGAGACGAAGATCTACGTCAATCCAACGCCGGGGCCGACGAGCGTTGGACATACCTTCAGCCGCCGCGTCAATCGAAAGACGCTGGAACTGGACGACTCGCCAGAGCAGATCGATTCGTGGAACCGCGTCTGGGCGTTCTTTGAGCGGACGATGCCGTCACGGTGACGATGATCGCCTGTGATCAGGCGTCCCGCGCGGTGGCCGCGTGGCCGTTGGTGCGAAACAGATCGCCTCG
The DNA here is from genome assembly GCA_964392395.1 of uncultured Gemmatimonadaceae bacterium. Lineage (GTDB taxonomy): Bacteria > Gemmatimonadota > Gemmatimonadetes > Gemmatimonadales > Gemmatimonadaceae > JACMLX01. Next base: position 32,523 of record CAYMQV010000015.1, read on the forward strand.
ACAGACGCGCTGAACCCGATCCATCGTCAGATTCCAGCCTGACCGATATCGGCTGTATCGCCCCGCTGGACGACATCCGGCACACCGGCGTCGATCGCGGCGACCGAACCGACGCCGGTCCGCGCAGCGTGCGTCGGCCTCCAGCTGCGCTTCGATCGCTGCGCCGGCTTCCCGCTGCTGACGACGAAGCAGGTGCACCCGACGTCGATCATTCTCGAACTGCTCTCGTTTTTGCGCGCGTGTGCCGCAATCATCGTCAGGCCCGCGCAAACAGTGCCTTACGTCAAGAGAGCCCGTCGCGCAACGCGCTGGCGACGGTCGGCGCGCTGGTCTTGCGTAGGCTCGGCCCTCAACGGTCCCGGAGCGCGCATCCGAACAGGAGCCGCGTTGGTGTCGACTAACGCCGGGCCACCCGAATGAAACGAAGTCCGCGGACTGAGTCGTCTCCAGGCCGCGTCGATACGGTGAAATACGTGAGCTTCCCGGCGCCGTCGCGATGAAACTGGATTTGTGCCATGGACTCGCCGAACGACCCGAAGCCGCGCACGAACAGGTCACGGTCGACCGGTCGCAGTGTGAGGTCGTTCTGTCCTCGGCGCCGCATCACGAGATTCTGGTCACGGAGCTCGAGCCACCAACCGACATCGAGATCGTGACTGAACCATGTGCCCGCATACTCCCGCAATGCAGTGGCAGATGGGCGCCAGACGGCCGCATCCGCGGCGCGCTCGAGCATCTCGGGCGACGCACCGTTCCAGGAAATCTCCAGGCGAGGAGACGCGCCGGCGCGCGCCGACCGGAAGGTGAACACCCCCACGTTCCCGGTGGACCCGATCTCGAAGAACCGTCCGTCGCCGGCCGGCCGGCGTCAGCGTGAACAGCGTGTCGTCCGTCGCGTCATGGAAGACCAACTCTCCGAGCGCGCCGTTTCTCACGACGATTGGGAACACGTTCCATGGTTGGTCGACTGGTCGATAGAGACCCGCGTAACGGGCAACCTCTGCCGCCGGTATCGTGACGGCGATTGGCGTCGGCGGGTGGGGTCGCACGGGACTCATGCGATCCGCCAGATAAATATCCGCGACTCCCTCGGCGAGCTGCTGAGAGTTTAGATGATCGGCATTGCAGAGCGCTGCGACGGTGAATCCGTGATCCCGGAATCGCATGATGATCGTCCGCGTCCCATCGGCGTGCCCGCCACGTTCGATCGTGCGGAGCCCGCGATACGTGTCGAGGCGTAACCCGTACGCATACGGAATGGTGTCGCCGTTGGCGAGCTGTGGCCGTCCAAGCATGCGCGCGATCACCAACGGACCGCCGACAGTCGGCGTGGCAAGGTTGCGGTCCCAGCGTGCGAGGTCCTCGACCGAGGTATGGAGGTTATCACCGGCGAATTCACATACTATTGACCCGGCATTAAACTACTTGACAGGTTGATGTAAGAGTGTTACTATAGCGCATGCCCTCCACTGATCGTCGCCGCGCCAGCACCGATGCCCGCATTGCACTGCGGCAGCAGGTGCTCATGCTGCACGGGCAAGGCCGCACGATGACCGAGATTGCGCGCATCACGGGGTATGCGCGCACGTACGTGTCGACGCTGGTGCGCACGTTGTCGGCCGATCCGACGCAGCAGGAGACCGTGGCGCGCGGGGGGCGTCCGCTGGGTGTGCGGCGCGCGCTGTCGAAGGCCGATGAGCGCACCGCGCAGCGGTTGATCTGCGGGCAGTACCCGGATCAACTCGCCTTGCCGTTTGCGCTCTGGTCCCGGCCAGCAATTCGCGCCATGATCCTCCAGAAGTGTGGCGTCGACTTGTCGGTGCGTGCCGTCGGCGACTACTGCGCGCGCTGGGGCTACACGCCGCAGAAGGCGTCACGGCGCGCGTATGAGCAGGACGGCACGGCCGTTCAGGCCTGGTTGCAGACCGAATTCCCGAAGATCCGGGCGCGCGCCAAACGTGAGGGCGCCGAGCTGAATTGGGGCGACGAAACCGGCGTCCGCAGCGACAGCGTCCGGCCGCGTGGCGACGCGCCACGGGGACAGGCCCCGCTCGTGCGCATTCCCGCGCGGCGCGGCGGCTTGTCGCTCCTGGCGGCGGTCACGAATCAGGGCGCGGTCCGCTTCATGGTGTACCGTGGGTCACTCACGACGCGGCACGTGATCACGTTCATGCAGCGCCTCATCCGCGCGGCCGGTCGAAAAGTGTTTCTCATTCTCGACAACGTGAACGTGCACAAAGCCACGGTGGTCCGCGAATGGCTGGCCGAGCACACCGCGGAGATTCGTGTGTACGATGTGCCCGCGTATGCGCCGGAGCACAATCCCAGCGAATACTTCAACAACGATCTCAAAGGGAGCTTGTCACGCGATGTCCCGGCGCGCGACGCGGCCGATCTGCACGCCACGGTCCATCGCCACGCCCGACGCATCCAACGCCAGCCCCAGCGCGTTGCGAACTACTTCAAACACCCGTTGATCGCGTACGCTGCATAGTCAACTACAAAGCTGCCGGATCAATAAGTGCAACACGGCACTCGACGAGGGTGGTGACCTGGGGTACGCTTGGCGTCCATCCTCCGCCAAGAGAACGGTTGCCATGACGCCGTACACCCAGATCACCGATGACGAAAGGTATGCCCTGTCGGTACTGCGCCAGCACGGGTGCACGCCGGCCGAGATCGCCCGAGCCCTGGGGCGCCACCGGAGTACCAATCAGCCGGGAGCTGCGCCGCACTGGGTGGCGGTGCAACGGACGCGGGTACGTGGCGGCGCGGGCCCAGTCCGACACCAGTGAGCGCCGGCGCCGGTCGCGCCGCAATTCGCACTTCAGCCCCGCGGAATGGGCGCTGGTCGAATCGGTGCTCCGCGAGGACTACAGCCCGGCGCAGGTCGTGGGCTGGTTCGCACGGTTCAATATCCTCACGATCAGCCACGAAACGATCTATCGGCATATCTGGCACGACAAGAAGCAGGGCGGCACGCTGCATGTCCGCCTCCGCCGGGCGAACAAGCGCTGTCGCAAGCGCTACGGTGCCTGTGACAGCCGCGGGCGTCTCGCCGGCAAGCGTCACATCGCCACGCGACCGGCTGGCGCCACGAATCGCTCACGCATTGGGCATTGGGAGGTCGACACCGTGCTCGGCGCCAGTCAAGGCGGTGCGTGCATCGTGACGCTGGTCGAACGAAACACTGGCTACGTCGTCATTGGGAAACTGAAGCGTCGCGCCGCGGCCGATCTGAACACGCGACTCGAACGGCTCGTCCGTCGCCAGCCGCGCCGAGTCCGCACCATCACGGCAGACACTGGCACCGACTTCCATCGCTACAAACTTCTGGAGGCGCGCTCGCCACTCAAGTTCTACGTCGCGACGCCGCACCATTCCTGGGAGCGTGGGTCGAACGAGAACATGAACGGCCTCATTCGGCAGTACCTCCCCAAGGGGTGAGCATGGAGCACCTCAGCCAAACCGAGTGCGATCGGATCGCCGACACACGCAATCGCCGACCGCGCAAACGACACGACTGGCGAACCCCAACGGAGCTTTATGCAATTTCAACAGGATTGTTGCACTTCAAACTTGACTTCAGGCCGCAGGCACGTCACACGTCGTTTCGGACTCGGCGCTTCCACCGCCATACCGGCCCGTCGTCTGGATCAATCACGGGGCCGACGTAGGCAAAGCCCGCCTTCTCCAGCACGCGGCAGGACGCGTTGCCTTCTGGGAGCGTGTGGGCGCGAAGCAGCACCACGGCGGATTGGGCGGACATTGCCAGTTGCACGAGCTCTGCCGCCATGGCGCTCGCAATCCCGCGACCTTCTTCGACCGGGAATGTGAAGTAGGCGACTTCCACCGCGCCGGTAGCATCAGGTCCGCCTTTATCCCGCATGTGCCCACGACTCGCCGCGAAGCGCCTTCCAGCGCGAGGTAGCCGCGCCACAGCAGGGCACCGGGTGTGCCACCAGCATCGCGGCGGTTGCGACCGTCGTCGACTCGTGCGGCACCAGTGTGAGGTGGTGCTGAAGCGCGCTCGCGGCAGGTGCCAGCGCGAGTCTTTCCGCGGTGTCACGATCCAGTGCGAACAGGGTGAGTTGCGGCATGTATGTGGGTCGGTGCGGTCTTACGCTCGCGTTCTGCTGCAGCGGCATATCATAAATTGCGGCCAGCGAGCGCAGCGAGCAATTGGCCGTATTCCTCATCGCCGCTGACTGCAGCAACGCAAGGTTAGGCTTCAGCGGCGCGCCTGCCACTGCGCGGGGTCACGCCGATGATGGAAGATCGCAATGACCGCGACCCGCTCGGCATCCAGCACGAAATACGAGGCGTAAGGAAACCGACGCAGGACCGCATACCGAATCCCGGGTTCGGCTTCCGGGAAGTGCAACGGCTCACGCTCGACCGCCGCGAGTGCGACCCGCACCACGCGCGCGAACTCCAGCCCCAGCCCCGCTCTCCGACTCTCATACCACTGGACCGCGTCCTCAAGTTCGGCGGCGGCTTCCGGCTCGATGACCAGCGGTCGGTTCACTGCGCCCGCTGCTCGATCTCGTCCAAGACGTCCCGCCACGGCCGACCTCGAGTCGGCTCCGCCGCATGGAACGCGTTCCGGCGCGTCAACTCCTCGCGTTGGGCGTCGGTTAACGCCGGACGCCGATCCGGCAGACTATCCCACAGGTCCTCGGCGAGCTGGATTCGCTCGTCTGGGGAGAGGTGGCTGAAGTCGAACATCGGGGAGGCCATGATCGAAACCTCAGCGAGGCGGCGTGAGAAGGCAAGTCAGTCTGCGGCTGCCACGCCCCAAGAGTGTCCCGCCAAGGATACGCACTCCAGTGTCGCCAGTGTCCCGCCCTCGCCGTGCGCCCATCGTCTGTGCTTGAAGCCTTAGTATCTACCGAACGATTGAATTTGCGGTACATCGGATCAGGCCGCCAGCTCGATGTTGTCTGGGTGGCAAACACCGTGCGTTCGCCAGAGCGGCGTCCTGATTGGTTGTCGTGAGAGCCCGAACAGTTGCGGGGGCCGGCGGGGGGATGTCGAGCCCGAATTATCACAAGGATGGGCGAGGGCGACCACGCGGCACTGGAGGCGTCATGGGTGTCGGAATCGATGTGGCGAAGGCGGAGCTGGTGGTCGGTGTCCGGCCGACCGGGACGGGGTGGACGGCGGTGAATGATGACCATGGGGTGCGCGACCTCGTGACGCGGATGCAGGCGCTCGGACCCACGCTGATCGTGCTCGAGGTGACCGGCGGCGATCAGCTGCTGTGCGTCGCGGCGCTGGCGGCGGCGGGGGCGTTCGGTGCGCGTCATTCCCACCCGGGCGTCCGATCCGTCCCCGCGGCGATTGGATGCCGACGGGCAACGCCGTCCGGACGGCCACCGAGGCGCGGCGGCGGGCGGCGGGCAGGCCGCTGCGCGCCCGGCGGCCCTCGCGGCGGGGTCGGCGATCGCGCCGTATGTTCGCCGGACACTCGACCGAGCCCGATTGAATTTCCTATCCTGATTCCGATCATGGGAGCAGAGCCGCTTATGGCAGGCGGTGAAAATTCTGCCCCCGTGACCGGCCGCCGCTACACGGCGCCTCGCCGCCGGGCGAACAGCGCAGCATGCCGAGCCCCGACGCCATCAGCACGTAGGTTGACGGTTCGGGCACCACACCTGTCACCGGTGTGGCAGTGAGCACCAACTTCGCCACGTTGGTGGGGCGATTTGCGCCATCGAAAATGTCGTAGGAACCGATGAACACTGCGCGAGACACCGTGGCGAAGCTGAATTCAGAGATCGCCACGTTGAACCCGCCCAGCAGCGCACTCAGCGGGCCAGCGGGCACAAGGGTGTTGAAATCCGTCATGCCCGTCAATCCGACGGCGCTCAACGTGCTGGCTGAGGCGGAATACCAGGACGACAGCGTGGGATTGGTCGGCGATGTATTTGGCCCCGTGAACGGGCTGACACCCCAGTTGGCGGGACCGTATTCAGTAAAGCCCCAGAGAGAGAAGGTGTTTGCACCCGCGTTCAGCGTGATCCCGGAACCGAGCAGGTTCCCAGTCGCATTTCCGGTATACAGAAAGGCGTCAGTCGATGGATTCGTGCCGCGCGTGATGTAGGTATTCGACAGGAAGTCACCGCCCTGCGTGTTGGTCCGCAAGGCATTTGAGGCATTTCCGCTCGAAGTCGTGCCGTAGCCCGCGATACCGGTGATCACCTGGGCGTTCACGGCGCTGGCGGCGGCCAGCACTGCCACGGCGGTGGCAAGGAGCCTGGATCGTGAAGCGTGACATTGGAGCATCTGGGGCCTCTCGGAAGAATGGGGATCGAACCCGTCAACCGACGGGGCTACCTCCATACGCGCAAATCCTCGGCAAACCCTCTCATCGCCGAGCGGAGAGCTCCAACCTTCTGGCGACCGGTGCTCCAGTGGGTGAGCGCCACACCCGCGTCCGGGCGTGCAGCGCCACAGACGTCCGCCAGCAGCTCGTCAGGACGGTGGAGTTCGCCCTACAGTGCATGTACGAACCTTTCGCGGGATCCGGTCGATGGAGAGCCGAGTCACAAAAGCAGACGACCGCCCGCGCCTGAGTCTCAGCGCCGACGGTCGTGACGGCATCGCTCCTACTGTGCTCGAACCACGACTCGTCTGATCCGAATTGCCCGGACACACGCACTGTGTGACCGCGATCACGACGCGCAGCAGCACGGAGAGCCCCGCACTCACCACGACAGGCTACGGCTGATTCGGCCGACGCGTCCGCCCCTGTGCCGACGCGCCGAGCGCTGCTGCCGCGGGCAGGTGACGCAAGTCGTCGAGGTCTTTCCGTCGCTTCGTCGCCTGCTTGTTCGCCCGCAACGCCGCAATGCCTATTACTGGTAGCGTTTCGCCCGTAATCTTCACTCGGACAACGTCCGTCGACGCTTCCTCGAACGTGACACCGGAGATGCTCGAGAGCAGGTCGATACGAATCGGGGGAGCACCCAATTGCGTGACGGGTTCTGGCGTCGCGAGATGCTGCGCGTCGATCACCGCAGCCAGTGCCCCGAACATCGTCATGGCGCGCATCAACCGCCGCACGTTCTCGGCAGTGCAGCGATATTCAGCTGATAGCGCAGATGCATGACACCACCATCGAGAAACTCGACAATTCCGTCAGGACCCCAGGCGCGCGTGAGTTGCCGTATCGTTGCGGCAGTCATCACAAGTTCAGTTTCGCCATGGAACACGGCACCCTCGATGAGCGCGCCGAGGTCGAGCTGGTGCTCCGGTTGCAATGGATACTGCGGGCGAACTACGAGGCGCCCGAACATACACTCTGCGCAATTGGAGGAGCGAGCGACCTAACCAGTATTAGACCCGCAATGCCCTGAAGCGAATCCGTAACAACCTACCCCACCGCAGCATAGCAAGTAAACACGGCCCCCGGCCTGTCCCGACGAGCACTCGAGAGT
>CAYMQV010000016.1:0-39716 GCA_964392395.1 uncultured Gemmatimonadaceae bacterium
TTTGCGCCTTTGCGCCTTTGCGTTAGGCAGTTCCCGTTCCGCCGGTGGGGTCGTGTCGCCGAAGTCTCGTGACAGTCGGGCGCGTCTTCTGCCGCGAGCCGGCGTTGCAACGCCTCGCGATACCGCTGGTATCGCGAGGGTGGCGCGTTGGCTGCTCCAAAATCCGTCACCCGCCTTTCGCCACGGCACTTCAGCGACCCTAGAGTAGCGAACCTCTGCAGAGTCGGGACGCGGATTCCCCGAGTCCTGCAGTGATTCCCTCGTGTTCAACCTGCCGCTGCCCGACGCGCCGCTCGAGTGCGTGAGATGCGCAAAATGCCCGTTGTTCGTCCAGCACTTCCGCGCACTCGAGCCCCTCGTCCGCGCCGGAGTCGGATGTCGCCGCTATCGCGGCGCCCTCGAGTGATCCACCGGCATCAGCGTGCAGGCAGCGCCGCGTCCTGACATCCTGCTGGTCATCGAACAGTGGAGTGGCGAGGCCGCATGGGCTGCCCACCTCGATGCACCACACATGCACGAATTCGGAAAGCGTACTGCGAGAATGCTGATCAGACGCTCAATTCAAATCGATCAAGGCATTCGTGGACCGTACGCGCTCCACTGAACATGCCGTGTCGCCGGACTCTCAGCTGTGTCGCGCCGGCGACGAGGGTGGCTTCGATGCGTCACCGGCGCGAGTCGCGCGACCTCGCGGCGGGGGCGTGATACGGTGCACACCCCGCCAGCCGCACACCAGACACCAGCTGGCACGAAAGCGCCGCAGCAAGCGCAGCACGCGTCCAGGCTCCATGCGCAGTGTTTCAGCGTCGCACTGCGGACAACGAATACCGTCTGGCAGAATCCACAGAAACACCGCTGTGGCAGCGACCCCGCGCAACACAAACAAGCCGCCGAAGACGAGAACGAACAACACGGCGTCGGACATCGTCGTTCCTCCGTCATCAGACGAGCGCGGCCAGCGTCAACGCCCAACCTGTCGTCAGTGGGACCAGAATTGACTTCCCTGAGGTGCACGCTCATCACTGCGCTGCGCCCCTGAGCGTTCACGTTGCGACACCCGCTCCGGCTAGAAAACCGGGCCACTGCCCGTGTGACGCGCAGACCCTACAGCCGAGCCTCGATCGCCGACCACACTTCCACAAAGGCGACCCCGCCGTCGATTCGTTCCACGCCAACCTCTTCACCGCGCGCGATCGCGGCACCGTCCACACTGCGCGCCCGGATCGGTGATCGTGACTCCGATCCGACAGGCAGTTGCACCAAACCGTCACCATTCGCCGGAATCGATGCGACGACCAGTGCCGGCACCCCCTGCAGCGCGAAGCGAGGGTCGAGCTCATGATCACTGGTCGGCATCGACGCCACGTACGACACGAGCAACTGCGCGCTGAGCGCACCGACGACAACTCCGCCGAACACCAGCGCCCCGACCAGCGCGGCCGATGGCGACAGCCGGACCGAGACGGCGCCGAGGAATCCAGACAGAGTCAACGCGCCCGCGAGCATCGCCCATCGCGACCGAACGACGGGTTGCCCTGGGCCGCGACGGAGCTCCACCCCGGACACCATCACGCGAACGCTCAACAGCAATCCAGACAGAAACACCACGTCGAACAGCCTGAAACCACGCACGACACGACTCCTGAGTCATTCCAGCCAGAGCCGATGGTGCGCGCGGGAGTGCACGCAGCATCGGTGACAATCATGGGGCGCCAGCAGGGGTGGCCGTGAGCAGCACGGCTCAGCGGCTGAGCGTGCGCTGAAAAAACGCGACGGTCTTCGGCCACGCGGCACGGCTCGCGGTCAGGTTGGCACCGTTCTGTCCATCCTGCTGACGCAGAAAGCCATGCCCGGCACCCGGCAGAATGACCGGCTCATATGTCTTGCCTGACACCTTCATCGTCGAGTCAGTTGCTGGAATCGTGGCGTTCACCCGCGCGTCATTCTCGCCGTAGAGTCCCAGCACCGGTACACGGACCTTGGCCAGCTCCGTGAGCGCCGGTGACCCGCCGTAGTAGACGACGGCCCCCCGCAGCTTCGCATGTGCGCTGACGGCGGTGTTGAAGGAGGTCGAGCCGCCCCAGCAGAAACCAACCACCCCGAACCGCTGCTGTGCGGCAGGGAGCGACATTCCATACTCCGCCGTTGCCGCCAGATCGCGCTGCACATCGGCCGGTACCAGCGTCCGGATCAGCGCCGATGCCTGCGCCTGGGCAATCGTGTCACCGGCCGTGAGGGTGTACTTGCCGGTGATCAGGTCTGGCGCGATGGCGATGTACCCCTCAGCCGCCAGCTGATCCGCGACGCCGCGGATCCAGGTGCTCACGCCGAAGATCTCGTGAATGACGATGACCACCGGCGCCTTGTCGGGCCGCTGCGGATACACGACCCACGCCCGCAGGGAGTCGATGCCGCCCCTCGTACGCGCAATCATGACGTACTCGCCGTGCCGCGGCGATGCGCCAAGTCGAGCAGCAACCGTGGTCGCTCCCGCCGGCAGTGTCGCGTCGTCGGGCTGTACCATGCGTCGAGGGACTTCCACGTCCGCTGTGGCATGCGACAGGTGGTCATCCTGACTTCGGCCTTGCTGCACCACGGAGGTTGTGCAGCCTGCAGCGATACCGAGCGAGAGCATGACAGCCAGACGGGAGGCGACGAGACGGCGAGACATTGGACGGGGCTCGGTGAAGTGAGACGTCAAACCGCGATGACCAGCGCGGCGCTGCGAGTGGTGCAGCGCGACATCAGCGCGACATCAGCCCGACAGCACGCTCACTGGTTCGGTGGCCGGATCCGGCTGCTCGACAAATTGCGCGAGAAAGGCCGGCACACGATCCGCAAGATACGAACGCGCCCGCAAGGGCGTGGCGCCAGTCACGAATCCCACGTGACCGCCGTGCGATACGAATTCCGGGTGTACCAGGGGGTTCTCCCGGGCACGCTCAAGCACCTCGCCGAGTACATCGCCCGGGAGGAACGGATCGTCATCGGCACTCAGCAACAACAGCGGAATACGGGCGCTCTGCACAAAGTGCTTGGCACTCGACCTGGTGTAGTAGTCTGATGCTCCCTCGAAACCGTGTAGTGGCCCGGTGATGAGGTCATCAAACTCCCAGAGCGTTCTGATCCGCGCGATTCTCTCAGGCGCGGGAAACCGATCCGGATAGCGCGACGCTTTCTCCTGCGCCTTCACCAGCAGGGTACGCAGAAACCACTTCTCATACAGCCCGGAAACACCTTCGCTGATGAACCGTGACCCCCGCTCGAGATCGAAGGGCACGGAGACACCCGCGGCGGCACGCAGATTTGCCGGCAGCGTGACGGTGGCGTCACCAATCATCTTGGTCAACACATTACCACCAAGTGACACGCCACACGCGACCAGTGGGGCAGAGGGATACATCCCCGCCAGTCGATGCAGGAACCAGGATGCGTCGTCCGTTTCGCCGGAGTGGTAAAAGCGCGCCGCGCGATTGATCACGCCGCCGCATGACCGCCAGAGAAGCATGTCCGCAGCCCAGCCCCGCTCGGCGACAGACCGGAACAACGCCGACACGTAGTGCGAGCTTGCGTTGCCTTCCATTCCGTGAAAGAGGACGAAGCGGGGCACATCAACCGCCTCGCTGTTGGCCCGAAGAACGGCAACATCATCGCCATCGGGTGTCTGCCAGATCTCCCGATGAGCGATGACCGGCGGTTCGGGACGGACAAACTTTCCCCACAGCGTCTGCAGATGTGGATTGCGTGCGAACCAGGGCGCACGGAACGAGGAGGTGGCTGTCATCCGAGTCTGGAGGTTCTACATTGATGTCGTGGCGCGCCGTGGCGCAGGAGCGCGTCGAATCGCCGCACGAGCCGTTGCTCGCCCACGACGTCAGAACATACCAAATCCCTGAGGCGCGCAGATGATTCCCGCGCGGACTGGAGAGCGATGCCCGTCCAGATCTTCGGCACGAAGAAAAGTGCCGCAACCCGAAAAGCCGAACGCTTTTTTGCCGAGCGACGGATCCCGGTGCATTTCGTCGACCTCGCGGAGCGAGGGGCCTCGAAAGGCGAATTGCAGCGGTTCGCGCAGAAGTTCGGCGTCGATGCGCTGGTCGACCGCACCAGCCGTCGTTTTCTTGACCTGGGACTTGGACCAGCCCGTTATGGTCCAGAGCGCTGGGTGGGAATTCTGCTCGATGAACCGTTGATCCTGGTGCAGCCTTTGATCCGGAATGGCGCCAGGCTGACTATCGGTGGCGACAGCGAACCGGAATGGAAGAGCTGGGTGGCAGAGGGCATCAAATAGGGATCCCGGCGGAGAGCTCGTCTTTTTCGACATCGCGGCTAAGGTTTGAAGAGAATTGTCAGCAAAGAAACATCATCAAGACAGTAACTGAAGTGTAAGGCTCATCATCGGGTCGTTGACCGGTTGCCACGACCACCCTTCTTGAGCGCCTTCGCCAATGGGCCGAACTCCGCCGCTCCAGCCTCATAGAATTTTGACTCAATGACATCAACGAGTCGGATCGCTCGATCGACGAGCAACCCTCCCGACTCGGTGATCGTGATCGCCTTGGCTCGGCGATCCGTCGGATGAGCCGATCGGGCCACCAAACCGCGTGACTCCAGAGTCCTCAGGACCTCCGACGTCATGACGGGATCCGCGTTGGCGTGCAGCGCGACCTCGGATTGCCGGACTCCCACGCCTCTGGAGTTCAGCCAACCGACGGCCACGAGGAGGCGGAATTGCGCCGGCGTCAGATCGAGCGGTACGAGGGCGCCACGGAGCTGAAGGAGCCACAACGTCGTAACGCGCTCGAGCAGCGCGCCAGGGGCATCAGCCGGAGACGCACCCTTCGCGGCCAGGAACGGTGCGTAGGACTGGCTGGGCATGCGGCCCCCGGAAGTGGCGAGGAAGAGTTCCCGCGCGTGAACAAGACTCGACTGTTGCACGGGCCCTCGGCGATGTCACGCACATCCTCAAGTCATGCCAACAATACGTTCACGCAACAATACAACTACACACGCTAAGTATCATGGCCAGCAATAGCTTTGAACTTCACAAAACGCGACCTTTATCATTCGTGTACGAATTAAAGTAATTCGTACACGTTCCGTTAGCCCGGGAAAGACCACGGGCGCCAAGTCCGGTCCACACCACACTCTCGGGTCAGGGCGGAACAGGAGTTTCGAGGCGACCACAGGTGGAATGCGCAGAGGCAGTCTTCCGGTCGATCAGAACGAAAATCGAGACTTCGCGCGCCAACCCTCATCGTACCAGGCACCGCTCCATGCCAGTGCCAGGTCGCTCGCCAGCTCACATTCGTGGAAGGCTCGTGAGTGCAGCGGGTGAAACCGTCGCGACCAATAGAGCGGGTCCGGGGACGCTGCCCGCGCTGGAACGGCCTCAGCTAGAACTGCCCGATGAAGCCAATCTCCGGCTCGAGTCGGTGGCCGAATTTCTCAGCCACAGCCGTTTGGGCATGCGCGACCAGAGCGCGGACGTCGGCCGCCGTGGCGTGACCGAGGTTCACCATGATGTTGGCGTGCATGTGCGAAATCTGCGCATCACCGATCCGGGAGCCTTTCAGACCGCACTGATCCACCAGGCGACCGGCTCCGATCCCTTCGATCTTCCTGAAGATCGAGCCGGCGCTCGGGTGATGCTCCAGCCACGGATGTCGAGCGCCGCGCCAACTGAGGTTCTCCTGGAGAATGCGGTGCATGACGTCTCGGTCACCGGGCTCAAGCCGAAACGTCACATCCAGCACGACGTCGCGAGTGTGGTGGAAGACCGTGTCATCGTAGCCGAAGCCGACATACGCCGCGTCGACCGTGAGACGCTCGCCGGATTCCTTCCGAATGCGGCAGTGCTCAAACACTTCGGCGATGAACATGGTGCGCTCACGCTCCGGCGCCGGCGACAGAAAGTGCAGGTTTTGCCAGATCGCGCCGCCGACGGTGCTGGGTATGCCGACATAGTGCTCGAGCCCCGACCACCCTGCCGCCACAGCCTCCCGGATGAGATCGCCCATGATCGTGCCGCTCTCTGCCACGCACCGACCATCGGGGCGCCACGTGACGTGCTGAGCCCGATTCCGGATCACGAGTCCACGGTACCCACGGTCGCCGACCAGGATGTTGGCTCCGAGCCCGAGGACGAACCAGTCGACCCCATTCGCCTCGGCAGCGTCGATGGCATCTGCCAGATCGTCGCCCGTGTCGGCATCGTACATGAGGTCTGCGGGACCCCCGATCCGAAAGGTGGTGTACGGCGCGAGGGGGGCATTTCGCCAGAGTCGCGCCGACGCAAGACGTCCGGCGACGGCGTCGAGTGCCAGCGTGGGCACCGCAGAGGTACCACGGTTGGTTACAGTCGTCATTGCTCCAAACAACACGCTCCCGGCGTCGCATGCCAGTTCCCTGCCCGCGTACCGCCCGACTTTCAACATACGTTCTGTGAACCGAATCCGATCACGTCATACGCTCGTCGCGGTGCCTCTGTGTCTCGCGATGCTCACACTGACCTCTGCCGCCGCTGCGCAGCGCGCCGCACTCGAGAAGGTCATCAAGCGGTCGGTTCTCCGAAACGGCCTCGAGGTGATCGCCGTCGAGAACCACGGCATCCCGATCGCAACGGTCGAGCTGAACGTCAAGAACGGCGCCTTCACGCAGCGGCCTGAGTACGAGGGCCTTGCGCACATGTACGAGCACATGTTCTTCAAGGCCAGCAAGGCGTATCCGAACGCCGAGGCTTTCGGGCAGCGTGCAGCGGAGCTTGGCGCACGGTACAACGGCACGACGCAGGAGGAGCGTGTCAACTACTACCTCAGCCTGCCGTCGGATAGTGTGCGCGGCGGCATTGCGCTGATCGCCGACGCGGTCCGCGGCCCCTTGTTTCTGCCGCAGGAGCTGGCGCAGGAAAAGCAGGTCGTGCTCGGCGAGTACGATCGCAACGAGGCATCGCCCGGGTTCGAAATCATGCAGAATCTTGGCGCGGCGCTCTATCCCGGGAACTCGAGCCGAAAGAACACCATCGGCAACCGCGAGATCCTCAGCTCAGTGACGCCGGAGAAGATGCGCTTCATTCAGGGTCGTTATTACGTGCCGAACAACATGGCGCTGATCGTGACCGGGGACATCGACCCATCGCAGATCTTTGCGTACGCCGATTCCGTGCTTGGCGACTGGGCCCGCGGTCCGGACCCGTTTCAGGTCGACCCGGTGCCCCCGATTCCCGCCTTGAGCGGGTCGTCGGCGATCATCAAGGAAGCCGAGGTCGGTGCCGTCACAGTGCTGATTCAATGGCAGGGGCCCAGTGTGCGGCGCGACCGCGCGAGCACCTACGCGGCCGATGTTTTCTCCGACGCGCTCAACACGAAGGGTTCGCGGTTTCAGCGGTTGCTGACTGACAGTGGCCTCTGGACCGCCGTGGGCGTGAACTACTACACACTGGATCAGGTGGGACCGATCACCATCAGCGGGCAGACGACGCCGGAGCGGCTGAAGGAGGCGCTGGTGGTACTATGGCGCGAAATCGAGAAGCTCGACGACCCGGGCTATTTTTCTGCCAATGAGCTCGAATCGGTCAAGGCGCAGCGCGGAACGGACAATCAATTCGGGCTCGAGAAAACGTCCGAGTTGACGCACACGGTGGGCTTCTGGTGGGCGGTGGCAGATCTCGACTACTTTCTTGGGTACGTGGACAACATGGCACGACAGACACCGGCAGACCTGCAGCGGTATGCGTCTCGCTTCATCGTTGGCCGGCCGAGTGTGACCGGCGTGCTGCTCAGCAAGCAGGATCGAGTCCGGATACGATTGACGGAAGCCGATGTGGTCGGTCCGGTGAAAGGCGCGAAGGTGGTGCCATGAGGCGTTTTGCATCGGGTGGCGTCATTGCGCTCCTCGGCCTGTCGCTCGGCTCGCAGCAGGCGATCGCGCAACGCACGGCGGATTCTGCGACGACCGCTTTCGAGGTCAATGGACTCCGCGTCATTCATCGACGCGTGACGGCCAACGAGGTGGTGGCCGCCAACCTCTATCTGCTCGGCGGGGTCTCGCAGGTTCCCTTGGCCAAGGCGGGCCTCGAACTGCTCCTCCTGGAAGCAAGCGAACGTGGTACCCGGAAGTATCCTCGCGAGGTGCTGGAACGAAAGATGGCGCGGCTTGGCAGCGCCATCGTCGCGGCACCCTCGATCGACTGGACGATGGTTGGTGTCCGCAGCACCGTCACGGCGTTCGACTCGACGTTTGCGATCTTTGCTGATCGCATCATGCAGCCACGCCTTGATTCCGGTGACGTGGAGACGGTGCGCACCGCCATCATCAGCGGGGTGCGGCAGCGCGGTGACGATCCCGAGGCGCTGCTGAATTCGTTTTCTGACAGCGTTGCCTTCGCTGGCCATCCGTACGGCACCTCGCCCCTCGGGAGCGAAGCCACACTTCGATCGCTGACCCTCGCTGACCTGCGCGCGTGGCAGAAGACGCAGATGGTGACCTCGCGCATGTTGCTGGTCGTGGTGGGCGACATTCCGCGCCCCAAACTCGAGGCCATGATTCGTGCGACACTTGGCACGTTGCCGCGTGGTGAGTACAAGTGGGCGCCCCCCCTGACCCCGGCACCGCGTTCGAGCTCGCTGCATGTGATCGCACGGTCGCTGCCGACGAACTATCTGCAGGGCTACTGGGTGGGTCCGCGTGCCGACAGTCGCGACTATCAGCCGATGCGCATCGCGATGGCGGCGTTGGGCGGACGGCTGTTCACCGAAGTTCGCGTCAAGCGGAACCTCACGTATGCCGTCAATGCCCCGTTCGTGGATCGCGCAGTCACGGCCCCCGGACTCTACGTGACGACCACTGCCCCCGACTCGGTGCTTGGCATCATGCGCCGCGAACTGGAGTCGATGAAGCGAGGCCTGATTGATCCTGAAGGGCTGCGATTGCTGGTGCAGCAGTTCATCACCGAGTTCTTTCTCGACAACGAGACCAACTCGGATCAGGCGACATTCCTGGCACGGTCGCAGCTTTATCGCGGCGACTACCGTCTGGCGGGGAGTTTCGTGGACGAGCTGCGGAAGGTCACGCCGGAGGATATCCAGCGTGTATCGCGGCAGTATCTGATCGGAATCACGATGGCGTACATCGGTGACCCGCGACGGATCACCGCGACGCGCCTGACGCCATTCTGATCGTGTGACGTCAGGCGCTGGCGCGGCGGGCAAGTTCTTCGCGAACGTCGCTGAGCCGAATACCGAGCGAGTGCAGTGCGACCATCGTGTGATACAACAGGTCGGCTGCCTCGCTCGTGGCGCGTTCCGGGTCGTCGTCAGCACAGGCGAGCACCAGCTCCGCTGCCTCCTCGCCGATCTTCTTCAGCCGCAGATTCCGGTCGTCGAGCAGCGTGCGCGTATAGCTCGGTCGGGCGTCCGGTGACGGCGCTGCGGTCGCGCGCGCCTCGATCGTGCCATCCAGCACGGCAAACGCGTCGGCCGGTGGCGGTGTGACACCGGGCACCGTGAAGCAGGTCGTCGCCCCGGTGTGACATGACGGTCCAGCGGGGATGACACGGGCAAGGACTGCATCCTGGTCACAGTCCATCGTCAATGACACGACACGCTGTACGTTGCCGCTGGTGCTTCCCTTGTGCCACAAGCCACGCGTCCGCGAGTGGTAGTGCATCTCACCGGTGCGCAACGTGGCCTCGAGCGCCTCGCGGTCCGCGAATGCAACCATGAGGACGTCGCCGGTGGTCGCGTCCTGAGCGACGACCGTGACCAGACCGCTCCCCTTCGCAAAGTCGATCAGTTCGAGATCAAGCATCGAGACCTGGGTCTCCGCCCGGGCAAAGGATGTCGCGGACGACGGAGTCGAGCGCAGCGTTGGTGGCAATGCTGTCGCCGCCAAAGGCTGTCTGACGGCCGCGGAAGTCGGTGAAGCGGCCGCCCGCTTCTTCGATCACGACCTGCACGGCTGCTGCATCCCAGGGATTCATCAGGTCATCGACCATGATGTCCGCCCGACCAGTGGCGAGCAGCAGATAGCCATAGCAGTCGCCCCAGGTTCGCACGATGCACGACGCGTCAGCCAGGGCATTCCATCGGGCGCGTCGCGTCGGCCGACCCGGGAAACGATCATCGGTGGTGAGCAGCGTCGCCGCGCTGAGCGACCTGGTCTGGGAGACGAAGGTCCGTTCGCCGTTGAACCAGGCGCCTTCACCGACGGCGGCAGCGACGAGTTCCCTGCTCGGAGGTGCGTACACGGCACCAGCCAGCACACGCTCGCCCTCGACGATCGCGACCAGCGTGCCCCAGAGTGGCACGCCATGAATGAAGCTCTTCGTTCCATCGATCGGATCGAGCACCCATCGCCGCGCGGCATCCGGCTTCTCGAGTCCGAACTCCTCGCCGAGAATACCATCATCGGGGAATCGACTCCGAATCCAGTCACGGGCAACCGTCTCCGCGGCACGGTCGGCGGCGGTGACCGGAGATCCATCGCTCTTGATCTCCACGGCAATGTCATGGCGGAAGAAGCGGTTGGCCTCGTCACCGGCGAGCCGGGCGAGCTCGGTCACCGCCTGCAACAACGAACTGCTCATCGCACCACCAGCCCTGATGCACGCATGGCATCCTTGAGAGCCCCGACTGTCGTCAGGTTGTCGTGCAGGATGCCGGCAACCAGTGCGGCATCCGCGTGACCTGCCGCGAGCACGTCGACGATGTGCGCCGCGCTTCCCGCCCCACCGCTCGCAATCACCGGCGCAGTGACGGCATTCGAGACTGCGCGCATCAGCGGCAGGTCATACCCGGTTCGCGCACCGTCACGATCGATGCTCGTCAGCAGCACCTCCCCCGCACCGCGAGCCACGCATTCCGCGGCCCAGGCCACCGCTTCGAGCTCGGTCCGCGTCCGACCGCCGTGCGTCCAGACGCGCCAGGTACCGTCTGTCTCGAGCTTGGCGTCGATACTGGCGACGACGCACTGTGCCCCGAAGCGATCGGCACAAGCGGTGAGCACGGCTGGATCTGCCACCATGGCCGAGTTGAGGGACACCTTGTCCGCACCTGCGCGCAACGCCCGGCCGACATCGTCCGCGGTCCGCACGCCGCCACCGATGGTCAGTGGAATGAACAGCCGCTCGGCCGTCCGCCGCGCCACATCGAGCAGCGTCGTGCGATCCTCGGCACTGGCCGAGATGTCGAGGAAGGTGATTTCGTCGGCACCTTCCGCTTCGTAGCGGGTTGCCAGCGCGACCGGGTCGCCGACATCGCGCAATCCGACGAAGTTCACTCCTTTCACGACGCGCCCGCCCTTCACATCGAGGCAGACGATCAGTCGGCGCGTCAGCACGCTGGCATCACTCCGACACCTGCAAGGCCACACTGCCCTTGGTGCTGAAGACCGCACCCGATTCGACGAATGCATCACGCACCGCCAGTCCAAGCGCCTTGAAGGCTGCTTCCACGACGTGATGGGCATCGGATCCGCGAATGACGCGCAGGTGCAGTGTCGCTTTCGCATTGTCCGAGAAGGACCGCATCCAGTGCTCCCAGATGGCGACCGGCAGCTTGCCGTGATAGTACGGACGTCCGCCGAGATCGAGCGCGCACTGCACCAGGGCGTCGTCCATCGGGATGGTGCGATCGGCGTAGCGGGCGGCGGTCGGCGGCAGTGCGGCCGCGACCGCCGCACCGACACAGATGGCGACATCCTCGATCAGGTGGTGCGGCAAGTCGCCGCGCGCATGCACGTCCAGATCGAGTCCGCTGTACTTCGCAAACGTGACCAGCATGTGATCGAGAAAGGGACGTGTGGTGTCCACCGTCGCGAGGCCCGTCCCACGCGTGAGCACGACGCGAATCTGCGTCTCCTTCGTTTCGCGAACCACGGTGCTCATCCTCGGAACTCCTCGGCGATGGCGCGCGCATCGATCGCACCGGTATAGAGCGCCATGCCAAGGACCGCCGCGGACACGCCACGATCCTCGAGCAGCCGCAGATCCACGTCGGTGGTGATACCGCCACTGGCGATGACCGGCAGGTGCGTCGAATCAGCGACGTCTTCCATCAGCGCCAGATCAGCCCCCTGCATCAATCCTTCCTTGTGCACCGCGGTCACGAGCACGCCGGCCAGCGGCAGGCGGGACAAGCGCTCCATTGCCTCATCGATGTCGAGGTGCATGGTTCTGGTCCAGCCGTGCGTCACGATCTTGCGTTCACGCACGTCGGCGGCGACCACGAGCTGTTCGGGAAACTCCTCAGCCATCTCGGCCAGCCACTCCTCATCCTCGAGTGCACGTGTGCCCACGACCACGTAGGTCGCGCCAGCGTCGATGAGCCAGGCGATGCCGTCGCGATCGCGAACGCCACCGCCAACCTGGACAGTGAGATCCGTCCGATCGAGCAGCCGCTCGATGACCTGTCGATTGTTGCCACGACCGGTCGCGGCGTCGAGGTCGACGATATGCAATGCCTGAAATCCCTTTGCTTCCCAGTCGAGGGCGACGGCTACGGGGTCGGGCAATCGGATGCGCTCCGCGGCGTACTCGCCGCCGACGAGTTGAACACAGGCTCCGTCGCGCAGGTCGATGGCGGGAATGACGATCATGCGTGCACCTCGCGCAGCCAGGCGTGCACGAAACTCACGCCTGCCGTGCTGCTCTTCTCAGGATGAAACTGCACGCCAGTGCATCGATCGACGCGAACCATGGCGGGAAATCGGTCCTCTTCGTGCGTACTCCATGCCGCAACGACGGATGGATCGTCAGCGCGACAGACAAAACTGTTGGCGAAGTATGCGATGCGGAGCTCGGAGGCGTCGAGCAGTGGATCGCGGGTAGCGTCGAGCTCGAGCTGGTTCCAGCCGATCTGCGGAACCCGTTCCGCGTGCAACCGCTCGACTCGCCCGGCGAAGATCCCGAGTCCGGCGCCTCCACCTTCCGCGCTGCGGTCGAACAGCAGCTGCATCCCAAGGCAGATGCCCAGGGTCGGCAGTCCGTTGCGAATGGCGTCGGACATGGTGCGCCGCCCAGTGTCGCCGAGCGCTCGCGTCGCGGCGGGAAACGCGCCGACGCCGGGCAACACCAGCGCGTCCGCTGCCACCGCGGCGGCAGGGTCGGTGTCGATGTGAACCTCGACCCCTGGCCTCTCGAGTGTCTTGATCAGCGAGTGCAGGTTCCCCGCGCCGTAGTCGAAGATGCTGAGCTTCACTTCTTCACTCCCTGCTTTTCAACACGGCCGCCAGCGTCTTGAGGCACTGTTCCACCAACGGCCAGGGCCCGACCGAAATCCGCAGCGCATCTCCCACCCGCGGCAGGTTCGGGAATGGACGCACGCCGACGCCCTTCTCGCGCATCGCCATGCCAACCGCCACGCAGTCCTTCACCGGAACACAGACGAAGTTGGCACTCGACGCCATCGGATCGAGATCGAGCTTCAGCAGTTCGATCGTCAGACGATCGCGGTTTTCGATCGCGCGCTGAATGTGCTCCTCCACCCACGGCACGTCCTTGCGGAGCGCCGTCAGTGCGACGTGCTCCGCCAGCGCGTTCACCTTGTACGGCCCACGTGATTTTTCGACTTCTGCGACCAGCGCCGGGTGGCCGATGGCATATCCGATGCGAAGACCGGCGAGTCCGAAGGCCTTCGACATGGTGCGGATCAGCAGCACGCGCGGCGATCGCGCCAGCAGATCGACGTTCGAAACGCCGGCGAACTCCACGTACGCCTCATCCACCAGCACGACCCCCGGTGCCTGATCGATCAGTTTCTCCAGCGTCCGCCGGGCCACCAGCGCACCGGTTGGGTTATTTGGCGAACAGACGTAAATGAGCTTTGCGCCGGTGGCGATCAGCGCATCAACATCCACTTCGTGGTCCGGCAGTTCGGTCACCAGTGTCGAGCGGAGTGCGTTCATCATCGCAAAGATCGGCACCATGGCAAACGTCGGGTCGGTGGCCGCCACCAGATCCCCTTCGTTGCCGAAGGCTCGCATGGCCGAGTCGAGCACGTCGTCAGAGCCGCAGCCGGTGACGACCATGTCCGGCGCAACGCCAGCGTGTTCGGCCAGAGCGACCTTGAGCTCCGAGCCGTAGAGTGTCGGATACCGCGTGACGGTCGATACCGAGAATTCACGGATCGCACGCTCGGCATGCGGCGGCACGCCCCAGAGATTCGTGTTATCGGTGAGGTCGAGCTTCACCGGTGACCGCTTCGGGTCGTAGAGCGGCACGTCGTTGTAGGCCGCGCGGGCCACGGCGAGGCGATCGATGACTGGCGTGGTCATGTATGGGAACTCCACTGCCGCGCGGCGGCAGCGTGGTTAGGCAACCCTTCACTGTTAGCCAATCGTCCGACAGCAGCGGCGAATGATGATGCGGCGGCAGGCGTCACACGCTGCCATGAGGTCCAGCGAATGAAGTCGAGTGTGGAGAGCCCGGAGTAGCACCGCGACAGGCCGCCGGTCGGCAGGACGTGGTTGGCACCCGTCATGTAGTCGCCAAAGGTGACACTGGCCGATTCGCCAAGAAACACCGTGCCGGCACCGCGCAGTGCGGCGAACGTTGCATCCAGTGCCGTCGGCGAGATGGCCAGCAGCAGGTGCTCGGCGGCCCACTCATTGGCGAAGTGCACCGCGTCACCGAGTGACGCGCAGTGCAGCACCGCACCGGCGAACGCAAACGACTCCCGAATGATTGCCACCCGCTCGATTGACGGCAGCAGCACGTCGATTGCGGCCCGGACCTGGTGGGCCATCGACTCGCCGATTGTCACGCACACCACGGCCGCGCGAGGATCGTGTTCCGCCTGTGCCAGCAATTCCCGCGCAACGCGCGTCGGATTCGCCGTGTCGTCGGCAATCACCAGGAGCTCGCTTGGTCCGGCGGGCGAGTCCATCGCCACCGCTCCAGCGCACTGCAGCTTGGCCTCCGCAACCCAGGCATTGCCGGGCCCGACGACCCGATCGACGCGCGGCACGGATGCCGTGCCGTACGCCAGCGCTGCGATCGCGCCTGCACCACCGATCGCAAACATCCGGTCGGCCCCCGCCAACTCCGCCGCTGCCAGTACGACATCGGACGGCTGCCCCGATGGCGAGGCTGGTGAGCAGACGATCACGTCCTGCACGCCAGCCACCTTCGCCGGGACGACACCCATGATCAGCGAGCTCGGATACGCCGCGCGCCCGCCTGGCGCGTAGACACCAACGCGACGCAGCGGATCCGGACGGCGTCCGACGCGGACGCCAGGCTCCGTCTCCACCTCAACTGCGGTGGGGAGAAACGCGGCATGCGCCACACGGACATTGCGCACGGTGCGCTCGAGGGCGTCGCGCAGTTCAGGTGCCATGTTCCCAAGGGCATGCGTCCATGCCGAGCGCGGGACTTCGAGCGCCTCGAGTGTCGCGCCATCAAACGTCATGGCCATTTCACGCAACGCGGTGTCACCGTCACGCTGGACGCGGGCGATGATCTCCGCGGTCTGACGCCGGACGGTATCGTCGGCCGAGGTCGAGCGATCGAAGAGCGTCCGACGGTCATCCTGGCTGAGGGCGTCGATCGGCCCGCTGAATCGGAACGGTGACACGTTCATGGCATCAGGCGCTCGATACGCG
Source organism: uncultured Gemmatimonadaceae bacterium (assembly GCA_964392395.1). Taxonomy (GTDB): domain Bacteria; phylum Gemmatimonadota; class Gemmatimonadetes; order Gemmatimonadales; family Gemmatimonadaceae; genus JACMLX01. The sequence goes on from CAYMQV010000016.1 coordinate 15,601, forward strand.
TCACGAGAATCCCCTGCCCGCCCAGTTGCTTCAGTTGCCCGATGGTGCGGTAGATGGTGGCCGCAGACACGACCGCGTGGACGGCGACCATCTCGCCGTGGTCCATGATGTCGATGACCGTCGGACCGTTGATGCCCGGGAGGATCGCCTGCACGTCGGCCAGACGGGCCCGGGGCACGTTTGCCATGAGGTAGCGCCGACTCCGGGCGCGGAGCACCGACGACAGCGCGTCGACGAGCTCGTCGAGCGGCGGTCGCCGCACATCGCCGGAGGGGACGGTCGTGATCATTCTGGCCGAGGATTCGAGCACCGTCGCCACTTCGAGCAGCCCGTTGACCTTCAACGTCGAGCCCGTCGAGGTGAGGTCGACGACGATGTCTGCGATGCCAAGATGCGGCGCGATCTCGGCCGCGCCCGAGACGGGCACGATGTCGACCGGAATTCCCTCCCGAGTAAAGAAGTCCGCCGTGATGCGTGGAAAGACCGTCGCGACCCGCGGCTTGCCTTGCAGGTCGGAGAGGGTGCGAATGCGGCTGTCCTCACGGACCGCGACGACCAGCCGGCAGCGGCCGAACTCCAGATCGAGCAGTTCTTCCACATCTCTGCCGGACTCACGCACGAGGTCGATTCCGGTAATGCCGGCCTGCGCGGCCCCGTCCGCCACGAACTCAGGGATGTCGGCCGCACGGACGAAGATTGCCTCGAACTCGCCGCCGAGGGATGCAGTCAGCGCCCGTTCACCCTTGCCGCGGACTTCGAGACCGGCGTCGGTAAACAGTTCTCGGGCGTCCTCAGACAGACGGCCCTTGTTGGGAAGTGCGATGCGGAGCATTGCTGGGAGCGAAATGGGGACAAAAACAGCGGCGGCCCGTCCAGAAACCGGACGGGCCGCCGCGTTGCACAGTGCCAGCGCGCGAACTACGCCAAGCACCACACCCGAACGACGCCCGTCAGGCGGCAACCGTGATGATGGTGGTGATGCTGAGCGGCAGAAAAGTGCATGAGCCAAGGCTAGTGGGCCAAGGAGGGGCGGTCAACCGACCGCCAACATGGAACCTCGGCCGGTCGAGTGTGTGTTCTACCAATGTCGTCGCGCTTCTCCCGAGTGGTCCTGGCCGATCACGGGGCTTGTTCTTCGCGCTTGGGGCTCTATGCTTCGCGCAGTTTCGCGGCGCGGTCTGCCGCACGACACCGAGCACAGTGCTTCGCCTATTTGTCTTCTGTTCGCTAATCAACCGGCTACGAGGAGTTTTTCATGAAGTTCAAGGTTCTGGCAGTCGCCACGAGTGCGTTTGCGCTTGCCGCGTGTGGTGGTGGTGACAAGAAGGCGGCGGATACGTCTGCGATGCCAGCCCCGGCTACGGCTGCCGCGCCGGCTGAAGGCGCCGCGATGGCTCCTGCCGCTGGTGCTCTTGCTGCAATGCCGGTCACCGGCACGACGCACACGGTAAACATGATTGGCGATGAGAAGGGTTATCGCTTCGAGCCTGCTGCGATCACGGTCAAGGCCGGTGACGGCATCAAGTTCGTGAACGTCAAGGGTGGCCCGCACAATGTCGCGTTCGATCCGGCCACGGCCGGCGCATCAGCGGCTCAGATCTCGGCAAACATGCCAGAGAGCACGGGTGAACTGACCGGCAAGATGCTGGTGACGGATGGCGAGTCGTGGAGCATGTCGTTCGGCGGCGTGGCCGCCGGGACGTACACGGTCATCTGCACGCCGCATCAGGCGATGAACATGATCATGAAGGTCACTGTTCAGTAAGCCTTCAGTTGCTGATGGTCTGGCGGCGCTCGACTTCGGTTGGGCGCCGCGTTGCTTTTGTGCCGGTGCCGCGTGTGTCCACCGTGACCCATCGGCCGCCACCCTTACCGCTCACTGGAATTCGCGGGTGACTTCCGTTCTCGATTCATACACCACATCGCCCGTGGGGCGATGGATGGCAGGCCGCGTGCGCAATCTGGTGCATCGCAGCGGTGTGCTGGTGAGTGTCGGCGGCATCAGCTTCGCCATCGCGTTTGCGTTGCTGCTCTGGTTCACACGAGCGGAGCGTGACGCACTCCAGCGGGTACCGACGCCCGTCGACACGCTGGATCTGGCGCGCAAGGCCGCCAGCATGCGGCGGCTGCAGTTCCGCGCCGACAGCGTACTGGCCGAGGTCTCACCGCCACGTCGTCCCGCGGTTCGGCGCCTTCCGGCAACTGATTCATCGGTCGTCGATTCGACCGCAGCGCTGGGCTCTGCCGGTCCCGACACCCTTGCCGCAACAACACCATCATCAGCTGCACCGTATCAACTGGTCGTCGCGGCTGACGTGATTCCCGACTCACTGAAGCTTGCGGTCGCCATGCTCTCGGCGCGACTCGAGCGCGCGCAGAACGCGCCGCTGGCGTCGTCGTGGCGTGCACTGGCGGCGGATCCATTGTTGCAACAGGACGCACGCGTGCGGGCGCTGGCGGACTCGCTGGCGGAGGCAGAAAAATCACGCAACGAGTACGACGCGGTCGGTGGTGTCGACCCGATCTATCTCGAACTCTCGAGTCGCGTGACGTCGTATGGTCGCGCGATCGAACGGAGCGCCCTGCAGCGTATTGCCCTTCTGCTCGAGCCCGCCTCGGCAGCGGGTCCCGTTGCGATGCTGCGAGTCGGTCCGACGGCGGAAGAACGTGCCCGTCGCTTTGTCGCCGACTCGGCGCGATACGTCACCGCACGCGCGAAGCGGGACGCCGCGGCGCGAGTGTCGGATGCCGTCAGTGCACAGCTGACGGCCGAGCGGGCGACGGCCATCGCGCGCGATTCGGCGCGGGCGCGGGCGCAGCGGCGGGTCGACGCGCTGGCACCGCCGCTGGCAATGCTCACCGCCAGTGCGGCCGCGGCGATCGGACTGGCGTTGCTGGTCACCATTCTGCTCGAAGTCCAGTCGCCCCGTCTGGCCGATGATCGCGAAGTCACGTCGCAGGCGCGCGTTCCGGTGCTTCTCAGCATCCGCACGACAGACGCGAAGACTCCGGAAGCACTCACCAGTGCGTTCAGTCAACTGGCCTTCGATCTCGAGCCGTTTCTGGAGTCGGTACGCACGCTGATTGTCGTCAGCGACGATCCGCAACTCGCATCCCGAACTGCGGCACGCATCGGCGAACGGCTTGGCTACGATGGACGCAGTGTACGCATCGTATCACCTCGCCAGGGCACGGCGCGCATGACGACCCGCGTTCGACGCCGCGCCACGCCAACCGCCACACAGGCCGTGCTGGTACAGCCGGAACGCAATCAGGGTGTGGCGTGGACTGGAGAATTTTTCCTCGAGAACGTCACCGATGACACGATCACCCTGCGCTCCGGCACGCTGGAAGATGTGCGGCCGGCGCTGGCGGCTGGCGCTGGTGACTCCCATGTCGTCCTCGTCGTGCAGATCGGGAGTACACCAAGCGCCTGGCTCTCCCGCGCGCGCGCCGAGATTCACCGGGCGCGCGGCGTGTCCGCCTTCGGTGTCGTGATCTGGGCCCCGGACATCGAGGACAGCGATCCTATTCAGTTTGCCCTCGACACGGCGCTGCGGCGCGCGCTCGACCACGTCCCGGTCGCGAATCGCTGATCGTGTCACACGCACCGGGGGATCATCATGTGGGCTGATCAGGTGCTTGCGTTCGAGCGCGCTCATCTCGCCAGACTGCTGTTCTGGGGCGCGACCAGTCTGGCGACGGCGCTCGGCAGCTGGGCCTTCTGGCGTGTGAAGCGACTGGATGTGCCGCTGCTGCGCCATTTTGCGATCCAGACTGGTGCGTGGGGCGCAATTGATTGCATTCTCGCGCTCGCGGCGCGACCCGGCTTGTCGCTTCGCGACTACGATGGCGTGACGAGTCTCGATCGTTTTCTCTGGTTCAACTGCGGGCTGGATCTGGGGTACATCGCGGTCGGACTCACGCTCGCCCTGTGCGGCTGGCGGTTGGCAAAGTCACGCGGCCTGGTCGGTGCCGGCCTCGGCGTCGGCATCCAGGGCGCCGCGCTGCTGCTGCTCGACCTGCGGCTCGCTGCACTCCTGTCTCAGGCACGGTGACGGCACGGTGAAGGACGCGTTCCAACTGCTCGCACTTCGGCAGTGCCCAGTCTGGGTGGCATGCATTTTTCGGGTAGTCTGTCCCGTGAGATCGAAGGCGGAGAAGATCCACGGCCCTCCGTGACGCCCTGTGATTGACGCCCCGCAACTGGCGCGCTGCCTGGATCGACGCATGCCTGCACTACGAACTTTGGTTGCGCGACAGTAGCTTCCACTCGTCGCGCCGCTCCACTCCTGCTTTCTGGCCACAGGCCTTTCATGCGCGGATACTCCGACCGCATCAACCACGCACTCGCCTTCGCGGCGAAGCACCACGACACTCAGGTGCGCAAAGGGCTGCGCATGCCGTATGTGACGCACGCAGCGAACGTGGCGGTCATCCTGACGCATTACGGCTGTGGCGAGACGGCAGTCGCCGCCGGCGTCCTGCATGATGTGATCGAGGACTGCGTGCGGGATGGGTACACCGCCGAGGATCTTGCCGATTGGATCGGGGCGAAGTTCGGCGACGATGTCCTGCAGACCGTGCTCATGGTGACACGCCGTCGACTGGATGACGACGGCATCGAGATGAGCAAGGACGATGTGAAGGAAGACTGCCTGGCGCGACTGATGACGGCGTCAGATGACGCACGCTGGGTTTGTGCAGCGCACAACCTGCACAACGCCGGCGCTGTTCTCGCCGATCTGCGCCGCACGATCGAGCCGGGCACGGTGTGGAATCGTGGCGGCGCCGATCGAGACGTCACACTGCAGTGGTACCGCGCCATCTTCGCACGACTTCAGACCGTCGGGTACACCGCGCCGATCATGGCAGAACTCGGCGAGATGGTCCTGCAGCTGGAAGCGGCACCGATCGGTGACGCTCCCGCTGTGATCTGACGCTCAGTTCACCGCACCGGCCGGTGCCGGTTCCGGATACGTGCTGACAACGTAGGCTTCGAGAAGCTCGAGAAACTCCGGCACGATGCGATCGCCCTTCAACGTGACGCGAAGCGAGCCGTCGACATAGACGGGCGCCCTGGGTTCCTCCGCCGTGCCGGGCAGCGAGATGCCGATGTTGGCGTGCTTCGATTCACCCGGGCCATTGACCACGCATCCCATGACAGCGACGCGCATCTCCTCGACGCCGGGATGCTTTCCGCGCCACACCGGCATCTGGTCCCGCAGATAGTTCTGGATATCCTCGGCCATGCTCTGAAAGAACGTGGACGTCGTGCGACCACAGCCAGGACAGGCCGTCACTTGCGGCGAGAAACTACGCAGGCCGAGCGACTGCAGGATCTGCTGCGCGACGTGCACTTCCTCGGCCCGATCACCACCCGGTTTCGGTGTGAGCGAGACGCGGATCGTGTCACCGATGCCCTCGGTGAGGAGCAGGGACAGGCCGGCGGCACTCGCTACCATCCCCTTCATGCCAAGCCCTGCTTCGGTCAGCCCCACATGCAGCGGATAGTCGCAGCGGACGGCAAGGCGCCGGTACACGTCGACCAGATCAGGCACCAATGAGACCTTCGCCGAGATGACGATCTTGTTGTGCGCAAGACCAACGTCTTCGGCCAGTTCGGCGGACCGCAGCGCACTGGCCAGCATCGCTTCGACGTACACGTCGTGCGCCGTGGCTGGCGTTGCCGACGCCGCGTTGTCGTCCATCATCTGTGTCAGCAGGTCCTGATCGAGCGAGCCCCAGTTCACGCCGATGCGCACCGGCTTGTCGTTGTCGACCGCGATCTGCACAATCGAGCGGAAGTTCTCATCGCGACGCTTCCCGCCAACGTTGCCCGGGTTGATGCGGTACTTGGCCAGCGCACGCGCGCACGCGGGGTACTTCGCCAGCAGCAGATGTCCGTTGTAGTGAAAGTCGCCCACGATCGGGACTGTGATACCGAGATCGACCAGCTGCTCGACGATCGGCGACACGGCGGCGGCAGACTCCTCATTGTTGACGGTCACCCGGACGATCTGCGATCCAGCGCGCGCCAGTGAGAGGACCTGCGCGACAGTACCCGCCACATCAGCCGTGTCGGTGTTCGTCATGGACTGGACCACGACCGGATGTCCGCTACCGAGCGGAACCGAGCCAATCATGACCGTCACCGTCTGGCGGCGCGGGCGGAACACGGAGGGGATGCTCACAGCACGAAATGGTTCGGGGAGGCCGGGACGGGCGATCTGGCATGGAATCTAGCGCGGGCGGAATCACGTATCAGGCGGGAGCATGAGGATCCGGGGTTGTGGCAGCCCTGCGGGTCCGTCGACATTGCCTGTTGCCCGCGTTCCACTAACCGTGACCGAGAGTCATCAATGGCCAAAGAGTCGAGTCGCACGTCTACCGACCCGTCGATCAGCACCGGCGGCCCCCTGACGGCCCCACCGAAGCCCCGGAGCAAGTGGAAGATCACCGCTGTCCTGTTTCTGGTGGTGCTCCCGCTGGCAGCCTTCGCGCTCTGGGTCACGGTCGCGCTCAGCTTTTCGTACGCCGATGGCGAGCGAGCCGGCTTCGTCCAGAAGCTTTCGAACAAGGGCTGGGTCTGCAAGACCTGGGAAGGTGAGCTGGCGCTGGCCAATGGTCCCAACGTCATGCCGGAGATCTTCAAGTTCACGGTCCGTGATGACAAGGTGGCGGAGTCGATCAACAACTCCCTTGGCAAGCAGGTCAAGCTCTCGTATGAGCAGCACAAGGGCGTGCCAACACAGTGTTTCGGAGAGACTGAGTACTTCGTGACGGCAATTGACGTGCTCGGCGCGCCAGTTCCGGCGGCAAATGGTGCCTCGCCGGTGACGCCCGCACCGATCGTCGATCCCGGCGCACCAACGGCGGTGCAGCCGGCGCCGACTCCGCCGATCAGCTTGCCACCTGTCACCGCACCGAAATCGACCGTGCCGCCACTGACCGTGCCGCAGACGCCTTGACGCGCCATTCAGACCCCACCGTCATCGTCGGGGCGGGTATTGCGGGACTGCTCTGCGCGCGAACGCTGACGCGTGCAGGGCACAGGGTCGTCGTGTATGAGCGCGAGCCCGAAGTGGGCGGCCGGGTGCGCACGACGGTGCAGGACGGTTTTCGCATCGATCACGGGTTTCAGGTGTTGTTCAGTGCCTATCCGACGCTGACCGCGGCGCTGGATATTGCAGCCCTCGAGCTGCGGGAGTTCCGTCCGGCGGCGCGGATCGCGACGGCTGGGTCTGCGACAGCATTGATCGGTGACGCCCTCGCTGACGCATCGCTGCTCTGGCCGACGCTCCGCGCATCATCGTTGTCGCTGCTCGACAAAATCCGGATGCTGCAGCTACGCTACTTCGCGACCGGATTGTCGTTTGACGACTGCTTCGCCGCGCGATTCGATCGCCTGTCCACGCGGGAGTTTCTGGTCGCTCGCGGTTTCAGTGCGAAGGCGATCACGCGCTTCTTCGCTCCGTTCTATGGTGGAATTCTCCTCGATCGGTCGCTCGAGTCCTCCGCGTCGGTTCTGCTCTATACGTTCAAGATGCTGGCTCAGGGTCGCACCACGGTACCCGCCGCCGGCATGGGCGCCATCCCTGCGCAGCTCGCGGCCGCACTTCCGGAAGGTTGCATCCGCACCGGCACTGCAGTCACGCGCGTGACACAGGCTGCTGACGGGCAGGTCGACGGTGTCATACTGGCGGACGATCGGCACATTCCCGCGCGGCGCGTGGTCCTTGCGTGTGATCCGCCGGCCATCGCGGTGCTCGCGCTCACGGCGGGCGTTCATGTCGATGTTCCACCTGTCAGTCTTGGCTGCACCACGGTGTATCTGCGGTCGTCGGCGCCGCTGCTGGATGGTGATGCGCTGTGGTTGAACGCCTCATCCGACGCGACGGTCAGCCACGCCATCACGATCAGCAATGTGGCGCCGACCTATGCACCGACCGGCTCGTCACTGACAGCAGCCACAGTCCTCGGAGCGTCTGCGGTTCTGAGTGAGACCGAACTCATCCCGCGAGTCAGAAAGGACCTGCTCGCGATGGGGAATCAACGCGCGGCGGAATCAGCGGAACTTCTCGCGGTGTGGCGTGTCCCGTACTCACAGTACGCGCAGCCTCCGGGGGCGCTCCTCCGTCGAATGCCTGCGGAAACATCGAGCGGCGGGCTGTTCCTTGCATCCGAACTTTTGCATACGAGTTCGCTCGAAGGGGCCGCGCGCGGAGGGATTGCCTGCGCTGAGGCCGTGGTGCGCAGTCTCGCGTCGTAGGCACGGGTCGAGGTGTGGCGTCATGGAGGCGGTAGTCGTCTGAATTACGCACGGTCGCGCGTGCGCCAACCTATTGCTCGGTTATCAATGCAAAATTTCAGCAAAGCGCTTGCCGTCGCCAGTCTCGCTCTCGCCATCGCATCGGTGCCGGCGAACGCACAATTGGCGTTTGGCCTCGCCGGTGGTGCCACGATTCCATCGGGTTCTCTGAATGATCGACAGAATCTCGGTTACAACGGGCTCGCCACCGTGCAGCTCGGCTTGCCACTGTTGCCGTTCCAGTTCCGCGCCGATTTGCAGTACAACGGTTTTGGCGGCAAGAACTTCGGTAGCGCCGTCACCAATGCCTTCAACAATGCCGACACCCGCGTCATCAGCGGCTCGATCAACGCTGTACTCAACCTGCTGCCGGGCCCGATCAAGCCGTATCTGATCGGCGGTGTCGGCTACTACGATACGCAGTTGCAGGGCACGGAAAGCACGCGCAAAGTCGGCTACAACTTTGGCGCAGGCGCGAAGTTCGGACTGACCGGCGCGAGTGTCTTTGTTGAAGCAAGAATGCACCAGATCAACGACGCGACATTCAGTGTTGGCGGTGGCCGGTCGACCGCCAGGTTCATCCCGGTGACGATCGGTATCATGTTCTAGTGCAGCGGCGCTGCTGCCGAGAGACCGCCGCCAGCGTCGACACGCGCCTGGATCACCCCTCGAGGCGCAATGCATTGCCCCGGGTGCTGTCACTCGGCATCAGTTCTTCGTGACCGGCCATCAGCTGCTCGCGCACAGCGCTGACAGCTGTTCCGCCGGGCACCGATCGGCAATCGACGCTGGCTTGTGCCGAGAGTGCATCGATCACGTCGTCGCCAAACTGTTCGTGTGCTGCCGTGAACGCCGATAACGGCAGCTCGTGAAGTTCGACACGCGCCTCTTCCGCCTGACGCACCAGTGACCCGACCGCACGATGGGACTCGCGGAACGTCACGCCGCGGCGGACCAGATAGTCGGCCAGATCGGTCGCCATCATGACTGACGTCACGGCCGCGCGCATCCGCTCGGTGCGGAACGTGAGCTCGTCGACCGCGCCCGCAACGGCCGGCAGGACCAGCGACATCACGTCGACGGCGTCGAAGAGCGCACGCTTGTCGTCCTGCAAGTCCTTGTTGTAACCGCTCGGCAAACCCTTCAGCGCCATCACCATGGAGGTGAGATCGGAGAAGACACGTGCGGCACTGCCCCGTGTGAGCTCGAGCGCGTCGGGATTCCGTTTCTGGGGCATCATGCTCGAGCCGGTCGAGAAGGCATCCCCGAACTGCACGAAGCCGAACTCGCTCGTCCCGAACAGAATCAGATCCTCGGCCAGCCGCGACAGGTGCGTGGCGGTCATCGTCAGTGCATAGAGCGTATCGGCGATGAAATCGCGATCGCCAACCGCATCGATACTGTTCTGCGACAGCGCCGCGAAGCCGAGTTGCTCCTGCAACAGGACGCGCGAAATCGGAAACGCGGTGCCGGCGATTGCCCCGGAACCGAGCGGCAGCACACTCGTGCTCCGCGCCGCATGGGCCAGGCGCTGACGATCGCGCGACAGCGGCCAGAAATGCGACATCAGCCAGTGCGCCAGCGTGACCGGTTGCGCGCGCTGCAGGTGCGTGTATGCCGGCAACAGGTCGTGCTGGTGCAGCTCGGCATGTTTGAGCAGCACACGTTGCACCTCGCGAATGCCGAGGTCGAGCTGTTCGATCGCATCCATCGTCCAGAGGCGCGACGCGGTCGCCACCTGATCGTTCCGGCTTCGCCCCGTGTGCAGGCGCGACGCCAGATCACCGACATGGGTGTGGAGCAGTCGGTCGATCATCGTATGGACGTCTTCGTCGCTCGGGAGCGGCGGAGCGCCGTTCCTGAAGTCTTCAGCGACGGCCACCAGGCCCGCGTCCATTCGCTCGCTCTCCTCGAGCGTCAGCACGCCGCCGTTCCACAGCCCCATCGCCCACGCGCGCGAGAGTCGGATGTCGAACGGCCAGAGGCGGAAGTCGACCGTGATCGATCGATTCACCGCATCGAGAATCGCGGAGGGGCCGCCAGCAAAACGGCCCCCCCACAGTTTGTGGGTCGCTCCGTCAGTCACCTCAGGCGTCCGCAGTTGACGGCGTGGGCGTCGGTGAGGCTGCCGCCGGACCAGCGGTTCCCCACGATGGCACGAAACCCATCTCCGCATCCTTCAGGGCGCGCACGCGATACGGCAGGCCATACAGGCGGATGAACCCACCCGCGTCCGCCTGCTGGTAGACGGTGTCCTCACCGAAAGTGACAAAGCGCTCGTCGTAGATGGCGTGAGCACTCTGACGGCCGGCCACGATCACGTTGCCCTTGTACAGTTTGAGCGTGACGGTGCCGGTGATGCGCTCCTGCGTGACGTTCACGAATGCGTCGTATGCATCGCGCTCGGTGGTCCACCAGCGACCTTCGTAGACGAGGTCGGCATAGCGGGGGGCGATCAGATCCTTTGCGGCCAGGGTGCGGCGGTCGAGAATGAGCTGTTCGAGCTCGGAGTGTGCGGCATACAGCAGCGTACCGCCCGGCGTCTCGTAGACGCCGCGGCTCTTCATGCCGACCAGGCGATCCTCGACCAGGTCGATGCGGCCCACGCCATTGCGCGCGCCAAAGGTGTTGAGCGCGGTGAGCAGGTCGAACGGGCCGAGCTTCTCACCGTTGACGCTGATCGGCGTCCCCGCCTCGAAGCCGACGGTGACGTATTCCGGCTTGTCCGGCGCGGCCTCCGGCGACGTGGTGAGCACGAACATGTCCTCGACTGGCTCCCAGTTCGGATCCTCGAGCCCGCCGCCCTCGTGCGAGAGATGGAAGAGATTCGCGTCGCGCGAATAGATCTTCTCGACGGTCGCCACGATCGGCACGTTCTTCGCCTTGGCGTAGGCGATTGCATCCTCGCGCGACCGGATGTTCCAGATGCGCCACGGTGCGATCACTTCGAGGTCCGGCGCAAACGTCATGTACGTGAGCTCGAAACGGACCTGGTCGTTCCCCTTGCCCGTACATCCGTGCGCCAGGGCATCGGCGCCATAGCGCCGCGCCACTTCAACCTGTGATCGCGCAATGAGGGGGCGCGCGATGGACGTACCGAGCAGGTACTTCCGGTTGTAGATCGCGCCCGCGCGGAGCATCGGGAAGATGAAGTCGCGGACGAACTCCTCCCTGAGGTCCACCACGACGCACTCCTCGGCACCAGAGGCGATGGCTTTCTCGCGCACACCACCAAGGTCGTCCTGCCCGATATCGGCGGCCACGCAGATGACCCGTGAGCCGGGATAGTGCTCCTTCAGCCAGGGAACGATGATCGATGTATCGAGACCGCCCGAGTAGGCGAGGGCGATTGTATGCGCCATGTGGGACTCCAAAGTGAAATTTTATGCAGATTCAGTGCATAAGCTCGCAAAATCAAAGCCGAGCCACAAGTGTTGGTAACCGATCCCCCGCGACCATCAGGCGCGATCACCGGCGAGGATCGAGATGCGTCTGATGACCCGTACGCGAGCTTCAGGCGAGCGGCAAACGAGGAGGATCGTGTCGTCGCCGGCGATGGTGCCGAGCACGTCCGGCCAGGCTTCGCTGTCGATCGCCGCCGCCACGGGCTGCGCCCCACCGGTGACGGTGTGGAGGACAACCAGCTCCCCGGTGCCGTCGACCTTGTCAAAGAGTTGCGGGAGCAGATGGTCGAGCGCGCCACGGTCGTCCTCCATCGTGGTGACACCGCCGTCGATGAAGGCATAATGCACACCGTCGTCGGTCGGGATTCGCGCCAGCCGCAGCTCGTGCAGGTCTCTCGAGAGCGTCGACTGCGTCACATTCCAGCCGCGCGCACGGAGCAGCTTCCGGAGTTCGTCCTGACTCTGGATTGATGCGGTTTCCACGATCTCGTGGATTGCCTGATGCCGCTCGCGCTTGTTGGCCACGTGTCGAGCCCTTCCTTTCGGGTGACTTCGTCCCCTGCAGTCCCACGACTGGGCATTGACGGGGGTTCAATGAAAGAATATGCATTCAATATGCATAAACTCCCTGTCGGCGTGCTAGGGGCCAGTGGGTATGCAGGGCAGGAGCTCTGCATGCTGGTCGATCGCCATCCGCATTTCGAGCTGGTGTTTGCCGGGGCGCGCTCGCGCGCCGGTGAGGTGTTGCGGCTGCCCAGCCGAGAGCTGACGCTCAGGGCGTCGGATTCCGTCGTGCTCGGCGACGCCGCGGTGGTCTTTTCTGCGTTGCCCCATGGTGCGTCGGCGGCGTGGGTTGCGAAGGCACATGCCGCCGGGGCAAAGGTGGTCGATCTCTCCAGTGATCTGCGGCCTGGCCAGCCCGACGCCACGGTGACGACACTGGACGTACCCTATGGGCTGCCCGAGCTGAATCGCGATGCAATTCGGACGGCGCAGATCGTCGCCAATCCCGGATGCTACCCGACGGCGACGTTGCTCGGACTGATGCCACTGGTTGCGCGCGACCTGCTGCTGCCAGGTGCCGCGGTGGTGGTGGACGCGGCCAGTGGCGTCTCCGGTGCCGGCCGTTCCCCGCGACCCGACCTGCTCTTCGGCGAAATCACCGAGGACTTCCGGGCATACGGTGTCGGGAACACGCACCGTCATCTGTATGAGATGCGGGCAACGCTCGATGCCTGCGGCGCTGATCTGGATCTGCTCTTCACGCCGCATCTGTTGCCGGTGGCGCGTGGCATCCTCGCCACCGTCACGGTCACGCTTCGCGAACCGCTCACGGATCCGGCGACGCTGTTCCGTACCCACTACGCTGTCGAGCCATTTGTTCAGATATCGTCATCGCCGCCGCGGCTGCGCGAAGTGGTGCACACGAACATGGCGCGCATCCACGTGACACCGATTGCGCATGTCCGCGCACCGATGCTGCAGATCTTTGTGGCGATCGACAATCTCATGAAGGGCGCGGCCGGTCAGGCGATCCAGAATGCGAATCTCGTCTGTGATCTGGATGAAACGGCGGGGCTGATGCCGTGACGCGTGTGATCAAGCTTGGCGGGCGCGTCCAGTCGGATGTGGCGCTGCCGGCAACGCTCGCTGCGGCGTGGGCCGCATCAGCGGCGCTGGTCGTCGTCCATGGTGGCGGCGACGAGGTTTCCGCGCTGCAGAAGTCCTTTGGTCGCGAATCGGCGTTCGTCGATGGCAAGCGGGTCACGGCGATGGAGGATCTCGACCTGCTGCGCATGGCGCTCTCAGGGAGCGCAAATCAGCGGCTGGTCGCGACGATGGTCGGTGCCGGCGTCCCCGCTGTGGGAATCTCCGGCGAGGATGCCGGGATGATCTCGGCCGTTGCGACGTCACGTGTGACCATGGGAGAAGTGGGTACGCCGGACCGGGTGGATGCGGCGCTGCTGCATCATCTGCTGGCCGGCGGATTCTGTCCGGTCGTCTCTCCGCTGGCGCGTGATCGCGACTCGACCGGCGGTGGCGTGCTGAATGTCAACGGTGACGACGCGGCCGCCGCCATCGCCGCCGCGATACAGGCAGCAGACCTGCTGCTGATCAGTGACGTCGAGGGTGTGCTGGTTGCTGGTGCGGCGGTCGGTCAGCTCGATGCGGACGTCGCGCGCCAGCTGATCCGTTCGGGAGTGGCGCGCGGTGGAATGGCAGCGAAACTGGAGGCCGCGCTCGATGCGCTGGCGCGCGGAGTACCACGGGTACGGATCGGCGCGCTGCGTGCGCTGACGGACGACACCAGTGGAACAGTGATCACCCTTGCAGGAGTAGCGGTATGAATGCGGCGCTGATGACCCTGGCCGAGCCATCGCTGGCGGATGCCTCGTTGGACAGTGTGACACCCCCGATCACATCCCCGAAGTCGATGCCAAGCAGCATTGCCTACACGTACAAGCGATTCCCGGTCACCCTCGTTCGAGGGGACGGTGTCACGCTGTTCGACGACGCGGGAAACGCCTATCTCGATTGCATGTCCGGCATCGCGACCAACGCGCTTGGCTACAATGATGCCGGTGTGAATGCCGCGATCACCGAAGCGTTGTCGACGGGCCTGATTCATGTGTCGAATCTGTTCGCGAACCAGCCGGCTGAACGACTCGCGCACTTCCTCACTTCGCGGACCTTTGCCGACAAGGTGTTCTTCTGCAATTCTGGTGCGGAGTCGGTCGAGGGCGCATTCAAGTTCGCTCGCCGGTGGGGGCGGTCGATCGATCCGAGTGGAGCGAAGCACGAGATTGTCGCGGTGCGTGGAAGCTTCCACGGGCGATTGCTGGCCTCGGTCGCGGCGACGGATCGCGCCGCGTACCGCATGCCGTTTCTGCCACTGGCGCCCGGGATCAGCATCGCGGAACGGGATCTCGATGAATTGGCGGGCGTGCTGTCGGCCGAGACCACGGCGGCCCTGATCATCGAGCCGGTGCAGGGGGAGGGTGGCGTGCGTCCGATGGACCACGGCTATCTGCGTGAACTGCGCGCGCTGACACGCGAGCGCAACGTGCTGCTGATCCTCGACGAGATTCAGTGTGGCCTGGGACGTACTGGCTGTTTCCTCGCGCATGAAGCGGTTGGAATCACCCCGGACATCGTGACGCTGGCCAAGCCACTCGCCGGAGGCCTTCCGATCGGCGCCATCCTGCTCACCGATGCGGTGGCGAGCGCCCTGCAGCCCGGGGAGCATGGTACGACCTTCGGCGGCGGTCCGCTGATTGCGCACGTGGCACACCATGTGTGCGAACGACTGTCGGATCCCGCGTTTCTGTCGCGTGTGCGCGAGGATGGCGCGTGGTTCGGAGCGCAGCTCGCCGCACTGAAGGACACGCACCCGAGTGTGCGTGCGGTGCGCGGTGTGGGCTTCATGTGGGGGGTCGACGTCACTGAGCCCGCCAGCGCCGTCATCGACCGTGCGCGGGCACAGGGCCTGCTGATCATCTCGGCAGGCGATCACACATTGCGCATTCTGCCCCCGCTGGTGGCCACTCGCGAAGACCTCGCACGTGCCATCGCGATGCTCGACCGCGCGCTGCGTGAGAGCGTCGCCGCCGCGTGACGGTTGCGTGACGGTTGCGTGACGGCCACCAGCCGGCGTAGTAGATGACGCTGGCTGGCCGCCAGCCGGCATGCCGCAACCGTGAGTAGCTTTGAGCATGACACGCTTCGTGACCCGGATGCTGCTCCGCCGTGCTGGCATCGCCGGTGCGATAGCCGGTTTCTCCCTGATCTCTCTCCTGCCTTTGGGCGCGCAGCGTCGGGCCGCGCCACCGCGTCCGACCCTGGTCGTGTTTCTCACGATCGACCAGATGATCCCCGACTATTTCGCACGCTACGGTCGGCAGTTCACCGGTGGGCTGCGACGATTGCAGGCAGGCGGGGTGCTGTTCATGAATGGTTTTCAGGATCATGCCACGACCGAGACGGCACCGGGCCACGCCGCGACCATGTCGGGGCGGTTTCCGATGCACACGGGCATAGTGCGCAACAACGCCGGCGTCAATGACGACACCGCCGCGCTGATTGGCGGCGGTGGCACGGGCGCATCGCCCTTCCGCTTTCAGGGAACGACACTCACCGACTGGATCGCCGCCGCCGATCCTCGGTCACGCGCGCTCTCCATCAGCAGGAAGGATCGTGGCGCGATTCTTCCCATCGGACGCACGAAACAGTCGGTGTTCTGGTACGCCAGTGACGGGCGCTTCACCACCAGTCGCTGGTACGCCGACACGCTGCCCACGTGGCTCACGCGCTTCAATGCGCGCCGGCTTCCGCACGCGATGACGGGAACCACGTGGGCGTTGCTGCGTCCGGCGAGCGAATACGCCGAGATGGATAGCGTGCTGCTCGAAAGTTCTGGCCGGAATGTCGTGTTCCCGCACCCGTTGCCCATCGATACCACGCAAGCGGTCCGTTCGCTTGGCGACGATCCGCGGATGGACTGGCTGACGCTGCAGGCGGCGATGGCCGGGCTCGATGCGATGGCGCTCGGCAAGGGACCGGGGACCGATGTGCTGGCGATCTCGCTCTCGACCACCGACGCGGTTGGCCATCGCTACGGTCCGGACTCGCGTGAGATCCATGATCAGATGCTGCGCCTCGATCGCTACCTGGGCGAATTTCTCGATTCGCTCTATCGGGTGCGTGATTCGTCGAAGATCGTGATTGCCCTGACTTCGGATCACGGGGTGCAGCCATTTCCTGAACTACATTTTGCCGGGCAGCGGGACGTGGCCCTGCGCATCGACGCAGCGCCGGTGATGACGTCCACCATCCGTGCACTCGCCGACCGTGGCGTCGATACGGCGACGGCCCTCGAATTCGAGTACGGCATGGTCTTCGCCGACTCGATGGCGTTTCGTCGCACCAATGTCTCGCTCGATTCGGTGCTGACCGCGATGGCTGCGGCGTTCCGGCAGATCCCCGGCGTGGCCCGCGTGGACAGGGTCCGCGACCTTGCGAAGGCCGACACCGTGCGAGACGCCGTCGCCCGTCGCTGGGTTCACGCATTGCCGCCATCGCTGAACGTCGTGATGCTGGTGTCGCCCAGGCCGTACGTGTACTGGAACGGTGTCACGTTCGCCACGCATGGCTCTCCGAACGATGCCGACGCGCGGGTGCCGATTCTGTTCTATGGCCCCGGTTTTGCGCGCGGCGTGACCCGGACCCGGACGGTGCGTGTGGTCGACATGGCACCGACACTGGCTCGACGAATCGGTGTCACACCGCTCGAGCGTCTCGATGGCGTGGTGCTTCGTGATGCCTTCCGGCGGTAGGTGGCGCGCCGTGCCGGTGATCCCGATCGAGCGGGCCTTCGACGAGCTCCGCTTCGGAGCCGCGCGCACCCTCAACCTGCGCGATGGATTGCCGACCGTGGCGCAAGCCGAAACGCGTGTGGAGTCGTGGCTCCGTCAGCAGCAGGCGGTCGGCGGCGGCGACGTCCTCGTCATCACCGGGCGTGGTCTTGGGAGTCTGGACGGTGTCGGCAGAGTGCGTGAGGCAGTCGTGCGTCGCTGCACACGACTGAAACGCTTGAACGTGGTCGTAGGAGTCCGCGAGCACGGCCCTGGCGCGCTGGTAGTCACCGTCGCCGAGCTTCGCGCGCTGGTCGATGCGCCTCGCCTGCGAACCGGGCGCAAGGACCCGACGCCGGTGGCGGACCCGAATGAGCTCGCCGCCCTGCCCGATGACATCCGGCGGCTGCTGCGCACACTGGCCCACACGACGATCCAGCGTCTCGGTGTCCGTGAACCGAGCGATAGCATGATCGCGGATGAGATGCGTGCGCAGTTCAGCGCACTCGCGCCAAGCGTGGCGACGGCGCCGGACCGGGTGGCGGCACTGCGACTCGTGGGGCAACGACTGCTGCAGGAGCTGCGCGAGGATCAGTAGCGGGCGGTGCCTTGCGGCGCCGCGGTCGACGCAGCACCATGACGAGCCCGCTGATCGCTCTCCATCTGCCTCTCGCGCCATGCATCGTTCGCTTCGCACTCTTCTGCTGGGCACCGCCCTTCCGGCCGCGCTCTGCGCACAAACACCGCTGACCGGATTCTCCGGTGCGGCCAGCGCTGCACAGCGGGAGCTCGAGCGGCGAGCGATCGCCATCCCGTCTCCCGATTCGGCGCGCCGCATTGCGCGGGCGCTATCCAGCGAGCCGCATATCGCGGGCACACCGGCACAGGAACGCACGCGCGACTATGTGAACGCCGAGCTGCGCAAGCTTGGCCTGCGGGTGGAGACGCGCAGCTACCGGGTGTATCTGCCCCATGCGACGGGTGTGCAGGTCTGGCGGACCGCTCCGGATCCGGCGGCACTGGCAGTGGACGAACCCGCGCTGGACGCAGATGTCGTCTCGACGCTCAAGCAGTATCCCACCGTCAATGGCTACAGCGGCGGCGGTGAGGCGTCAGGCGAGGTCGTCTATGCCAATTACGGTCTGGTGGAAGACTACGTGAAGCTCGACTCCATGGGTGTCTCGGTCACAGGGAAGATCGTGATTGCGCGCTATGGACGGAGCTTTCGCGGGATCAAGGCCCGCGAAGCCGAGAAGCACGGCGCCGTTGCACTGCTGATCTACAGCGATCCGATCGACGATGGTTTCGTCACCGGTGACGTGTACCCGAACGGCCCGATGCGACCATCACGTGGGGTCCAGCGCGGCAGTGTGTTGAATGGCTATGGCGACCCTGCGACACCAGGTTACGCCGCCACAGAAGCCGCGTCGCGACTGAGTCTCGAGCAGATGAAGATTCCGCGTATTCCGGTGGTACCGGTGTCGTACGGCACTGCCGCCGCGCTGCTCGAAGGCGTTGGCGGTGCAAGGATTCCATCAGGCTGGCAGGGCGGCTTGTCATTCCGCTACCACGTTGGCCCGGGACCGGTGCGCGCCCGTGTGTCGGTGACGCTCGATGACCAGCCGTTCAAGATGATTCACAACACGACCGCGACCCTCCCGGGACGGTCCAACCCCGACGAAGTGATCGTGATCGGGGGTCATCGCGATGCGTGGGGCGCTGGGGCGGGTGACAACGTCAGCGGCATAACCAGCATTCTCGAATCGGCGCGTGCCGTGGTTCGTGCGCTGAACGGACAGGCGCCGGCTCGCACGCTGGTGTTTGCCACGTGGGACGCCGAGGAGTGGGGAATGCTCGGCTCGACCGAGTATGTCGAAGACGATTCGCTGCGACTGCAGCGGGGCGGCGTCGCCTACCTGAATCTCGACGTGAGCGCGACGGGTTTCGATTTCGGGGCCGGCGGATCGCCGTCGTTGCGCGGGCTGACGCGTGAACTGTCTCGCGACGTGCCTGATCCGCGAGGGAACGGCTCGGTATACTCCGCCTGGCGGACGCGGAATGCGGTGGCCGATACGTCGGAACCGGTGATGGGAGATCCCGGCGGCGGCTCGGACTTCGCCGGCTTCTACAATCACTTCGGTATTCCGCACGCCGACTGGGGGTTTGGGGGTCCGGGTGGTGTGTATCACTCGGCCTATGATTCCCAGCGATGGATGGAATCGTTCGGGGACACCGGCTACGTCGCGCACGCCGCCGCCGCGCGACTGGCGGCGGCCATGCTGCTCCGGCTCGCGAACGCCGACATCGTGCCGTACGACTACGTCGAGTTCGGGCAGACCATGCGGCGCTACACCGACCGGACCAGTCGCCTGCTGGCGTCCATCAACGCAGGCGATGCGTCAACGCTGGATGCGGCATGGATCACCTTCATCGATCGTGCAAAGCGATTCAATCAGGTTCGTGACAGCGTGCTTTCCGGCGGGAATCTTTCCGCCGCGCGACAACGCGTGACGAATGCTGCGCTCCGACAGGTTGAACGGCGGCTGGCGCGCCCCGCCGGGCTGACGTCACGGCCGTGGGTGCGCGGTGTCATCTACGCTGCTGACGTGGATAACGGGTACTCGACGATGATCTTCCCCACGATCGGAGAAGCAGTGAGAGCGAAAGATGCGATCCTCGCCCGCTCCGAACTGGCCGATCTCATCATGCGCGTTGGGAGTGCGGCGGCGGCACTCGATGACGCGCGTACCGCGCTGACGTCCGGCAAGACACGCTGATGTCATGACGCGGGCCGGGGTACGCTGCGGTGACCACCGCCTCGCGCACGGTGCCCGCCATGCCGTGATCAGTCGCGCCGAAACAGGTCGTCGAATTTCGTCGCCGCGCGTTTCGCTGGCGGCGTGAGCGCGGCCAGCTGATCCGCGAACGGGGAAGTTTGATCGGCCAGCGGGATCTCGCGTTCAATGGGTTGCGCGTGCAGCGCCGCCGTCGTCTGCGGAATGTGTTCGCTGATGACCGACGACGCGTCGACCGCCTGGGACGCGTGTGGTGAACGCCTGCGCGCCGTGCGCACGCCCAGTGCATACAACCGCCGCGAGGCATCGGTTTGCGACGCGGGGACGCCACCGCGCTCTGAGTCACTCGTGCCAGGCGTTTGATCGAAGCGAGCGGCATCGCGGAATGCCACCGGTCCAGTCGCGACTTTGTCATCGTCTGCCGAATCAGCAGCATCCAGCGGCTCACTCGGGCGAAGATCGAGCCACGCCGGTGCCTCGAAGATCGGCGACATCGCCCGCATCGGCTCGAGCCGCTCGATCGCCACGCGCCCCTCCGCCACCGATCGGTTTCCATCACTTCCGGCGCACGAGCAGTGATAGGCACCGGCAGGATCGATCATCGTCACGCCTCCGTCGAAGAGCGCATCAGCAACGGCCAGTAACGGGTTCATCCGGCCACTGAGTGCGATGACGGTCCGGCGAAGGAGGGCTTCGACGAGTTCGGGACGCGGGGCGCCACCTGGGAGCGAGAGATACCGGCGCCGGTCAGGGGGCAGCCTGTCGGAAAAGACGAGCGGCTGCGTCGCGGGCGACAAGCCTTTCCGATCGAGGCCACGCAAGAATGCCTCTGGCAGAATCTGCAGGTCAATCGACTGATCCTGTGCGCCCGGGCATGCGCCGATGTAGGTGATGTGCTGTGGCTCTGCCCGATCCTGTCGGAGCGCGCGTGCGAGCGCCACCGGAGCTGGTGCGACGGGAATCGTCACGTCAGCGAGATTGGCCTCGCGCTTGCATAACTGGGCCAAGGAAAAGGGGCAGGCGCATTGTACGACCGGCCGCCGACCGCGCAGCTGGGCGATACGGAGCGTTTCACCTGCCACGAGTTCGTCGCCCAGGCTTGCCGGCACCACTGCGTCGAACCCCGCCGCCAGCGCTGCGTGCAGCAACTGTACGGGTAGCGCTGGCGCCGCCGCGAGGAACGCGTCGTTACCAAGAATTGCGGTCGAGAAGGGCGGTGCGCTCACACGAGGGCGTGCCGTGGGATTGACTGTCTGCGGTTTATGGATCAGAGCGGAGGCAACATGCACGCCAACCAAGCTCTTCCACAAGACGCATCCACGTGTCTCTGGGCAAGAAACACGTAACTGCTTGCACCGAATCGACTTGCATGAACTGAAATCCCTCGCACGCAGCGTCGCGTGGCAGTAGTCGACAGCGTGCCGCAGCTCGAGCTGTTGCGCGGAGGCATCACAGTGAGCGGAATCCCTGCTGCAAGTTACCGAGGATGACGTATCTTCGCACGGCAGGCCATCCCTCACCGGCCGTGGGGCGAGCTGTGCGCTGCGCTGCAATCGACCGCAGCAAGCGTCAAGGGAGGTCGTCGAGGTACCGCGATCGGCGGTCGGCGGCGGTTCGCCGCCCCGTCGGTTCTGAGGGACGCCGCCCGCGAGAGTGACGCTCTCTGTCGATGATTCCCCCTTCTTCCAGAACACGCATGCTCCACCATCGCTCGGCCGTGGACGTCCGGGACGCACTTGCCGGCCGCGCCGACGTCCTGCTGCTGGATGTGCGTGAACCGGCCGAGTATGCAATCGCACACATCGCAGGTGCCATACTCATTCCGCTTCGGAGCCTGCCCTCACAGTTCGAGACGCTGCCGCGCGACCGGGAGATCATCCTGTATTGCCATCACGGCGTGCGCAGTGAGACCGCCGGTGACTTTCTGGTCGCGCAAGGCTTTTCGCGAGTGTCGCACATGCGTGGTGGGATCGATCAGTGGAGCGACGAGGTTGATCGCACCATCCCGAAGTACTGACACGCATGCTCCCCACCCTGTCACTTGCGTTGTGTCTGGCGATGCTCGGGCACGTGGGCGCCTATTTCTGGCGCCGTGCACGGACGAGGGCCGCAGACGCAGCGCGGCTCCCGATTGGCCCTGATGGCATCATCTTCGGCGCCGCGCCGATCGACCTGCGGGCGAGTGCCACGCACGCCGCTTTGCTGATCCATGGCTTCGGCGACACGCCACAAACGCTGCGCCTCCTCGCCGACTATCTGCATCGTGAGCACGGGTGGACGGTACGTGCGCTCCTGCTGCCGGGGCATGGTCGGACGCTCGAGGCGTTCGCGGCCAGTGGCGCTGCGGAGTGGCGGGCCGACGTGCACCGAGAATACAACGCACTTCGGAACGAATACTCGACCGTAGTCCTGGTCGGTCTCTCGATGGGTGGCGCACTGGCGACGCTCGAAGCAGCGCGCGATCCGGAGCTGCCTGCTTTGGTGCTGCTGGCGCCCTATCTCACGCCGCCCGCCGAGGCGGAGCGGTTGGCGCCGCTGGCTGGCGTGTTCAGCCTGATCACACCATTCCTCCGTGGTGGCGATCCGGAGGCATCGATCTTCGATCCCGCGGCGCGTGCTCTGGCACTCGGGTATGGGGCGACGCCACCACGGCGCGTTCGCGATCTGGTGGCGGTCGCACACGACGCCAGAATGGCAGCCGCTGACGTTCAGGCGCCGACCTTCCTGATGCACTCACGGAGCGACTATCGGATTCCGCCAGCGCTGGCTGAAGGGCATCCTTCGTTCTTCAGCAGTGCGGCGCTGGTCGAACGTGAGTGGGTAGACGGTTGCGGACATGTGATCACTGTCGATTTCTGTCGGCAACACGTGTGGTCATCGACCGCCGCTTGGCTGGCCAGGTTCGCCGGCGCGCCCGCGCGTGCGCTCACGGATGCAGCGCCTCAGCCTTCATAGTACAGATGCGCATGCTGATCACAGGGGCGGCCGGCGACGTCGGACGCCATGTCGCCTCGGCGGCAACCCGCGCCGGGCACGAGGTCGTCGCACACGTCCGACGCGACAGCCCGACGGGAGACCCTGCCGCAGCCGAACTCGTGGCCCTCGGCGCTCGGCGCCTCAGCAACTGGGAACGAGTACCTTTGTCTCCGCGCTCATGTGGAGTCTGCACTCGCCGGGGGACCAAATCCATTCCACGGTTGTGCGTTCGCGCTTCATCCACCGGGACAGATCGCGGTGAAGCGCGTCCTCTCGAGGGGTTGGGGGCGATGTCTGGAGCTGCGGTTTGCGCCCTGCTCCGGGTCTTTCGCTCGCGCCGTCGCGCCACGAAACTCGCGTCGATCAGTGGCGCTGGGTTGGCAGCGAGTCTGGTTGATCAGGCAGCCGCGCCGCTCGGTCGCCGTGTGCATGAGTTGGACGACGACCGCCGCAGACCTTTTCGCCACCCGGTCACGGGGACGGTCATAGTTTGAGTACGTACGTGTCCGACCCTGCGCGTTGTTTTGTACGGTTCTGAGCGTGGTACTGATGCTTCATTCCTACTGAATCCATGCGAATTTCCGTGTTGACCGAGCGCGTCACGGGCGAGCAGCGCGTCGCTCTGGTGCCCGAGAACGTCGCAAAGCTGGTCAAGTCCGGTGCCGTCGTCATGATCCAGAGTGGTGCCGGTTCGCGCGCGTTCCACACGGACGACGCCTACCGAGTCGCGGGCGCGTCCATCGCCGAGACGCCTGAAGGCACCGTGGCTGGCGCCGACGTCATCGCCAAGGTGCAACGGCCATTGCCGGATGAGCTTTCACTCCTGTCGGCCGACGTGACGCTGATCTGCCTGCTTCAGGCGCAATCAGCCGGGGACCTGGTCGAACGCCTGGCCGCACAGCGGGTCAGCACGCTGGCGCTCGAGCGGGTGCCACGAATCACCCGCGCTCAGTCGATGGACGTCCTCAGTTCGCAGGCTACAGTTGCCGGGTACAAGGCGGTGCTGCTGGGCGCGGCGGCGCTGCCGCGTCTGCTGCCGATGATGACGACGGCCGCCGGCTCGCTGACTCCCGGGAAAGCGTTTGTCATCGGCGCGGGCGTGGCTGGTCTGCAGGCCATCGCAACCGCTCGCCGACTCGGTGCCATCGTCAGCGCCTTCGATGTCCGGCCTGCGGCCGCAGAACAGGTTCAGTCGCTCGGTGCGACGTTCGTCACCTCCGCTGTCGTCTCAGCGGCAGCGGAGGACAAAGGTGGCTACGCCAAGGCGCAATCGCAGGAT
>CAYMQV010000017.1:0-1470 GCA_964392395.1 uncultured Gemmatimonadaceae bacterium
CCACGGTGAAGGCGCTGCGAAAGGATGTGCTCGCGAAGTGCTACGGGGGCGACATCAGCCGCAAGCGCAAGCTGCTCGAGAAGCAGAAAGAAGGCAAGAAGCGGATGAAGCAGGTTGGGGCGGTGGAGATTCCGCAGGAAGCCTTCCTCGCCGTCCTGCAGGTGGACTGAGGGTTGGGCGACGCCGTGCGCGTTGCCCCGCCATCGCTCGTCATCCAGACGTCGTTTCTGGGCGACGTGGTGCTGACCACACCGCTGCTGACGTATCTGGCGCTGCAGGGACCGGTCGACGTCGTGACGACGCCGGCCGGTGGTGCACTGCTGGAAGGCCATCCGGCGGTGCGCCGCCTGATTCGCTACGACAAGCGTGGCGCGCAGCGCGGCATCGGCGGACTCCGATCGCTGGCGGTGCAGTTGCGCTCTGCGCAGTACGCGGTGGCCTATCTGGCCCAGGGATCGTGGCGCAGTGCAGCGCTGGCCTGGCTGGCACGCATTCCCTCACGCGTCGGCTTCGATTCCTCCGCTGGTTCTGGCCTGTACACGTCGCGGGTACCGTATCGTCGTGCGTGGCATCATGCGACGCGACTCTTTCAGCTCGCCGCGCACGACGTCTCGCGTGAGACGCCGTCGCCCTCGCTCTTTCCGCAGGTTGCCGACCGGGACGCGGTCACCGCGCTCATCGCCCGGGGGCCGTTTCATCCCGGGCCGTTCATCGCGGTTGCACCAGGCAGTGTGTGGGCCACCAAGCGCTGGCCGGATTTCCCCAGTCTGGTCGCGTCGCTCAGCAACGGGTATGGCATTGTGGTGGTCGGCGGCGCGGACGATCGAGCACTCGCGGGCGACATCGTGACCGCCGCGCCGGATCGGGTGCTCGACGCCACGGGCCAACTCTCGCTGCTGGCATCGGCGGAGCTGATCCGCCGCGCCGCGGCGATCGTCACCAACGATTCCCTGCCCCAACACCTCGCCAGCGCCATGGGAACGCCCACCGTCACCCTCTACGGTCCGACGCTGCCCGCCTTCGGCTTCGGCCCCCTGGCGCCGATGCGGGCCATCGTCGAACACCCGCCGGGCCTCGAGTGCCGTCCCTGCTCCGCGCACGGGCCGCAGGTCTGTCCCCGTGGTCATTTCCGCTGCATGCGCGAGATTTCCGTCCTCACCGTGGCAGACGCGCTGACACCGTTGCTCCGCAGCTGACCAGTTCCGGCGTTCCATCACCACGTTTCCGTTGCGATCATGCCCAACAACTCGAAGTACATCGTCGGTGTCGATCTGGGTGGCACCAACATCGTCGTGGGGGCCATGCCGGAGGATGGCTCGCGCGAGATCGCCTTTCGCTCGGCCCCCACGCGCGCGACGGAAGGCGCGGAGTCGGTGGTGGAGCGCATCAATCAGCTGATCGAAGACGTGATCACGGTGACGAGCGCCGACACCGAGAAAGTTGTCGCGCGACACCCCGGTTTCGGCGCTC
>CAYMQV010000017.1:1480-38322 GCA_964392395.1 uncultured Gemmatimonadaceae bacterium
AACCGGGGTGTCGCGCGACAACTTTCTCGGTGTCGGCGTCGGCGCACCTGGCCCGCTCGATCGGGAGAAAGGGCTGATCATCACGGCCCCGAATCTGGGATGGAAGAATTTCCCGCTGCGTGACCGCATTCAGGCGGGGACCCAGTTGCGCACGACACTCGACAATGACGCCAACTGCGCCACGATGGGTGAGGCGTGGACCGGGGCGGCAAAGGGGGCCAGAAACGTGATCGGCGTGACGATCGGCACTGGCATCGGCGGCGGCATCATCATCGATGGCAAGCTCTTTCACGGCAGTTCGGATGTGGCCGGCGAAATCGGGCACATGACCATCGACTCCACCGGCCGACGCTGCGGCTGCGGCAACTACGGCTGCCTCGAAGCCTACGCCTCGGGCACGGCCATCGCCGAGCGCGCGCGCGAAGCGCTGGCGGGCGAAACCGATGGTGTGCTGATGCAGATGTGCGAAGGGCAGATGCCGAAGGTGACCGCGCAGATGGTGTACAAGGCTGCCAAGGCGGGTGATCTGATCGCCATCGACGTGGTCCGCGAAACGGCGCGTTTCCTTGGCGCCGGCATCGGGGCGCTGCTCAACGTGCTCAATCCCGAGGTGGTGGTGCTGGCTGGCGGCGTCGTGAATGCCGGCGAAGCGCTGTTCGCCCCGCTCAAGGCCGAAGTGCGCCGACGCGCGTTTGCTCCAGCCGTCGAGGCCTGTCGGATCGTGCCTGGCGCGCTGGGTGCGAGTGCCGGCGTCGTGGGTGCGGTGGCGGCATTCAAGGCGCAGACCGGCAACTTCGCCACGTCGTGAGCACCGGACGGCGTCGCCGCCTTGGCGTCATCGGTACGTTCGTCTGGGATGTGATCCACGGACGCGACATCCGCACCGCACCGGTGCAGGAATGGGGTGGGATCACCTATGCCCTCTCGGCGCTCGACGCCGCACTCAGCGATGAATGGGAAATCGTGCCGCTGATCAAGGTCGGCGCCGATCTGCATCGCCAGGCGACGGAGTTCATCGGCACACTCCGCCGCGCCGCGCCCGACGCGGCGCTGATCGAAGTGCCGCAGCCGAACAATCGTGTCGAGCTGCGCTACATCAGCGACGAGCGGCGCACCGAAGTGCTCACCGGCGGCGTCCCGCCATGGTCCTGGCTCGGGCTGCGCCCGCTGCTGGCGGATCTCGACGCGCTGTATGTGAACTTCATCGCCGGCTGGGAACTCGATCTCGAAACGATGCAACTGCTCAGGGCGCAGTTTCGCGGCCCGATCTATTGTGATCTGCATTCGAAGATGCTGGGCATCGATGCCAGCGGGCTTCGGATTCCCGAACCGCTGGCCGACGCGGCGGCCTGGTGCCGCTGTTGCGACGTGCTGCAGGTGAACGAGGACGAAATGCAACTCATGGCGCACGACCCGATGGCACTGGCGGCGACGGCGCTGGCCAGTGGCGTGCATCTCCTGTGCGTGACACTGGGGAAGAAAGGCGCGGTCTACTTTGCGGCGCCGGGGTTCACGCGGCTGGCGGACGTCGCGACCCCGGTGCAGGGTACGGCCTTCAGCGCCGTCAGTACCGCCCTGGTGCCGATCGACGCCGACCTGCTCGACACCGATCCTGGTGATCCGACCGGATGCGGCGACGTCTGGGGTGCAACGCAGTTCTCGCATTTGCTTGCAGGCACTACCTTCACGGACGCCATGCGACTCGCCCATACGGCGGCGGCACGCAACGTCCGGCACCGCGGTGCCACGGGGCTGGCGCATTACCTCCGCGGAGAGCTGGCCACGTCGTGACCATCATCCTGACCGTTCCACCATCGCTCGATGACGGCACGTTCGAGTCCCTGCTCCAGCAGATGGCACCGCTGGCGGACGACGAGAAGGTGCTGGTGGACGCTCGGCATACGCGGTGGTCGAGTCCGTATGGCTTGATCGGTCTCCTGACGCTGGCCCAGTCGCGCGCCGAGACGCCGCAGTTCATTCCGCCGGAGGATCCGAACACCGCCAGCTACTGGGCGCGCTCCGGCTTCTTCCGCCACGCCGAAAAGTTCTTCGACCTGACGCGCCCCGTGCCGAGGTCGCGCACGGGCGATTCGAACTATTTCCTGGAAATCACGCCGATCGCCCGGACCGAGGATGTGCAGCATGTGGTGCAGCACATCCAGGAGCGATCGCAGGCGATCATGGAGACGCTCGGGTTTCCGCCGAGCGGCGCGATCGGATTCTCGGTGGTGCTCTCGGAGAGCTGTCAGAACATCATCGAGCATGCCGACGGCCCGGGCTGGGTCGCGGTCCAGAACTACGACTGGAAGAAGCGGCTGGGTCGACGCGTGGTGGTGATCGCGGTGACCGACTGCGGGATCGGCTTCAAGCAATCGCTGGCGCCAAAGCGCGGGTCCTCCGATCGCTGGGACGACGGCGCGGCGCTCGAGTCGGCGCTCTCACGCGGCACGAGCCGTTTTCACGATCCGGGCCGCGGTCAGGGGCTGGCGGGCATCAAGCGGTACGTGGCCAAGTGGGGGGCGAAAATGACCATCAGGAGCGGGACGGCACGCATCGGCATCATTCCCACGTGGGATGATGAACTCGCCCTGATCGAACATTTGCCACCATTTCCCGGCGCACAGATGCAAATCATCATTCCGCAGGCGGTCGCATCCTGATGCTGCAGCAGCTGCCGCTCGATCTCCGGATGGCCCTCGCCCGTGCGCAATGTGACTTGTACTCCAACCTCGTCACGCGGGCGACAGGGCGGGCGGTGCGCGGTCAGCTGGAAACGATGTTGCGCGAGATGTCAGGCCTGCGCCTGGCCGTGCTCGACTTTACCCACGTTGGCGTGCTCGACTTCAGCTGCGCCGATGAGATCGTCGCGCAACTGCTGCTGCGCTTCGGTGCCGGGCTGCCGGCGCACGCGCCGGCACCGCCGACGCCGAGCTATTTCATGTTTCGCGGGCTGGCCGAAGCACATCTCGAAGCGCTGGAACCGGTGCTCGAGCGGCACGGACTGGCGCTCGTCGCCGAAGGCCCGGACGGGTCGATGCAGCTCGTGGGCACGGTCGAGCCGGAGGAGCATTCGACGTGGCAGCTGGTGCTGGCGTCCGGCGGCGGTGACGTGGACGTGATTGCATCCTTTGCTGCCGAGGCAGGCGTCGACCTGCATGATCGCCTCGTCGCGCTCGCCCGTCGGAGACTGGTGATTCAGACGGCAGCGGGCTTTCACCCACTCCAACACCACTGAGCCGCGAGCCGCCATGCGACGCCAGACAGACCTCTACAATCCGCCGCTGCAAGTGGTGGGCTTCGTCGGCAGCCGGCGCGGCGACGCGGAGCGCGGGCCCGCGATCAGCCTCAATCGCGAGGAAGCGTCGTTGCGGATGCTGGTCGACGGCGAGTTGGTGTTCATCCAGGGCCCGCGGCGCAAGGAACTGGCGCCGGTGATCGTCGACGATGAGGTTCCGCGCGGCGGGGTGGTGGTGCGCGACATCGCCGGCGTGATGGTGAGCGATGTGATCAAGCTGGTGAAACCCGACATGGATCGCGGGCCATCGCCCGCCCGCACCGAGCTGCTGGGATGACGAGAACATGACAGGTGACTCCGGACGACCGATGCACTTCGCGACCCGCGCTGTCCACGCCGGTCGCGTGACCGACGGGCTGAGCTCGATCGCGCCGCCGCTGGTGCAGGGCGTGAACTTCGAGCAGCCGCGTGGTGTGGCGTCGGTGCCGCGATACACGCGGTACGCCAACACCCCAACGATCGTCCTGGTGCAACAGCGACTGGCCTCGCTCGAAGGCTCCGAAGCCGCCGTCTGCCTCTCGAGTGGCATGGGCGCAACATCGTGCGCGATGCTGGCACTGCTGCGGCCTGGGGACCATCTGCTGAGCAGCGCCTGGATCTACGGCGGCACGCACCGGTTGTTCACGGAAGAACTGCCGAAGATGGGCATCGAGGTCACCTTCGTCGATCCGCTCGAATCGCGTGGCTTTCGTGTGGCGATGCGTCCGAACACCCGCGCGCTGTTCGTCGAAACGCCGGTCAATCCCACCTGTCGCGTGCTCGATCTGCGGCCGCTCAGTCAGCTGACCCGTGAGATGGGCATCGCGCTGGTCGTCGATTCGACCTTTGCCAGTCCGGTGAATCTGCGGCCGCTGGAGTATGGCGCCGATATCGTGATCGCCTCGACGACGAAGTATCTGAACGGCCATCACGACATGCTCGGCGGCGCCGTCTTCGGTTCGCAGGCGTTCATCGACGAAGTGACGCAGAAGATGATGGTGTGGGGTCAGGCGCCGGATCCATTTGCGTGCTGGCTGCTGGAGCGCGGCCTGAAGACGCTGCCGATCCGCGTGCAGCGGGCGAATGAGAATGCGATGGCACTGGCCACCTGGTGCGAAGCACACCCGGCGTTCGCCGCGGTGCACTACCCCGGCCTGCCCTCGCACCCCGATCACGCCCTCGCCGCCGCGACGATGGACGGCTTCGGCGGCATGCTGGCGCTGGAACTGGTGGGTGGCGCGCCGGCGGCCGATCGGATGGTCGAGAAACTCGAGCTCATTCTCCACGCCACATCGCTCGGCGGCGTGGATACCCTGATCTGCGAGCCGCGCTTCAGTTCTCACGCACACATGACACCCGACGCGCGCGCCGCACTCGGAATTCCTGATGGGTTCCTGCGGGTCAGCGTCGGGGTCGAAGATGTACGTGATCTGATCGCCGACTTTGCACAGGCGCTGGCGTGAGCAGCAACCAGACCATCGTCAAGTTCACGAGCGTCACCAAATCGTGGCTGCGCGGCAGCGGCGCGCTGCAGAAGGTCAGCTTTGCCGCGGCCAAGGGCGAGTTCGTCTTCCTCACCGGGCCGAGCGGCGCTGGCAAGAGCACCATTCTGAAGCTGTGCTACATGGATGAGTTGCCGAGCAGCGGCGAAGTGCGCGTCAGTGGTCTCAGTTCGATCAATGCCAAGCGGACGGAGATTTCGAAACTCCGCCGCAAGCTCGGGATCGTCTTTCAGGACTTTCGCCTGCTCGAGGACCGCACCGCGTGGGCGAATGTCGCATTCGCGCTCGAGGTCACCGGCACCCAACCCAGGGCCATTGCGGCGCGCGTGCAGAAAGTGCTCGAGCGCGTCGGGCTGGGCCCCAAGATGCAGGCGATGCCAACCGAGCTCTCAGGTGGCGAGCAGCAGCGCGTCGCGATCGCGCGGGCGCTGGTGAACGATCCTTTCGTGCTGCTGGCAGACGAGCCGACCGGCAATCTCGACGATCGCGCCAGCCGAGCCGTGTTCCAGCTGCTGAGGGACATCAATACCAGCGGGACCGCCGTCATGATGGCCACGCACGACCTCGATCTGGTGCGCACCAGTGGATTCCGCTCGCTCGAGCTGAACAAGGGCGCGCTGGTGTACGATTCGGCCGAAGCCCCACTGCCCGAGCGGGAGCACTGATGCGTCTGGCGCTGCGGGAAGTCTGGACGGCCTTCAGGCGTGCGCCCGGACTGGGCGTGCTGAGCGTATTCACGGTTGCGTTCTCCCTCTTTGCCGTCGGCCTCTTCGGCCTGGTGGCGTACAACACGCGACTCGCGCTCGAGCGGCTGGAGGAGCGTGTCGAGATTCGCGCCTACGTGACTGAAGGGACGGAGACCGACGCCGTGGCCGCCGCCGTGGGCGACGTCCGCGCCTTTCCCGAAGTCGCCAGCGTGACGTACGTCTCGCCGGACGACGCGCTGAAGAAGGCGCGCGTGGAAATGACCGAGTTCAAGGACGTCTTCGAACCCGAGTTCCTGCCGGCATCGATGGAAGTCCGTCTCAAGCCAGGCATGCGTGATCCCGAAACCGTGCGCGTGGTGGCGAAGCGGCTGAACGGCTATCCCTTCGTCGACGATGTGCGGTACGGGGAAGAGTGGGTGAAGAAGTTCTACAGCGTGCGGCGGGCCGCCACGGCCGCCGGCATCGTGCTCGGCATTGCGTTCGCCTTCGCCGCCATGATCATCATCGGATCGACCATTCGCACCTCGGTGCTGGCCCGCGCGCGCGAGATCGGCATCATGCGACTGGTCGGTGCCACCGACAGCTTCATTCGCGCACCGTTTCTGATCGACGGCGTGCTCAAGGGGCTGATCGGCGGTACGATGGCAGTGGCGTTGATGTGGGTCACCCGCGCGGCGCTCACGGCCACCGTCTTTGCCTTTCAGTTCTTCCCGACACCAATCCTGCTCCTGTGCGTGCTCGTCGGCGGTGTCATCGGACTGCTGGGCAGCGCGGTGTCCGTTGGTCGGCAGCTCAAGCGCGTGTGACGCGAATGCCGGGACTTCGTGGCCTGATCACGGTGGCCGCGGCATTGATGCTCCACCCCACCCTGTCGCCGGCGCAGACGATACCGTCGTCACAGCGCATCGCGGCGCAGCGCGCCGAGCTCGAACGCATTCGCCGTGAGCGCGCCGACCTGCAGCGCCGGATGCAGCAGTTGCAGGGTACCGTGCACGACCTGTCGGAGGAGAAGCGCAACATTGCCATGCAGGCGGACGCGACCGCCCGTGTCGTCCGCTCGCTCGATGCGCAGCTCGAGGGCATTCAGGAAGAAGTCCTCGACGCCACGTCGAGTCTTGCAGGCGCCGAGGACGAGCTGGTGACCAAGCGCGCCGTGCTCCAGCGGCGGCTGCGCGATGTCTACAAGCGTGGACCACTCTACAACCTCGAAGTCCTGCTCTCCGCGGAGAGTTTCGGTGGCCTGGTGGCGCGCTACAAGATTCTGCACGCGCTCACCCTGCGTGATCGCACCCTCGTCTCGAGCGTCGAACGGTTGCGTGATCAGATCGCGAAGCAGCGTGGGCAGATGGTCCGCCTGCAGGAAGACATCGAACGCAGCAAGCAGGAGAAGGCGCAGGAAGAGGAGCGGCTCCGTGCCCTCGAGGCGCAGCGCGGCCGCAGCATCAACGTGGCGGAACGGCAGACGCAGGTCGTGCGCAGCCGACTGGCGGAAATCGAACGATCGGAAGGCCGGCTGCGCGGTGTGATCGCCAATCTCGAAGATGTGCGACGCCGCGCGGAAGCGGCGGCCGCGGCGGCAACGAATGCGGCACCACCGACCGTCGCGGGCCGGCCCAGCGTACCCGCCGCGCGGTCGGCGGCGACGGCGGCAAGCACCATTCGGACCGCCGATTTCGGGCGACTCGACTGGCCGGTGGACGGGACGATCCTGTATCGCTTCGGACGGACGGTGACGCCCGAGAACACCACACTCCGCTGGAACGGCATCGGCATTCAGACGGCCCGTGGCACCCCCGTCAAATCGATCGCCGGCGGCGAGGTGGTGGTCTCGGAGAACATCGGCACGTATGGCATGACCGTCATCGTGCAGCACGGCGCCGGCGACTACTCCGTGTACGGGTCGCTGGCCGAGGCCAACGTCGCAAAGGGGGCGCGGGTGCAGAAAGGACAGGTCATCGGTAGCGTCGGCACCGCCGATCCCGACATGCCGCCGCATCTGCACTTCGAGATCCGTCGCTCGCGCGGAGCGGCGGTCGATCCACTGGACTGGCTGCGAGGGCGATAGGCGATGGCGGCAACGAAGAAGGCGACAGCACCAGAGAAGCCTGCGGTAACGGCAACGGCAACGACGACGACGACGACGACGAAGGCAGGCACGAAAACCGCAGCGACGAAGCGGCCTGCCGCGACGAAATCCGTCACGACCGCGAACCCCCTGGTGCCAAGGCGACGCAGTGACGACTCGGAAGCGCTGCCGCCGCTACCGAGGATGCCGGCCGGAATGCTCCTCGGCACACACGTGAGCTCGCAGGGCGGCTCGTTTGCCGCGCCGCCGCGCGCACTCGAGATCGGTGCCAGCGCTCTGCAACTCTTCACCAAGACGCCGAACCAGTGGAAGGAACGCGAGATCGACGCCGATGAAGCGGCGCAATTTCGAGCGGCGCTGGCCGCGGCCGGTTCACCGGTGACCGTCTCGCACGACAGCTACCTGATCAACCTGGCATCACCCGATGACGCGCTGCGAGCCCGGTCGCGCGAGAGTTTCACGACCGAACTGCGCCGGTGCCACGCTCTTGGAATTCATTTCCTGGTATCGCATCCGGGCAATTTCATGGATGACCGTGATGCTGGCATCGCGCGCAACGCGGCCGCGATTGCACACGCACTGCGTGACGAACCGGGCGACACGATGCTCTGCCTCGAGACGACGGCTGGCACGGGAACTGCGCTCGGGGCGACGTTTGACGAGCTGGCGACCATCATCACTGCCCTGCCGGACTCCGTGCGTTCGCGCGTTGGCGTCTGCGTCGACACCTGCCACATCTACTCGGCCGGCTACGACATCGTGACGGACTTCGACGGCGTCATCGAGGCCTTCCATCGCACCATCGGGCTCGAACGACTGCGCGTCTGGCACCTGAACGATTCCAAGACACCGTTCAACAGCCATCGCGACCGGCACGAGCTGATCGGTGAGGGGTCGCTCGGCGACGCACCATTTCGCCGGATCATGACCGATCCACGATTCGCGCACACCGTGAAGATCCTCGAAACACCCAAGCTCGATGATGCAACGCGCACCGATCGCACGATGCTCAACCGATTGCTGGGGTTTCTCGACTGACCAGGCGGTCTGGCTTGATTGGTCGGTTGTGGTTGGGTTTGCGAACAGGGGCGTGAACGCGCCGTGACGAAGACTGAGGCGTATCAGAATCCGAGCCGATACACCAGCGACAGGCTCCGGCCTGGATTGAACGTGAACGCCTTGATGCGGCTGGTGGCGTCGGCGAACCGTCGATCCAGCAGGTTGTCGGCACGCAGCGTCACCGTCTGCGTGGTGCGCCTGGACGGAATGCTCCACGACGCGTTCAGGTTCACGACGGCGTACGAGTCCGTCGGAACATCGCGATCGTTGTCCGACGCGATACGCGTCTGGCGGAAGACGTAGCGCGACTCGCCACCGACGCTCCAGACCCCCGTGTCGTAGCGCAGCGAGCCGCCGAGGCGCGCCGCCGGGATGAACGGCAGGTTGGTACCGTCCGGGCCCCGGCCACGCACCGCGTCGGCCAGCGCACCCACGATCACCCGACGCGCCAGCTCCGTCTCGCCGGAGAACTCGAAGCCCGCCAGCGTCGCGTTGCGCTGCACGATGTTCACCTGCGGAACGAGCTCTCCGTCGACGAGAACCGTTCCCGTCGTTCGCGGCAGGATGTAGTCGTTGATCGCGTTGTGATAGGCAGAGAACTGCAGGAAGCCGCGCGTGCCCTGAGCACGCAGAACCGCGTCGAGACCGAGGCTCGTCTCAGGCTTGAGGGTCGCGTTCCCGATGTCGAAGGTACCTACCGCCGCGTGAAAGCCGTTGGCGTAGAGCTCTTCCACCGTTGGTGCGCGGAAGGCGCGGGCCGCACTGCCACTCAGCGTCACGATCTCGGTCAGTGGTACCGAGACGCCAACCGATCCGCTCACATTGTTGAACGTGCGAGACGTTCCTTGCAGGAAGCGCGGATCGGAGCCGGCCTTCGCATCCAGCGTGAATGTGTCGAACCGGCCACCGAACTGCAGTCGTGGAGTCTGCGACTCACTGCGACCCTTCAGCAACGGGACTTCCTGGTAGACGAACGCCGCCAGATTTCTGTTGTTCGCCGCCGGCGTGAACGCCTCGCTGCCGAGTGGGGCATACTGGCGCAGGAACGTCTGCACCCCGATCGAACCGCTGACGGCGCCGAATTGCGTCTTGCCGGTGAGCGACGCCGTCTGCGCCTTCAGATTGAAACTCGTGCCAACCGAACCATCCGCGACGGAAACCTCATCGTGCGAGTACCACTGCGCCGTACCCTCGAATCGGAGGTAGCTCAGCGTCGGTGACCCGGTGGAATATCCCGCCCGAGCCTGCAGCCCACGCCGCACACCGTCGATGCGCACCTGTTCGGCGCCGGGTGCGAACGGAATGCCGTAGTTGAAGTCGCTCTGGCGGTAGACGATGCCCGCCGACAGCGCGGAGCCGACGTAGCCGAGCCCCACGGTGCCGTTGGTCGAACGCGCATCGGTGTTCGGCTGAGCGCCGCCGTCCTTGCCGATCCGGTACGACGACTGATCGCGGAACGTCCCGCGCACGGTGGCGGCGAAGTGTTGTCCGAGCGGCACGTTGATCCCGCCACTCGCCACACCACCCGGCGTGACCGACTCCGTCTGCATGTTGACGAAGCCGCCCACCTGGCTCGGCACCGACGTTGGGATGTCACCTGAGATCACATTGACCACACCACCGATGGCCGAGTTGCCGTACAGCAACGATGCCGGCCCGCGAATCACTTCAATGCGTTCAGCGCTGTTCGGGTCGGCGACAAACGCGTGATCGGGAGCGGCCGACGCCAGGTCGGCGACACGCTCACCATCCTGCAACGTCAGAATCCGTTCGCCCGTGAGTCCACGAATCACCGGCACGTTGGCCATCGGACCATTGAATCGCATCGCCACGCCCGGTTCGCTGGACAGCGTCTGTGCCACCGACGCCCCGACCGCACGCTGAAGCTCCTTGCCGCTCAACTGAATCGTCGACTGTGTGACGCTCAACGGATCGGCACCCGTGGGCGACGCCGTGATCGTGACGCCGAGCAGCCGGAGTGCGGTGGGGCGCATCACCACGCGGAGCCGTACCTCGGTCGCCGTCGCCGAGACGGTGATCACCTCGTGAACCGGCGCGTACCCGATTGCAACGAACGACAGGTGCACCGTGCCCACCGGCGCACCGACCAGGGTGAACGCGCCCGCACCGTCGGTGATGGCGACGCGCTGCAGTTCCGTTGCGACCACCTGAACGTTGGCCAACGGGTTACCGGCGGTGTCGACCACCGTGCCACGAATTGGCGGGCCGGCGAGTGCGGCCGACGCAAGCGATGGCAGGGAGCAGAGCGCGACCCCCACGACGAGCGCACGAGCGAAGGAGGGAATGCGGAGCGCGGTCATTCGGGCAGTTGATCCGGAAAAGAGACAGCACACACGCTGAACGTTTCGTCGCCTACCCAGCTCGGAACCGTTTGGTACCCACAGACGCATGCGTAAATCAGGCAATTGATTATGCGATATCGCTAGCACAAAGGTTGTGTGATGGCAAGCGAACGCCCCCCGAATGTCACGGAGATGACCGGGCCACGGTCTCGCGCTCACAGGGCGACTCCGGCGCGCCTCGGTTAGATTCCCTTGGATCCGCTGGATACGACGGCTGGGCTCCTGGGCTCGCCGCCTGCTCCGCGTTTCCCTCACACCAATCTGTGCCATATGGCTATGCAGACTGAGCCGCAGACTCGCTCGAGCGCCCACGGGCTTGCTGAGCAGGGCCTCGCACCGACGGGCTCGTTGCACTGGAATCTTCTCGCACCCGAACTCGTCGAGGCTGCCGTCCGCCGCGACGAAGGCCAGCTCGCCGACATGGGCCCGTTCGTGGCGGTCACCGCGCCGCATACTGGTCGCTCCCCGAAGGACAAGTTCATTGTCCGTGAGCCAGGCTCCGAAGCGAATGTCGACTGGGGCACGGTCAACATTCCGATCGAGGAGGCGCATTTCGACCTGCTGCTGTCCGACGTGCGCGACTATCTCAACGAACGGTCCGAGCTGTTCGTGCAGGACTTGTACTGCGGCGCACATCCCGGCCATCGACTGAGCGTCCGCTACGTCACGCCCAATGCGTGGCATGCCCATTTCGTGCGCAACATGTTCATCCGGCCGGAGCTGCATGAACTGGCCCAGTTCGCCCCGAACTTCAGTGTGCTGCACGCGCCGGAGTTTCAGGCAACGCCGGAAAAGCACGGCACGCGCACCGGCACGTTCATCGTCGTGCATATCGCGCGACGGATGATCCTGATCGGTGGGACGCGGTATGCGGGCGAATTGAAAAAGAGCATGTTCTCGATCATGAACTACCTCATGCCGACGCAGAACGTGCTGCCGATGCATTGTTCGGCCAATATCGGCACGGCAGATGACTGCGCGCTATTCTTCGGGCTCTCCGGCACCGGCAAGACCACGCTGTCTGCCGATCCGGATCGGTCACTGATCGGCGACGACGAGCATGGCTGGGCCGCCGATGGTGTCTTCAACTTCGAAGGCGGCTGTTATGCCAAGGCGATCAACCTGAGTGCGGAGCAGGAGCCTGACATCTTCGCCACCACTCAGATGTTCGGCACCGTGCTCGAGAACGTCGTGCTCGATGATCAACGCCGGGTGCAGTTTGCCGATCAGAGCATCACCGAGAACACGCGGGCGTCGTACCCGCTGCACTACATCAAGAACCACGTCCCCAGCGGTCGGGGCGGACATCCGAAGCACGTGGTGTTCCTCACGGCCGATGCGTTCGGTGTGTTGCCACCAATCGCCCGTCTCACGCCAGAGCAGGCGATGTACTATTTCCTCTCGGGGTACACGGCCAAGGTCGCCGGCACCGAGACGGGCGTGAATGAACCGCAGGCCACCTTCAGCGCCTGTTTCGGCGCCGTCTTCATGGTCTGGCACCCGACGAAGTACGCCGAAATGCTTGGCGAGTTGCTGAAGCAGCATGATGCCAGGGTCTGGCTCGTGAACACTGGCTGGAGCGGCGGTGCGTACGGCGTCGGCAAGCGGATGAAGCTCGCCTACACCCGTGCGATGGTCCGTGCCGCCCTCGCCGGGACGCTCGATGCGAGCCCGACCACGACCGACGCCGTGTTCGGGCTGGCAGTGCCCCAGACGGTGCCGGACGTGCCGGCTGGTGTGCTCGACGCGCGTGCATCGTGGACCGACGGCGATGCATACGATGTCCAGGCTCGCAAACTGGCGTCGATGTTCCGCGAGAACTTTGCCAGGTTCGGCGATCAGGTGTCGGCCGTGATCGCTGGCGCTGGACCGCAGGGCTGACGCTCTCGTCGCGTCGCAACGTGTTTCTGGTTTCATTGACGAGGGCACCTGGCTACCGGGTGCCCTCGCCTCGTTTTTACCGCTCCGGCCCCCTGACCGACGCTCGTGAAAGTCATCCGCGATCCGCTCTGGAACAACATTCGCCTCGATCCACTGGCGCTCACACTGGTCGACACGCCAGCCATGCAGCGCCTGCGCTACGTGCGGCAGCTCGGCTACGCCTTTCTGGTGTATCCCGGCGCATCGCACTCGCGCTTCGAACACGCCCTCGGCGCGTATCACATGGCGCGCCGGACGATCACGCTGCTCGCCGAGCGTGGCGAACTGGATCAGGTGGCGCCGGTGGAACGGGAATTGACGGCGGCCGCCATGCTGCTGCACGATGTGGGGCACTATCCGTTCAGCCATGCACTCGAGGAGATCGGCGCGCTGAATCACGAGAGCGCAGCCGCGCCGCGCATCACGACCGGCGCGGTAGCGGAGGCGTTGACCGCCGCACTCGGTGACGGTGCTCCCGCGCGCGTGCTGGCCATGATGCATGGCGCGGATGTGGGGCCGCTGCAGGGCCTCGTGTCCGGCTCGATCGACCTCGACAAGATCGACTATCTCAAGCGCGACGCGATGATGTGCGGCGTACCGTATGGCGAGGTCGACGTGGACCGATTGCTCGACAGCGTCGTGATCGTCACCGATCCGGGCACCGGTCGCCCAGGTGTCGGCATCATGGAGAAGGGCCTCAGCGCGCTCGAATCGCTGCTCTTCGCGAAGTACCAGATGTATCGCAACATCTACTGGCATCACGCGGTGCGCAGCGCGACGGCGATGTACAAGCGGCTGGTGGATGACGCGCTGCAGTCGGGGGCGCTGCCACAGGATGGACTGGCCGACTGGACTGACGAAGGGCTGTTGCACGCGCTGCTGCCGAGCGCGCCACCGCTGCTCATGGCGCTGCGAGAACGCCGACTCTACAAGCGGCTGGCCCAGTGGTCTGCCGCGGAACTCGGGCAGGAGGCGGGCGAGTGGATCGCCTCTGATCGCGCGCTGGCGGTGGCGGTGGAAGATCGTCTGGCTGTCGAACTCGGGCTTGCGCCTGGCGACATTCTGCTCGACTACCCGGCCAAGACGCAGATGCTCGGCGTCGATCTCCCCGTCCAGCGGCGCGGCGGCACGGTGGAGCATCTCACCAGCAGTGGTCTGGTCGGCGCACTGAACTTGCCAGCACTCAGTGAACAGTTGTATCACTCAGCGCGATGGCTCCGCGTTTTTGCGGTGCAGCGCGTGCCGGTGAATGTTTCGCAGCTCTGGACACTCGTCACGCGCGACGCCGAGTCGCTCCGCGCCGCACTGGCCGACGGCCAGCCGCTCCTCTCCTGATTCCGTGATGCACACTGCCGCTCGTCTGTTCGCCATCCTCGTCGTGGTCACCGGGTGCAGTCGCGTCTTCGTGGCCACACCCGAAGAGCGCGTCGGATACCTGCGCGAGCTGGTGCGTGCGAGGACCGTGTCACGTGACTCTCTGCCCATCGACGGCTGCTCGGTGAATCGCTTCATGGAGGGAGTCCCGGCGTGGCGTGACTCGCTGGTGCAGGCGGAGTTGGCCCAGATCGCCGAGATCACGCCCTGTCCCGCCGATATTCAGCCCGTGGTCGGCCGCTTCGTGATCATGAGCTGGTATCGCAACTGGAGCGGCGAATATGTGATCCGCGGCGCCGCGGCGCCGATGGACCAGGGCTATCGATTCACCGATGGCATCTTCGTCGGTCGGGATCAGCGTGGCGATCGGGAGTACTTCGCCGGCATTCCCGATCCGCGACCGGCGTCGGGGACCGATTCACTGGTCGATGGCATGCTGCGCGGTGATTCGATTCGTCGTGCTGGCACGGTGGCTGATTCTGCGTCGGACTCGCTCAGGAAGTGACTGATCGCCGACGGGTCCCGTCCGGACCCGGTTAGCGCCGATCCTCTTCGCCGATTCGTTGGGCCAGAGTTTGGCTGACAGCAGGTGGCGGAGCGGACGCGGGGATGGTGAAGGAATTTGCTGACCTGGTCAGGTTGCTGTTGCAATGAGCCCAGTCTCGGGGTCGTCGTGCTCAGGAGCGTGGCCCGATCCCGGGCGCGCGCACGTTTGGCGATGCTAAGTTTCACATCGTCGTTGAGATACGCATCGGGATTCAGTTGCCGGCGCCGAGGAGGGGAGGTCGCGCTGTTCAATCGCGTTCGCACGCGCGGCGACCTCGCAGGCAAGTGCACAATGCGCTGAGTCGGTCGGCGCAGGCGCAGCACCAGAGCGCCTTGGCATCCAACCAGAGTGGGCTCAGGCCGGCGGGCGGAAACCACCGCCCGCCGGCCTGAGAACGTGCAGCGAACCGTCGCGCGCGCAGCCAAGCTATCGTGAGCGCCCGAAACGGAACCGGAGCGCGGCGTCGACACTCCCGCTGATACCGACACCAGGGGGCTTCGCACCAAAGCGTCGCCACTGCCCTGCTTCTGCACTGGCCCGGTCGAGCACCCCCGAAACGGCCACCGCGTATCGCCGATTCAATTCACGCTCAACGCCAACACCAACCCGAACCGTCGCCGCGCGCCAACTCAGATAGTCCTCCGATTCCCCAACCCGCGGAGCAGACAACGGGAGCAAATCGCCACCGGGCTGCACCGACACATACGCCCTGCCAAGCGTTTGCCTGGTGAGACCGAGCGTCGGAATGACTGACCACTTCGGTGCAATGCGCAGCAGTGCATCGGCGCGGACACCAAGTACGATACGATTCGACTGGAAGTCCTGAATCAGACCGCGGAGGGTGTTCGGTACGGCGTGCGCGAACGTGACAACGCGATACCGGCCTATCTCAATGCCTGCACCGACCCCTGCGCCAGCACCTGACCGTATTCCGCCTGCACTCTGATAAGTCGTGCTGGCGTTTGATGAGAGCGCAGGCGCACCTGCAGTGAAGGACAATTCCGTTACGAGACGAGCTTGTGCGGTCGAACGAGCTGGCATCGCGCACCCTAGCGCGCAGAGCACTGAGATCGCCACGACCTGTCTCACGGACATATTCGGCTCCCGATGAGGTTCACAACGCACTGGTTCTGAAGGAGGAACGTCGTCCCTGTGCCAATCGCGGCAGCCGTAAACCCGCTGTTCGTTACTGAAACGCTGCCGTCTCCACTACTGAGCGTCCGCGTTCCGGTTGCAGCAAGCAGCTCCTTCGTAGGATGACTGACCTCGAGAATAGGGTCGTTCGGCGTGGAGAATAGAGTTTGAAGGTCGCTGTTGTCGAAACCATTCAACGCCAACTTACCATCGACGAAACCGAGGCTGAATGAGAAACTTCTGTTCGGCGGAGGCTGCGGGCAGCCGCCACGATTGTCGTCGCGTTCGATCACCTGTATGGAATACGGCGCGGACAACCAAACGTTCCGACGCATGACCACGAACCTCGCCCCCCCTGCCAGTATGATGTGAGACGATGTCCATCGTCTCACATCATACTGGCAGAGAGGTGGTCGGACGGTTTAGACAGGTCAGGCGGCTTTCTTAGGTACACGGGCGCGGGTGGACACAGCTGACGGATTCGGCTGTGTGGTCGTGTACGCGTGATCGGGCGTGCGGCCGGCATGCGCCGTGTGCGGGCGCCGGTGGTTGAAGAAGGTGAAGTAGCGTTTCAGGCCGGCGCGCACCGCGGGCACGGTCTCGTAGGCGCGGAGATACACGTCTTCATATTTCACGGAGCGCCAGAGTCGCTCCACGAACACGTTGTCCCGCCAGCAGCCGCGGCCATCCATACTGATTTGAATATCATGCCGGCGGAGCACCGATACGAAGGCGTCGCTGATGAATTGCGAGCCTTGATCGGTGTTGAAGATCTCTGGCGTGCCGAAGCGATCGATCGCCTCTTCCAGCGCGGCCACGCAGAAGTCGGCGCTCAGCGTCGCGGAGATGCGCCAAGCCAGCACCTTGCGCGACGCCCAATCCATGATCGCGCAGAGAAAGACGAAGCCGCGCGCCATCGGGATGTACGTGATATCCGTGGCCCAGACGTGGTTCGGCCGGTCAATCGTCAGGCCGCGGAGGAGATAGGGATAGATGGGGTGCGGTGGATGCGGCTGGCTCGTGCGAGGCCGACGGTAGATCGCACGGATTCCCATGCGCCGCATGAGCGTCCGGACATGATCCCGTCCGATGGTGAGGCCTTCACCGCGCAGCAGATCGCGGAGCATCCGACTCCCCGCGAATGGCAGGTCCAGGTGCAGCGCGTCGAGCCGACGCATGATTCGCAGATCGGCGTCGGCACACTCGCGCGGCGCGTAGTACAGTGAGGCGCGTGCGAGCCCGACCAGGGCGGCCTGCCGCGTCAGCGAGAGTGCGTGGTCCCGGTCAATCATCGCCTGCCGCTCGAGCCGCGTGGCTGCCCGAGCGCGCCGGCCAAAAAATCAATTTCCAGCGCTTGCTGCCCGATTTTCGCGTGCAGGGCCTTCACGTCCACCGCCAGTGTGGAATCCTCGCGCACGCCGGCGCTGGAGAAGACCGCCGACGCCTGGGCAACCAACTGCTGCTTCCACTGCATGATTTGATGGGCGTGCACATCGAAGCGCGAGGCCAAGGCTGCCGTCGTCGCATCGCTGGTCAATGCCGCCAAGGCTACCTTCGCCTTGAAGGCGGGGGAATGATTCCGTCGGGGACGTCGCATGGTGGTCGCTCCTGAGAGACGGCGAGAACATCGCCGCAGAATGCGCTCATGTCCAGTTAAGCCCCTGTCTAAAATCCCCCGACCACCTCTCAGGGGGGGGGCTTGCAAAAGTATTCTTGCCTTACTGATACTCAATGCGCGAGCATTTTATTCGCATTGTTGTCCTTTGTCACGGAGACGGCATGAATGGTCACACGGTAATCAGGAAAGGTGCAGCGCTCAGTGTTCTGCTTCTTGTTGGAGTTGTCGCGGGCTGTGTCGGTGACCCGGTTGGGCCAGGAAGTACAGTAGCCGAGCTACGTCCAAGCCTTTCGGTAGAGGGTGAAACCGACGTGGGAGCGTTCGGCGCCAGCCTTATCTTTGGTGCGGCTACGACGCAGACATCACCTTGGTATGTCGGATGGTCGCGTATTGACACCGACTCACTGGGGAACTCCGTTCAGCTGGTCGGCGTCCGGCCGTCAACTGCGGTTCCCGTCAGGTCGACGCTCACATACATGAACGGCGTGCTTCGCGAGCGAAAGGCGCTCCTCTGGGAGCC
The DNA here is from genome assembly GCA_964392395.1 of uncultured Gemmatimonadaceae bacterium. Classification (GTDB taxonomy): domain Bacteria; phylum Gemmatimonadota; class Gemmatimonadetes; order Gemmatimonadales; family Gemmatimonadaceae; genus JACMLX01. The sequence goes on from CAYMQV010000017.1 coordinate 19,585, forward strand.
CGTAGTTGGTGGATGGGAGCTCGTTCGCGTAAATTCCACCTTCTTCAATGCCGATGGAAGCTTTTACGCATCTCTCGTCAAGACGCCGGATGAGCTCGGCATGACGTCGTTTCTCTCCAGTACGTGTGCGGTCAGCTTTGCGTTCAGCGCGAGCGGTTGCTTCAGTGGTACGGCGAGGTCGGTTTTCGGGTTCGGCATACTCGTGGCAACGGCCCCTGCGGCTGCGGCAGGCGCACCGTCAACGCTGGGGGGAGCGGCGGCTGCGTGGCTTCTCGGATGGGGCGTTTGGACAGCGGATCTCATTGATACCGTCGAGGCATGCTCTGGGAGTGGGGGTGGCGGATCAGCAGTTCAGAAGCCGACGAAACGTCTGACGTGACTCGTTTGATTCCTAAATCTCATTCGCCTTTCAGCCAGGGTGGTGCTCAGGATGACTAATGCAGATGCAACAGCACGAGTGCTTGCAGGGGTCACTGCGATCGGTTCAGTCGTGGCGTTAGCACTTATCACCCGTGCAATGTCCAAACCTGGCCAGAAACCCGTAGGGCTGCTGCTTGCGTGGTTCTTCTTCAGCCTTGGCTTACTGGTGTACAGTGCAGGGCGTGTGCTGGCTGGCCCCGATGGTCGCGCTATGTCAGTCGAAATTGTCGCTGGTGCAATGATTACTTGCAGTGTTGTTGGGATCTTGATTTCGTGGAACGCCACACGGTCTCGTGGAAGCGGAAGCACTTCTCTCAACTGAGCTGCTGCCGCTTTCACAGAACCATTCTGGCCGGTAAAGAACCCCCCACCCAAGGAAAACGCGCGTGGGGGGTTCGGAGTAAGCCAGGATAGATCACTGAATCGTCCCGGGTTTCGAGAAGGTTCCGCCTTCGTGAGATTGGAGGCGTCAAGGGGGGAACAGGGGTAAGCAGGCGGCAGGGGAAGCCGTGTCGGGAGGAGGTTGCGCAAGCGGACGGTCCGCCGAGTGGCCGACCCGCAGGCGACGCATGAGTCGCGGTGGACGGCGATCGGACCGCCGTCTTCGCGAAGCGACAGGTCACCAAGGACCGCTCGCATCAGCAGTATCCTCGGCGCTTCGTCAACGGCCCAACCAACATCCCCTGCCCGACGCGGTCTGGATCAACCGCGCGGAAGATCAGACCGCGATCGGCCGCATTCCCAAGCCAATTCCTCGCTCGACCGTTTCGATTGTCATTGACAGGTTCCGCTTGCCACGAGCGCGCATCGCACGGCAGCAACAGTCTGTCGCGACCTATGCCCCTCCACGATCACCATAACGCGTAGCCAACGCAAATCCGCCGAATCAACCGGATTGCGTGTCTCGTTTGCCGTGCGCCTCAGCCAGCGCGCGACCAATGCCGCGGTAGAACGCCGCGTCCTCCAGCTTGTGCTCGGCCACCAGTCCGATCGCTGTGCACTCGAGCGCGTACAGAATGTTGCCGAGATACAGCTCGGCCAGCTCGCCGACCTGCGCAGGTGGGTCGTTCACCGGATCCTGCGGGTCCTGCGTGTCCATCGGCTCAGCGCGCGGTGGCGATCTGGACGATCACGGCGGTGATGTTGTCGACGCCGCCGGCGCGATTCGCATCCCAGAGCAGGGCATCGACCATCGGGCCCGGTGATTTCCGCGCGGTGAGGATCTTGAGCAGGTTCTTGTCCTCGACCATGCCGGTCAACCCGTCGGACGCGAGCAGGTACAGATCGCCGTCCGCCAGTTCGCCCTCATAAATCGTCGGCTCGACATCCGTTGCCACGCCAACGCAGCGCGTGATGACGTTGCTGAACGGATGATACCGGGCCTGCTCCGGAGTCAGGTAGCCCGCGTCGACCTGCTCCTGCACGTACGAATGGTCGACCGTGATCTGTTCGAGTTCGCCACCGCGCAGCCGGTAGGCTCGACTGTCCCCGACGTGGGCGATCATGTAGCGGCCATCCCCCACGATCATCGTGGTGAGCGTGGTACCCATTCCGTGCTTGTCCGGCTCGTCGACGGTGCGATTGAAAATCTGCCGGTTGGCATCGAGCACCGCATCCGCAGCAACACCCTGCAGCTGAACCACTGGCAGGCGTGAGGCCCGCATCGCTGCGCTCATGATCTCCACCGCCATGGCACTCGCGACTTCACCGGCTGCGTGGCCGCCCATGCCGTCTGCGACGATGTAGATGCCGCGATCAGGGGTGGCTTCGGCGAGATACGCGTCCTCGTTCCCGGTCCGGACCATGCCCACGTGCGTATTCGCGGCGTGAATCAGCTGCATGTCACCGCGGCATGGGGCATCGAATCCTGAGCCAGCCCCAGGTCGCACCGAAGCGCGCCAACCGGGGAAACAAGTGGGGTGGGGAGTGTCATCAGTCGGGTGAAGCTAGGCTCCGTCGATGGGCCCGGCAAGCGCGACCGAGCCGTTCACCGCAGACTCCTCCGCCAGCGCCGCCGGGTCGCCCACCTGCAGGCGCCAGAGGCGTTCGTACAACCCCCGTTGACGCAGCAGCCCGGCGTGTGTGCCACGCTCGGCAACCACGCCGTGGTGCATGACGAGGATTTCGGTCGCCTCGACGATCGTGCTGAGCCGATGTGCGACCGCGAGCGTCGTACGGCCGGTCATCAGGGTTCCCAGCGCCGTCTGGATCTCCGCCTCGCGCTCACTGTCGACCGCGCTGGTCGCTTCGTCGAGCAGTAGCAGGTCGGGGTCGCTTGCGAGAGCCCGGGCGAAGCTCAGCAACTGGCGCTCGCCCACCGACAGGGTTGCGCCTCGCTCGCCGAGCGTCTGTGCGTACCCCTGCGGCAGCCGTTCGATGACCCGATCGGCGCCAACGCGCCCGGCCGCCGCCCGGACCGCCGCGTCGTCAATGGGCGAGGAGAGTCGGATGTTCGACGCCACGTCACCCGCGAAGAGGAAAATGTCCTGCTGGACATAGCCGATTCTCGACCGCAACTCATCCAGCCGCAGTTCACGGATATCCCGGCCATCGAGCAGAATCCGGCCGCGTTGCGGGTCATGGAAGCGCAGGAGCAGACTGACGACGGTGGTCTTGCCGGCACCGGTATGGCCAACCAGTGCCAGGGTCTCGCCGGGCCGCACCGTGAACGAGACGCCCTTCAGCACCCAATGCGTCGCGGCATCATCGGGGGCGACACCGTCCGGGGTATCGTAGGCAAACCAGACATCCTCGAAGGTGACCGTCGCGCCACGATGTGTCCGGGGATCGTGGCCCGCCGCGACGGCTCCGGTATCCGGGACGGTGGCGGTGGTGTCGAGCAGGGTGAAAATCCGCTCGGACGCCGCCATCGCCTGCTGGAGCGTGTTGAACTTGTCGCTCAGATCCTGAAGCGGCTGGAAGAAGCGGCGCACCAGTTGCAGAAAGGCCGCCACCGTCCCGACCGTCAGCGTTCCGGCATTGACGCGATGCGTCGACGCGACGATCAGCGTCGCCAGGGCAACCGTTGTGAGAATTTCGATCGCCGGAAAGTAGGCCGCGTAGTACGCGATCGATTTGATGTTGACGTCGAGATGTTCGCGATTCAGTGTGTCGAACCGGCGCGATTCTTCCGGCTCGCGACTGAAGAGCTGCACCACGCGTACGCCCGTGATCCGCTCCTGGGCGAAGGCGTTGATCCGCGCCAGTTTGCCACGGATGTCGCGATACGCCACCCGGACCTTCTTCTGGAAGATGCGACTCACCAGCCAGACGAAGGGTACCGTCGCGAACGCCGCCAGTGCCAGCTTCCAATCCGTGATCAGCATCATCACCGCCATCGCTGCCAGTGCGAACAGATCACCGACGCCGGCCACCACGCCGGCGGTGAACAATTCGTTCAGCGACTCCACATCGCTGGTCACGCGGGTGATCAGCCGTCCCGCAGGATTGCGATCGAAGAAACTGATGCTGAGCGTCTGCAGTTTGGCGAAGAGCTCAGTGCGCAGATCGCGCATCACGCGCTGACCGAGCAGGCCGGTCAGGATCGTCTCGCAGTAGCTGCAGACGAACTGCACCAGGAGCGCGCCGGCCAGCGCGATGGTGGCCAGCCGGATGAACCCCAGATCCCGCGCGGGAATGGCGTGATCGATGACGCGACGTGTCAACCACGGGCCCACGACGGCCGTCGCACCCTCGAGTGCGAGCAGGACCACGGCACCGAGCACGAGTGCCATGTATGGCCGGACATACTGAAGGAGGCGACGGACGAGTCGCCGGTCGAGCACCGGCCGTACCTCGTCATCGTCCTGCGGGATCGCGGGTGCAGTCATTGTCTGTCCTAACGCTACGCAGTCCGGGTTCGTGTCGTGAGGGGTGGTGCCGATTATGATTGAGGTGTGATCGACCGCATTACCATCCGTGGCGCCCGGCAGCACAACCTCAAGGGCATCGACCTTGATCTGCCCAGACGCGCCATCACCGTCATTACGGGCCCCAGCGGTTCCGGCAAGTCCTCTCTGGCCTTCGATACGATCTACGCCGAAGGACAGCGTCGATACGTCGAGAGCCTGTCGGCGTATGCGCGCCAGTTTCTGGAGCGCATGGAGAAGCCGCGCGTCGATCGCATCGAGGGGCTCTCGCCCGCCGTCGCGATCGAGCAGAAGAACCCCACGCGCTCCTCCCGCTCCACCGTCGGCACCGCCACCGAGATCTACGATTATCTGCGCCTGCTCTGGGCCCGGGTCGGTCACACCTTCTGCGGAACGTGCGGTCGCGAGCTGCGCCCCGACACGCCGCAAAGCATCGCCGATCTGGTGAAGACGCTGCCGGAAGGCACGCGCTTCTCGGTGGTGTTTCCGCTCACCCACGCGGCGTCACTGGGCGCCGACGCGCTGGCCGAAGCGCTGCGGGTGAAGGGATTCGTTCGCGTCGCGCTGGATGGAGAGATCGTCCACCTCGACGATCTCGTCGCCTCGAAGCGCAGCATTGCATCGGTGACGCGCATCGACGTGGTCGCCGACCGACTGACGGTGAACGCGGAGGTCGCGGGCCGCGTCGCTGATGCGGTGAGCACGGCGTTCTCCGAAGGCGATGGCGACTGTGCCCTGCTCTTTCCGACCGCGGTCTCACTGCCCGCCGGCCACGAGCCACGCACCCGCGTCGCGTTCACCGAGCGGTTTGCGTGCCCCGATGACGGTACCGAAGCGCCGACGCCGTCACCGCAGCTCTTCAGCTTCAACAATCCGCGTGGCGCCTGCGCCACCTGCAATGGTTTCGGCGCGACGCTCGAGTATGACGAAGCGCTGATCGTTCCCTACCCCGATCGCTCCTTGCGCGACGGGGCGATTCACCCGTGGACGATGCCGCGCTACGAGGAACCACGCAAGAAGCTGTACGACATTGCCAAGCGCGACGGCATCTCGTGGACGGCGCCATGGAAATCGCTGTCGGCGGAACATCGCAAGCTTCTGCTGCGTGGCAAGACGAAGGGATTCACGGGTGTCTTCCCATTTCTCAAGGCGCTCGAAGAGAAGCGCTACAAGCAGTACATCCGCGTGTTCCTGCGGCAGTACCAGTCGGCCACGACCTGCGCCACCTGCGGCGGCTCGCGCCTCACGAAGGATGCGCTCAACATCCGCATCGCGGGCGTGAACATCGCCGACGTGACCGCGATGTCGGTCGACGCGCTCGACGCCTGGACCGAGTCGCTGGCGCTCTCGGCGTTCGAGATGCAGATCGCCGAGACGGTGCTGCGCGAGGCGCGGGCGCGGGTGCGTTTCCTGCGCGATGTGGGGCTGGGATATCTGTCGATGGATCGCGCGGCGCGCACGCTGAGTGGTGGCGAGGCGCAACGGATCGCGCTCGCCAACTCCCTCGGCGCGCAGCTGGTCGATACGCTCTATGTGCTGGACGAGCCGAGCATCGGGCTCCATCCACGCGACATGGACCGATTGCTCGGACTGCTGCGCCGGCTGCGCGATGTCGGCAATACCGTGATCGTGGTCGAACACGATCTCGAGGCGGTGCGCATGGCCGACTGGATGGTGGAGATCGGGCCGGGCAGTGGCGACAAGGGTGGCGAAGTGGTGTTCAGCGGCCCACTCAGCGACGCGGCCAGGAGCCCACTGACGGGACAGTACCTGACCGGTGCGGTGAGCATCCCGCTGCCGGCGAAGCGTCGCAGCGCCGGCCCGCGCTATCTGACGCTGAGTGGCATCTCGGCACACACGCTGCGCGACGTGACGATGAAGATCCCGGTCGGGTGCTTCGTCTGCGTGACGGGGGTCTCGGGCAGTGGCAAGAGCACGCTGGTGCACGACGTGTTGTATCGCGCGCTCGAGACACGACTGACCGGCGAGAATTCAGCCAAGCAGCATCTTGGCGAAATCGTTGGCAACGTGAAGTCGATCACAGGTGCCGAACACTTCGACGACGTGGTGCTGATCGATCAGGAGCCGATCGGTCGCTCGCCCCGGTCGAATCCGGTGACGTATGTGAAAGCGTGGGATGAGATCCGGCGCATCTTCTCGCAGACACCGCTGTCGCGGCAACGTGGGTACGCACCGGCCACGTTCAGCTTCAACATGACCGGCGGCCGCTGCGAAACCTGCGAAGGTGCGGGCTACGTCGAAGTGGAGATGGTCTTCATGGCCGACGTGCTGGTGCCATGTGACACATGCGGTGGCAAACGGTTCAAGCCTGACGTGCTGGAAGTGCGCGTGTGGGGCAAGAACATCGCCGATGTGCTGGAGATGACCGTCGACGCCGCGACGCGGCTCTTCCCCGGCGAAGACCGTCTGGCGGCGGCATTGTGGCACCTGCAGCAGGTGGGGCTTGGCTATCTGCGGCTCGGCCAGCCTGCGACCACGCTCAGCGGCGGTGAGGCGCAACGGATCAAGATTGCCCGCGAGCTGTCGCAGTCGTCGAAGTCGGCGGGACGGAAGCTCTACATCATGGACGAACCGACCACCGGACTGCACCTGGAGGACATCCGCAAGTTGTCGAAGGTGTTGCAGCGCCTGGTGGATCAGGGGCACACACTGATCGTGATCGAGCACAACCTCGATGTGATCAAGCTCGCCGACTGGGTGATCGACATGGGGCCCGAGGGCGGTGTGGGCGGCGGACAGGTGGTGACGGTCGGCACACCGGAACAGGTGGCCGCGCACGACACCTCGCACACCGGGCGCTGGCTGCGGACGGTGCTGCCGGGTTACGTGGATGGCGTGCGCGTCAAGACGCCGCGGAAGCGTTCAGGTACGCCGAAATCCTCGCCACCAGGCGGCGAGGACTGAGGCGCAGCGACTGCGTGAGCAGCTTGTTCGTGACGCCCGGGACGATGACGCGTTCCCCGCTCAGCAGCCCTTCCCATCCGGCGCGTGCCACCGCCGCTGATGACATCATGAGTCCCTTCTGCTTGAACAGTTTCGCGTCGCTCATTCCCGCCACGGCGCCGAACTCGGTGGCGGTCGGACCGGGGCAGAGCGCACTGACGTTGATTCCTGTGCCGCGAAGTTCTTCCGCCAGCGCTTCGGTGAACGACAGCACGTACGCCTTGCTGGCATAGTAGACCGCCATGCCTGGGCCCGGGAGAAAGGCTGCCGTGCTGGCGACATTCAGGACTGCGCCCGAACCACGTTCCTGCATGGCCGGCAGCAGTCGACGAGTGATCTCGGTAAGCGCGGTGATGTTCACCTGAATCAGGTTGAGTTGCGTCTCGAGCGGAATCGATGCCACGCTGCCGCTCGCACCAAGACCAGCGTTGTTGACGAGCGTGTGGACCTCGAGCTTTCGCACGCGCAATTCAGCTGCCAGCACACGCGGTGCAGTCGGGTCACCGAGATCCGACCGAATGATCGTCACCTTCGCGTCGTGCATTCGTTCACATCGCTGTGCGACAGTCGCCAGCGCGTTCAGTCGCCGAGCGACGAGCACCAGATCGAAACCATCAGCGGCGGCGCAGATGGCGAGATCCGCACCGATGCCGCTCGAGGCACCGGTGATGAGGCAGAGCGGTCGTGTGGAGGGCATGCGCGAAGTATGTATGCGTGGTACGAGACGGTGTGTCACCCAACGCAGAAAGGCGACCGCCGGAGCGATCGCCTTCCTGCGTGCGTCAGTCGGTGCGGATCGTCTCAGCGAGCGCGACGACGACGGGCGACGATGCCGATGGTACCGAGTCCGAGTGCCAGCAACGCCACAGTCGCCGGTTCGGGGTTGACGATGAACGTGGCTGGCGCTGCGAAGCCAGCGGCGGCGGTTGTGGGCAGCGACAGGTTGTCGACCGACGGGGTCGATGTCCCGTTGTCCCCGCTGCCGAAAGCGACGAACCCAGCGCCGGCCAGCCCGACGATACCAAGGATCGACGCGCGGCCGGTGTTGGTACTGAAGAATCCGCGTTCCGACGCCGAGTTCTCCTCGGCATCGCTGTTCGCATCACTTTCGTGCAGCGACACCGATCCGAAGTTGTCAGACCGCATCGACTCCGCGATGAAGTCGGTGCCACTGCCAGTGCCGGCATCGACGCTGCTGACCGGCATCGCGAAGTTGACGTGAATCGAGGACAGGAGCTCGTACGTCGTGCTGGCTGGTGCTGCCGGACTCGAGAATGCGAAGGTCTGGGCGCCGGAAGTGGTAGTGACGGCGGCAACGGCGACCAGCGCGGCGACGAGCTTGGAGCGAAGTGTCATCACAGGCAGTCCTCTGGGTGACGAGTGATGCAGGGTGGCGGTGCTCCGCCGCGCTGCAGACGCTGGCCGGTCGTGGGCCAGTGACGAGTGCCCGTGCGGATCGTCTGATGCGATGGTCCGGTCGAGCAGGGATTTTGAGCGCACGATCTGTTCCAAATCAGCGTTCCCGGCGGTGCGCGGCGGAGGCGCGCCGCATGAGCAGTCGGTGTCAGGTTGACCCGGGGGCTGTGGCAGCTAAGTTTGGGGGTTGGCTGTGAAGCCGGTTGCGATCCCGAGTAGCTCAGCTGGTTAGAGCAGCTGACTGTTAATCAGCGGGTCGGGGGTTCGAGTCCCTCCTCGGGAGTTGTGGGAAGTCGTTGATCAGTAAAGACTTACAGAAAACGCCCCGCCGGTTTCGGACGGGGCGTTTTCTTTTCAGCTCAGCGCGCGAAGTGCCTGTCCTGCGCGCCGTACACACGCGTCAGTTCGACAGATGCGTCAAGGGGCGACGCCGACGGTCGAGTCTCACACCGATTCCAACCGGTCCCGGCGACCGGATTGCCGCGCATCGGAAACAGAGCTCATTTCACAATTCCGGTGCGATCCATCTGTGCGATGTGGCGGATGAGCCAATCGCGCCCCGCCCAGAGATGAGAAGGAGCGCATCGGAGTTCAGGCAATCTGCCAGCGCGCTTGCAGACCGGATGTCGACACCCATCACTCGTACTCCGCAGTCGGCGCCGCGCGCGGCTCGTCCACCGTTTCGATGCAATCGTGCGGACAGCGCTCCGCTGACGCGACTCAGATGCATCAACTCTGGTCAGCGCATTTACGGCACACTTCTCAGAGGCCTGCGGACCAATTCGGAGACGTCACGAAATGCAGCAGACATCCGCCAAGGCTAAACCATCGACGGTGTGAAAACGATCCCGGCGCTGCGCGCGCACCGCGCGGCGCCGTGAAGGCTCATCGGCCGCTCCAACGAAAGAGAGTCCCGATTCGATGTACGCTCCCGATGGCAAATCGGGCTACTACGCCTGCAACTCATGCCGAGTACCCGTCACGCGCGACTCGCGTGCCGCGGTGCAGACTTGCGCTGCAATCGCTACGCGACGCGCCACGGCGGTCGCCGGAGCGTCAGGATGCCGATTCCCGCGAAACGAAATCTCCATCGCCTTCAGCGGGATGCGTGGTTCCGTCAGTCCTAGCTCGCGCCCCCCGCACGCGCAGTGTCGAGTCCAATTCCTTCCGGTGAACGTCGTCAGGAATCGAACGCGGGTTCGTCATTTCGCACGCACGATTGCTGGAACGGATACGAATCTCGCATACTTCGAAATGTTGTTGGACTCACGCAGTGGTGCCTCGTACTCAGTCAGGTACCACTCACACCGGAGAACCGAGATGGTCGGGATCACAGTTGGACAGTTCGACCTTGTGTACAATGCATTCTCATTCACCATTGCTGTGATGGGCGCAGCAACGCTCTTCTTCATCCTCAGTCGGTCCCAGGTGGCGCCGGCGTACCGAACGGCGCTCGCCGTCACGGCGCTCGTCACCGGAATAGCGCTTTACCACTACGTACGCATCTTCGGCAGCTGGGAAGCCGCGTACACCGTCACCAACGGCGCGATCACGGCGACCGGTACAAAATTCAATGACGCGTATCGGTACGTCGATTGGCTGTTGACCGTGCCGCTGCTGCTCATCGAACTGATTCTCGTGATGCGTCTTTCGCCGTCGGAGTCAGCGAAGAAGGCCGTCAAGCTCGGCGTCCTGGCCGCGGTGATGGTTGGCCTTGGCTATCCTGGAGAGATTTCAGCCGACTCGTCGACTCGCTGGCTGTGGTGGAGTCTGTCGATGATCCCATTCCTGATCATCGTGTACGATCTTGCCGTCGGCCTGAAATCGTCGATCGCCTCGCAGCCTGAATCGGCGCGGGGATTGATTCGGTCGGCACGCACGCTGACCATCGTGTCATGGTGCTTCTATCCTTTGGTCTTCGTGTTGCCGATGCTCGGCGTGACCGGCGGCAGCGCCACGATTGCCGTGCAGGTCGGGTACACGATTGCTGATATCGTCGCAAAGGCTGGTTTCGGTGTTCTGATCTACCTGATTGCAGCACGCAAGTCGGACGCAGAACGCTTCGTTCCCGCATGACAATGGTCGCCGGCGGTGGGATGTTCGCCGCCGGCGCTGCGGATGCCTTCACCTCTCTGCTCGCTCGCCGGTCAGCTGGTTCTCACGCGCAACGGGACATCGTATGATGGGCGCTGATGCAGATCTCATCATACTCGGAGGTGGATGCGCCGGGTTGAGCCTCGGTGAGCGACTGGCCAAATCTCCGCGACGGTCGCACCGGACCATCATCATCGAAGTGCGTCCGGCATACGTCTCGGACCGAACCTGGTGCTTCTGGAGAACCGCACCACATCGGCACGATGACCTGGTGGCAAAGTCCTGGACACGCCTGCGGGTGAGCTCATCGGGGCGATCGTCGCTCCTCGACTGCGGAGCGGCACCCTACCAGATGCTGGAATCCGGGTCCTTCTACGAGCGCGCCGAGGGCCTGATCCACCAATCTGCGTCGGTCGATCTCCAACTCGGAACGCACGTGCGTGCGGAACCGGAGCGTCGTGGCGATCGCTGGTTCGTCAACACCTCTCGCGGGACCGTGTCGGGGCGACAGATCATCGACACCCGCCCCGCAGTGGCCCCACGGGAAGGGGATGCAACGCTGTGGCAATCGTTCCTCGGCCATGAAGTCGTGTGCGACGGAGATCCGTTCGACGATGGCGTGGCGACCTTGATGGACTTCGCCGAGTGCAAGGATGACGGCGTGCTCTTTCACTATGTACTACCGACCGCGCGGCACCGGGCGCTCATCGAGACGACGGTGTTCGGTCCGCGACCACTGTCGGCGTCCAGTCTTTCGTCGTACCAGTCTGCCGCAGTGGACAAATTTTGCCGAGGTGTTCCACGTTCCGTCGTGCGCATGGAGCACGGCACCCTGCCCATGGGATTGAAGGCACTGGTCCCGTCGCCTGGTGACGGATACGTGCGCGCTGGCGTCATGAACGGTGGGGCGCGCCCAAGCACAGGATACGCGTTCCAGCGCATTCAGCGATGGGCACGCGATACAGCGAGCGATATCCGCAAAGACGAGCCCGTGACGGGACACGCGGCGGATCCGATGATACGTCGCAGAATGGACCGACTCTTTCTGCGGGTCGTTCGGAACCACCCTGAACGTGCCGCCGGCCTCTTTCTGAACATCTTCGGCATGAACGACCCAATGCGCGCAATCCGCTTTCTGTCGGATACAGGTTCGCTCACCGACTACGCAGCCGTCATCGCCGCACTGCCGACTGGTCAGTTTCTTCGTGAGATCTGGAGTGGAATGAGGACTCCGCCAAACCACCGATTGGAAATGGCATGAACAAGGCCCTACGCTTGCAGGGCCTGATGTTCTGTGGTCTGTCCGGTGCCGTCGCGGCAAGTGCACAGTTGCTTCCGCCTCTCAGCGTGGGCGTCGAGCTGTTGCTGATCAGCGGATTGATCATTGCGCTCGGTGTTCCGCATGGTGCACTTGATACCATCTTTGCACACCAGGTGTATCGGCTTCGGTCGGCGAGGGCGTGGTCGGTGGCTGCGATCATCTACGGTGGTCTTGCGGCGATGGTCGTTGGCGCCTGGTCGATCTCGCCGGCCGTCTTTCTGATCGGGTTTCTGCTGCTGTCGATCGCGCACTTCGCCGGCGATCCGGAGGAGGGAGTGCCGACCCCCACACGCATTCTGTACGCCGGCGCGATCATCGTGCTGCCCTGTCTCCGTTTCGAGGTCGACGTGGCCCGACTGTTTGGTTTTCTGGCCGGGCCGTCGAGCGGTACTGCACTGGCCGCTGCGCTATCGGTGCTGGCATGGCCGTGGCTTGTCTGTTGCGTTGGCGCCGCTGCGGTTGAATCACGCCGACGTTGGAGGGCAGGTGCGGAATTGCTCGCCGTAGTAATGCTGGCACTGTGCGCGCCACCGTTGGTTGCCTTTGCCGCGTACTTCTGCGGCATGCATAGCGTGCGCCACGTCATCCGGACGTATCACTACGCAAACCGCAAGTCACTCGGCTTGCTGGTCAGCGCTGCTGCGGTGCCGATGTTGCTTGTCCTGCTTGCAACAATCACCGTTTGGTTGCTTCTCGACCACAGCGCTCCGTCTCGAGGCGCGACGCAGTTCCTATTCGTCGGATTGGCAGCGCTGACTGTGCCGCACATGCTGCTGGTCGAACGTGTGCGGCTGTCCGGGTGGCGGCTCGGAGCGGCGGGAGGATGATCGGTCGCCGGGTGAGTTCAGCCATCGCCGGTATTCGACCGCCGGCGCGGAACCGTTCGGAACAATGGCTGCACACCGCTTGTCTCCCTGAGGGGCCGGCGCGCGGCGTGCTGGGCCAGGCTGTCGTGTGGCTCGGTGAGTGCGGCGGGTGTCCATGACCATTCCGCGGCACAATCGAGAAGCACGGGTACGCCAGTCGTGACGCACGGAGGGCACTGTGACGGAGTGCTTCCCGTCACCGAGATTGCCCACGCCTGCATCGCCACGCGCTCCCCTCCTCGCGCTCGTCAGCACGCTGATCCTCGCGGGCCCCATCCGGGAATCAGCGGGAGCGGCGAGACAGCCCGGCCGAGGGCTCGGCAGCGGCCAGTACGGTCCTTCACGTCGGCCAGGCCGGACGCGTGACCCGCATCGCCGGGCGAGAGGTCTGGCCCGCGGGCACGACAATTCAACTCGACCGGGCTGAGCAACTCTCCTATGTGAGAAACTTAGTCTTTTCGGGAATAGTTTCTCATTTTTAGCACTTTCTCGATCAGGAAACTACTATATTTTAAGACATCTCACATCAAGCCCGCCACGATAGCCTCCGGTATGCCCGCCCCGACACCACCTACCAGCGGCGAAACACTCGAAGCCGCACTACGCGCGATCGAGATACCGCCGTTCGTCGTTGCCGCGACCGCACTTTCATGGTCAGCTTCGGGTTCCGATGCCGAGATCGAGCTGACCTGGTCAGGCCAGACTCAGCGCTTCGTCGTCGAGTACAAGTCCGCGGGCAGCCCAAAGCAGATTGCCGCGGGGGTCCGCCAAGTTGCCGACTACGCGGCCGGAGCAGGGTCTGGACGCGCCCGACCGATGCTCGTCGCGCCGTTCCTGCGCGCGCGGCAGATCGAGGAGCTCGTGGCGCAAGGAATCAGCGCGGTCGACCTGAGCGGGAATTTCGGCATCGTCGTACCGAAACGATGGCTTGTCATGCGCACTGGCAACAAGAACCTGTTCCCGAGCAGTGCGCCGATCAAGAACATCTATCGGGGCGTCAGCTCGCTCGTCCCGCGCGCCCTGCTCACGCGTGGATCGTTTACATCGGCAACGGCGATCCAGCGCGATATCGCAAGCACAGCCGGGATTACGGCATCAACGATCTCGAAGGTGCTGAGCAGTCTGCGCGAAGACCTTCTCGTCGCCACAGACGGCAACATCCGAGTGCTCCGACCCGATGCGATCCTCGCCAATCTGAGCGCCAACTATCAGGCCCCGATTCCGCGCCGGCGACTTCAGGCGAAGTTGACACTCGACGATGTCGTGGCGGCGATGATGAACCGCAATGCCGAGTCGATGAACAGCATGTACGCCGTCGATGGAACTGACCGGTACACCATCATGCCGTCAACCAATGCCACCACGCGCATCTACACGAACTCCATCGCAGCCCTGACGGCCGACATCACGCTCGACCCCAGCAGTCGCTTCCCGAATGTCGAGTTCATCGAAACTCCTGACGCAGCACCGTTTTACGGTCGCCAGCAGATCGACGGCTTCGTGAGAACATCCAGGTTGCAGACCTATCTCGAGCTCCAGAGCGCGGGGCCACGCGAAAGACAGATCGCCGAGCAGCTCCGGGCGGTACTCATTGCGCCGAGCATCTCGGAACCGTGATGACCGATCTGCTGAAGGACTCGATACGCGAGCTTGCGGTACGACTCCAGCCGTTCGGCATCCGCCTCATGATCGTCGGTGGATATGGACTCGTGCTTCGCGTGGAAGGGATCCAGCACAGCGGTGTGCGCATACTGGGTGGACGTGCACCCGTGAGCCGAAGCACCGAAGACATCGATTGCTTTCTTGGCGCCGCGATCATCTCCGACGGGATGAAGACCCAGCAGATCCGTACAGTTCTCGACGACCTTGGCTACGTCGCAGAAACTGAACACTTCCTCTTCACCCGCGCGATCAAGACCGATCACGCCACGCTCACCGTTCGCCTCGACCTGATGGCTGCACCGATCGAAGGTGAACTCGCGGAGAACGTCAAGATCAGCGGCCCGAGGATTCGCGCGAATACCTACGCCCGTCTCCACGGCCGACTCACGCCGGAGGCGGTGTTCCTCGAGGATGGCGCGATGGAGCTGGACATCTCGGCAGACCAATCGGGTCAGATGGTCAACCTACCGCAGGCATTCCCGTACCTGATCATGAAGCTGTTCGCGCTACGGGACGGCCCAAAATCGACAGATCCTCGCACGGCACATCGCCATGCACTGGACCTGTTCACGATCTGGAGCACCATGACCGAGCCCGAGTTCATCGCTGCGGAAGCACTGCGCGCGAAGTACGAGACGCATCCGCTGATGACTGACGTGCGTGCAATCACGGCCGACCTGTTCAAAGGACGTGATCCCGCCGCTCTGCTATCGATGAGAATCGCCGCGCGCGAATCAGGCATTTCGCTCGATGAGGCGCTTGTGCCTCAATTCGCGGCGGACATCGTCAGCCTGCTTGGCGACTCCAGTCAACGATAACGTGAGCGAGTCGCCGACGGTATTTCACGGCGACTCAGCCCAGACGACAACTGGCGGCGCGGCGAGTGAAGCGACTGTCCATGACCATTCCGTGGCACAATCGAGAAACGCGGGTACGCCAGTCGTGACGCAGGGAGGGCACTGTGACGGAGTTCATCCCGTCACCGAGATTGCCCCTATGTCCGCATCGCCACTCGCTCCCCTGCTCGCGCTCGTCAGCGCGCTGACGCTCGCTGTTCCAGTCCGGCAATCAGAAGGAGCGGCGAGTGAGCCCGCGTCCGAGGGCTCGTCATCCGCCAGAATGGTTCGCCACGTCGGCCAGGCCGGACGCGTGACCCGTATCGAAGGGCGCGAGGTCTGGCCTGCGGGCGCGACGATCCAACTCGACGGGCCGATCGATGTCGCCGCTTTCGGCACGCTGATCATCGAAGCGGGCACACGGGTCGAAGCGAGGGTCGGGGCCTACATCATCGTCTCGCGCGACGGCGCCATCGAGGCCCGCGGTACACTCAACGAGCCGATTCAGCTCACCTGCACCGCCGCCGCGAAGTTTCCGGGGTGCTGGGGCGGCCTGATCATGCAGGGATATGCGCGCATCAACGCCGGGACGTTGACCAGTCCCGCCTCGCCGACGCGGAGCCCGACCGGTAACTGCCTCGAATCCGCCGATCCGGTAACTGGCGGTATGCGCTTTGGTGGATGTAATGATGCCGACAACAGCGGCATGCTTCGCTACATGCGCATCGAGTACGCAGAGCGCGGGCTGCACCTGGCAGGCGTGGGGAGCGGTACTGAAGTGCATGACGTGCAGGCCAATCGGACGCGCGGCGACGGCGTGCTGATCACCGGGGGATTGGTCGACGTGCGCGACCTCTTCCTGACGGCGAACGGCACCGGGTTGCGCTGGACCGGTGGATGGCGCGGGCGCGGGCAGTACATCGCCGTGCAGCAGGACATCCTGCGCTTCGCGGCTGGCATCGTCGGTCAGAACGGCACCAGCACGAGCGCTTCGGCCGCCGACGCATTGCCGCGATCGGAACCGACCCTGTTCAACATCACGCTCATCGCGCAGTCCGTTCCGGCCAACCCGACGCACAGTACGGCGCGGGCGCTGGTGCTCGAGCGGGGTACGGCAGGCAGCATTCGCAACCTGTTCTTCTACGCACCGCACATCGCGCTCGACATCGAGGGCACGGCGACCTGCACACAGCTCACCAGCGGCACGCTGTCACTTCGCCATGTGCTGACCGGTGGCGCGACGTCGCTTGGCCAGGGGCTGATCCCCGCCGCCTGCAACACCACCGAAGCGGCGCTGCTCGGTTCGGCCACCGACAACAACGCCGTGCTGCCTGGTGCCAACGGGTTGCTCGTCAGCGAGAATGATCTCTTCCTGCCCGACCTCCGGCCCATCACTGGTTCGGCGCTCGCGCTGGCGCCCGCTGCAACACCTCCGGCAGGCGGATTCTTCGTCGGCGGTGTGTTTGTCGGCGCGGTTCCGCCCATCGTCACGGCCGGCACCATTCCCTGGTTCTCGGGCTGGACGAATCCGGCGCCACCGCCAGCACCCATTCCTGACGGCGTGATCCGCGGCGTGGTGCGCTCGCCGTTCCGCGGCATTCTCGCGGGAGCGCGCGTCACCGACGAAACCACGGGCGCCACCACGCTGACGACATCGAACGGATCATATCTGCTGTCGCTGCCGGCGGGCACCGCATTGCTCGATGTGAGTACGCTGCCATCAGGCTGCCCCATCCCGCCGACGCGGTCGAGCGCAGTGCAGCCCAATGACACCACCACGCTGGACCTGATCGTCGATTGTCCGCCGCTGCCCGGCACCGAGCGCGTGAGTGCCGGCGACGGATTCACCTGTGGCATTGCCGACCTGGGCACGTTCTGTTGGGGCGAAAACGCGACGGGGCAACTCGGCAATGGAACAACCACGCCTTCGCTCCTTCCGGCGGCGGTAACGACGAGCTTCTCGAGTCTCAGTGCCGGCGCGCGTCACGTCTGGTGGGCCGTTTCAGCTGGTCACGGCGGGCGGCGCGCACACCTGCGCACTGGCCGTCGACGGCGCTGCGTTCTGCTGGGGCGCAAACAGCGATGGCCAACTCGGCAACGGCACGACGACGAACGCACTCAGCGCGGTTGCCGTCGGTGGCGGTCGCACCTTCGCGACGCTGGCGGCTGGTCGCAACCACACCTGCGGGCTCGACCTGTCCGGTGCTGCCTGGTGCTGGGGCGACAATGCAGACGGACAGCTTGGTGATGGCAGCACGATCGACCGTACACAACCTGTGGCCGTGTCGGGCAGCCAGCTCTTCGGCGCACTGGCCGGCGGAGGTGACGCGCACACCTGCGCCACCGGCGCGACGGGAGTGGTACGCTGCTGGGGTGCCAACAATGCGGGCCAGCTCGGGAGCGCCAGCACCACGCCAAGTCCGACGCCAGTCATCGTCCAGACGCCGCTCGCGCTGTCGCAAGTCTCACTGGGCGACACACACTCCTGCGGCATCACGGTCGAATCGGTCTCGGTGTGCTGGGGGTTGAACGGCGAGGGCCAGATCGGGGATGGACTCACCGTGCAGCGCACGGCTCCCACGGCGGCGAATGCGTCGGCGCGCTTCAACAAGATGATCGGTGGCACGGGCTTCACCTGCGGCGTGACGTTCGGCGCCGTGACGGGCGAAGACAACGTGATCGTCTTCTCGCGCCGCTCGCTGCTCTGCTGGGGGCGCAACGGCAGCGGGCAATTCGGTCGCGGTTCGACGACATCGGCACTCACGCCGACGGCGTCGGCGACGGGGCTGACGTTTCCGTAGTCAGCCCGGGAACCTGTGCGGCATTGGGACGGGTCCACTCCGAATTCAGCAGAGATTCCCGAGTCGTCGACGCGCGCTGACTTGGGCTGACGCCGCGCGGCGGTGAGACGCCATCTGCGAGGCCCATCGGTGACCGGATGTCCCGTGTCGGCGCCAGCTACCCGCACCACCTGGCAGCAGCGGAGTATGTTCTGAACCCAGGGGAGCACGCCGTTACCCAAGCAGCGTCGCGCCTCAACGTGCCCACCCAAGTGCACCGGTCATGAGCGATTCGACGAGCTTTGCGCCAGGCTGGCCCGGCATTGAACCGCGCTGGACGTCAGGCGCCAAGAGCGCCATCGGTACACTGGTGGGCGACGGTGCCTGCGTGTGGTTCACGGCCAGCCACGGCATCCTGAACGAGATCCACGACCAGGAACTCGACACGGCGCGCACGCGAGAGGCCGGGTTCCTCGTCTCCGCCGCCGACGGCTTCTTCTCGGAGGAGAA
>CAYMQV010000018.1:0-38288 GCA_964392395.1 uncultured Gemmatimonadaceae bacterium
GCTCAGCGCCCGCCAGTCGCCTTCGCGACCGCGGCGCCCAGATCGGTGTACGCCGTCTCGACCATCTGTTTGAATGGCTTGGCCGTGTACGACACCGTTCCGTCGGGGTCAATCACGTAGAGGTACCGGCTGTCGATGTTGTTGGCGCTCATGAACGCGCCGTACTTCGTACCGACCGCTCCTCCGACATCACTGCCGAACAGCATCGGGAAGTTGGCATCGCGCGCCCAGGCCTGCTGCGCGTCACTCGGGTCGGTGCTGATGGCAATCAGCGTCACCTTGCGACCGCTGCGGAACAGCTCCGCGTACTTGTCGCGGTACGATTCCATCTGGGTGGTACAGCCCGAGGTGCGTACGCGTGGGAAGAATGCGAGGACGACCGTCTGCCCCTTGAGCGAGGCGAGCGTCATCGGCCGCGCTGTCCCTTCCTTGCCGATCACGTTGATCGTGAAGTCGGGAGCCGCCTGCCCCACCTCGGGGCCCGCCGGTACGGCAGCAGCAGGGGCCTGCGCGTTCGTAGCGCCGGGCGCCACCAGCAGGGCGGCGACGGTCAGCGCCGTCAGCGTGCGTGTGATCTGCATATCGAAAGACTCGTGTTGAAGCAGGTGAAAGTCGAAGTCGCCAGAACGGTTACTACACGCCGCGGGCCAGGTTCCGCAGCACGTACGGCAGGATCCCACCGTTGCGGAAATACTGAATCTCCTCGGGGGTGTCGATCCGTGCCATGACGGTGAACGTCTTGACCGTCCCATCCGTTGCCGTCGCCGTCGCGGTCAGAATCGCCCGCGGCAGCAGCGTGTCGTCGACCCCGGCGATATCGATCGTCTCGAAGCCGGACAGTCCCAGACTCTGACGGCTTTCGCCGTTCACGAATTCCATCGGCAACACCCCCATCCCGACCAGGTTGCTGCGATGGATCCGCTCGAAGCTCTCGGCAATCACGCCGCGGACACCGAGCAGACTCGTGCCCTTCGCTGCCCAGTCGCGGCTGGATCCGGTGCCATACTCCTTGCCGGCGATGATCATCAGCGGCACTCCGGCTGCCTGCTGCCGCATCGCGACATCGAAGATCGTCTCCGGCTGTGCTCCGGGGGCCGTGGCGGTCCACCATCCTTCCTTGCCGCCCACCAACTCGTTCTTGAGGCGGATGTTCGCGAAGGTGCCGCGCATCATCACCTCGTGATGGCCGCGCCGCGCACCGTAGGAGTTGAAGTCCTTCTTCGGCACGCCGCGCGACTGCAGATACGCGCCAGCCGGTGACGAGGCCGCGATGTTGCCGGCCGGCGAAATGTGGTCGGTGGTGATGCTGTCACCGAACATGCCGAGGACCTTCGCGCCGGTGATCGGCTTGATGCCCGGCGGTGTCATCGTCATGCCGGCGAAGTACGGCGGGAGCGCGACGTAGGTGCTGTTCTCGTCCCAGGTGTACGTCTCGCCGACAGGGGTCGGGAGGTCACGCCACTGCTGGTCACCTTCGAAGACCGCACTGTATTCCTTCTCGAACTGCTCGCGCTTCACGCTGGCGAGCACCTCCTTCTCGACTTCCGGCAGCGATGGCCAGATGTCCTTCAGGTACACTGGTCCACGATCACCAATGCCCAGCGGCTCGGTCGCGAAGTCGATGTCCATGCGACCGGCCAGCGCATACGCGACCACCAGCGGCGGACTGGCGAGATAGTTGAAGCGTGTCTGTGGATTGACGCGCCCTTCGAAGTTGCGGTTGCCGCTCAACACCGCGGTCACCACCAGCTTGCCACTGTCGATCGCGGCGCTGATCTCTTCGGGCAGCGGACCGCTGTTGCCAATGCAGGTGGTGCAGCCGTACCCCACGGTCTGAAAGCCGAGCTGGTCGAGATACTTGTCGACGCCGCTTTTGGCGAAGTACTCGGTCACGACCTTCGAGCCCGGTGCCAGCGACGTCTTCACCCACGGCTGTGTGCGCAGACCGGCCTTCACCGCGCTGCGCGCCAGCATCCCGGCGGCCAGCATCACGCTCGGATTGCTGGTGTTGGTGCAGCTGGTGATCGCCGCGATCACGACCGCGCCATGGGTGAGCTTGAACGTCTCGCCGCGGAAGTGACAGGTCACGCCAGCGTGCGCTGTCTCGACGTGGCCGCCTTCGTTCTCCATCACGGCCGTTGCCGTCGTGGCTGGAGCCGGAGCCGTCTGCGCGCCCAGCGTCTTGAGCGTCTCCGCGAGGTTGCTGCGGTAGTTCGCCTTCGACTCGGTGAGCGGAATGCGATCCTGCGGACGACGCGGACCCGCCAGACTCGGCACTACCGTCGTCATGTCGAGCGCGATGGTGTCGGTGAACTCCGGGTCCGGCGACGTGTCGGTGCGAAAGGTGCCCTGTGCCTTCGAATACGCCTCGACCAGTGCGATCTGGTGTTCGCTGCGTCCGCTGAGTCGGAGATAGTGCACCGTCTCCGCGTCGACCGGGAAGAAGCCCATCGTCGCGCCGTACTCCGGCGCCATGTTGGCGATGGTCGCGCGATCGGCCAGCGACAGGTTGCTCAGGCCCGCGCCGTAGAACTCGACGAACTTTCCGACCACCTTCTTCTTTCGCAGCATCTCGGTGACCGTCAGCACGAGGTCAGTGGCGGTCGCGCCGATCGGAAGCTTGCCGGTGAGCTTGAAGCCGATCACGTCAGGAATCAGCATCGACAGCGGCTGCCCCAGCATCGCTGCTTCGGCTTCGATGCCACCAACACCCCAGCCGAACACGCCGAGACCATTGATCATGGTGGTGTGGCTGTCGGTGCCGACGAGGGAATCGAAATACGCGTGCTTGCTGCCATCGTCATCGGTGCGCGAGAACACCGTCTGGCCGAGGTACTCGAGGTTCACCTGATGACAGATGCCGGTGCCCGGCGGCACCGCGCGGAAGTTCTTCAGTGCCGTCTGGCCCCATCGCAGAAACTGGTACCGTTCCGCGTTGCGTTCGAATTCGAGGGCGACGTTGTTGAAGAAGGCGTCGGCGGTACCGAATTCGTCGACCTGCACCGAATGGTCGATGACGAGATCGACCGGCTGCAGCGGGTTGATGCGCCTGGGATCACCGCCGAGGGTCTTCAGGGCATCCCGCATGGCTGCCAGATCGACCACACACGGCACACCGGTGAAGTCCTGCAACAGCACCCGCGCCGGCATGAAGCTGATGTCGCGTTCGGTCGTGACCTTCACGTCCCACGCCGCCAGCGCCTCGATGTCACGCTTCTTGACGAACGCGCCATCTTCGCAGCGGAGCAGGTTTTCCAGCAGCACACGCAACGAGACCGGCAGGCGATCGACGCGTGCGCCGGCAACGCTCTGCAGTGCGTCGAGGCGGAAGATTGAATAGGAAGCGCCGCCGACGTCGAGTGACGTGCGCGCACCAAAGGAGTTCGGATGGGACATGGTCCGACGATCTCCGGAACCGGGGCCCCCGCGAGGCGCGGGAGCGAAGTGATGAATGGAGCCACTGCCGGGTCCCGGACCCACGGGCCGGTTCGACAGGCTGACGTGAAGATAGCGAACTGTCGCCTGAACTCCGGTGGCCGCTCATCGGAGCGTGTCGGATACGTTTCAGGGATGACGACCTCCTCCGCTCCCGACGTCCTGGCGCTTGCCATGCAATTGATGGCCACAGAGTCCACCACCGGGAATGAAGGCCGGGTGATGACGGTAGCCGAGGAGATGCTGACCGAACTCGGCTGGAACGTGCGGCGGATTCCGGTCACGCCCGGACGCGACAACCTCCTCGCGTATGGCACTAAACCAGTCGAGCTCGTTTTCTCGACCCATCTCGACACGGTGCCGCCATACCAGCCCCCACAGATCGACGGCGAACGCCTCCTGGGCCGCGGCGCCTGCGACGCGAAGGGGATCGCCGCCGCAATGATCTGCGCCGCCACGGCGCTCCGCGAGCAGGGGCTGCCGGTCGGGGTACTTCTGGTCGTTGGTGAAGAAGCGCCGCACGATGGTGCACGTGCAGCGAATGCCGTGAAGAACAGCTGCCGCGTCCTGATCAATGGCGAACCGACCGAGTCGAAGCTGGCCATTGGCACCAAGGGGGCGATCCGCTGCACGATCACCACCCGCGGCAAGGCGGCCCACTCAGCCTACCCGGAACTCGGTATCAGTGCCACCTCGAAGCTCGTCAGGCTGCTGACCGAGCTCGAGACGCTGCCATTGCCCACACATCCGATCCTTGGCGCGTCGACGGTGAACATCGGCGGGTTGTCGGGTGGTGTGGCCGACAATGTGATTGCGCCGGAAGCGACGGCCCGCCTCATGATCCGCGTCGTGACGCCAGCCGAAGCGACGGTGGTGTTGCTGCGGCAGTGGCTCGGCGATCGCGCGGAGCTGCAGGTGGAGACCATCGTGCAGCCGGTGCTGCTTGGCTCAGTCGCAGGGTTCGAGACCGACGTGGTTGCCTACGCGACTGACGTGCCTGAGTTGAGCAACTGGGGCACGCCCTATCTGTTCGGACCTGGCAGCATTCACGTGGCGCACACCGATCACGAGTACATCGAGATCGCGGAATTGCGATCGGCGGTCGGCGCCTATGAACGTCTGGCGAAAGCGGCGCTCGTCGGCTAGCGAAAGTCCTTCCGTCGCATCTCGATCGCTCCCGTCGGGCAGTGCACCGTGAAGTCACTGTCCACCGGGCTCCAGTTGAATTCCGACTGCTTCGGGACTGCTTTCCCGTCTTCACCGCGCGCCATCGCGTACGGCGCCATCGCGATGCACTGACCGCAGCCGGTGCACTTTTCCGGTACGACGTCGATGCGGACGCGCTGCCGCGGAAAGATCCCATGTCCCGCCGCCAGCGCCTTCGGAATCGCATGCAGCGCCTCCTCGGCCGCCTGTGCGCCGGCGCTGATCAGGGTCGGTATCTTGTCGAAGTTGAACCAGCCATATCGGCTCACGTGCGGCCGGATCAGCACCATCGGTGGATTGCCGTTCCAGCCCGAGAGCGGTGCGTGCTGAAGCGTGCGCATCATCAACGTCGCCGATCGCATGAAGATCGACGCGATCCCATCCTGCGTCACATCGGTCGCCTGTTCGACTTCACTGTTGCCGACGTCCACCGCGATCAGCAGATCCAGCCCTTCGGCACAGGCCGTGACCGGCATGTTGTCCACCGTCCCGCCGTCGACGCACACCCGCCCAGAGATGATCCCCGGCGGGAAGAATCCTGGCAGCGCGCAGGATGCGTAGACCGCTTCGCGGATCGAGGCGTTCCGAAATCCGGGTGCGCCCCACATGACCTGCATGCCACGCTCGAGATCCACCGTGTTGACCATCAGCGGCTGCGCCAGCTGGTCAAAGCGGCGGTCGGGAATCACGCCGGCGATCAGCGCCTGCAGCGGTTCCGCAGCGTAAAAACTCGGGCTCTTCAACAACCCGCGGGCAAAGCCGCTGGCATTGACCCGGAAGAGGTCCTTCCGTCGCAGCGTCATCGCCCGTTCCCGCATCCGCGACACGGGCGTACCCAAGGCGTACGCGCTGGCGATCAACGAGCCGATGCTCGATCCGGCCAACAGCACCGGTGCGATACCGGCGGCATGCAGCACTTCGAGCACGCCGATATGTGCAAATCCCTTCAGGCCACCGCCGCCCAACACCAGCCCGATTCGTGGTCGTTCCGCCGTCATGCCGTCTCGGAATAAATGAGGTGATGCGGTTGCCGCGCCAGCGTCAAGGATGATCTGGCCCAGGAATCCGCAGCGCAAACCCACGCCTGCTCGACCAGTTCCCACATGGAAACGACGCGCCTCACTCGCCTCCCGTCACGACCGAACGTATCGCCGCTGTCCCCTGTTCGCAGGGCTTGCCCGAGACGATCTTGCGACCGTGAACACCTTTGCATCTGCCTCATCCGGCCCTGGTCTCGTGCGTGCCGTCGGGGTCTTCGGACTCGCGGCCAGCATCTTCAATGTGACGGTTGGCGGTGGAATTTTTCGCCTCCCGGCAGGCGCGGCGGCCGATGCGGGAACAGCTGCCCCCTTCGTGTACCTGATCTGTGCGGTCGTCATTGGCTGCGTGGTCCTTTGCTTTGCGGAGGCAGGAAGTCGCGTGCCGTTGACTGGCGGCCCGTATGCCTACGTCGAAGCGGTGTTCGGACCGTACATCGGCTTCCTCGCCGGCGTCCTGCTCTGGATGCTGGGGACCACTGCCGTCGCCGGCGTCGCGTCGGCGTTCGGTGAGGCGCTGGGGACGATGGTGGGGATGCCCACGCTTCGCAACCCGATCCTGGTCGCCACGTTTGTCGGTCTGGCGCTCATCAACGTGCGCGGTGTGAAGCAGGGTACGCGGTTGATCATGGTGGTGAGCATCGTGAAGCTGCTGCCACTCCTGCTGTTCGTCGGCATCGGGGCGTTCTTCATCCAACCCGCGAACCTGGTGGTCGAGCACATGCCGTCCAGCTCGAGTCTCGCTCGAGCGGCGATCGTGCTGTTCTTTGCCTTCAGCGGCTGTGAAAGTGCGCTCGTCCCCAGCGGTGAAGTGCAGAATCCGGCGCGCACGGTGCCACGCGCGCTCGCGATTGCGATGATCGGTGTGACGCTGTTGTACATCAGCGTGCATCTCGTCGCGCAAGGCGTTCTGGGCCCGCAGCTGGCCCTCGTCAAGGTCGCGCCGCTGGCGTTGGCTGCCGAACAGTTCATGGGCAGTCCGGGCCGACTGCTGCTGCTGGTGGGTGCGACCATCTCCATGTTCGGCTACGTCAGCGGCATGACGCTGGCCGTGCCTCGCGCGCTCTGGAAGTTCGCGCAGGACGGGTTGCTGCCGCCGATCATGGGTGGCATCCATCCCACCTATCGGACGCCGCACGTCGCGATCATCGTCCAGACGACCTTCGTCTGTCTGCTGGCGATCTTCAATTCGTTCGAGCAGCTGGCGGTCATCTCGAATCTGGCCGCCTTGCTGCTCTACGCCGCCTGCGCCGTCGCCACGGTGATGCTGCGCCGTCGCGGGGTGCGGCAGGAAGGCGCGGTGCCCTTCGCCGTGCCCGGCGGCCCGACCATTCCGGTGGTGACGGTGGCCCTGATCGCCTGGCTGCTCACGTCCATCACCCTGCAGGAATGGACGGTGCTGGGAGCCACGCTGGCCGTGGCGTCGTTGATCTTCGTGATCGCACGCCGCACCCTGACACCAATGACCGCCCCCGTCGAATGACGTCCGATTCGCACGACCCGCTGCTGCGCTTTCGCGATCGCTTCCCGATCCTGTCGACGAGCACCTATCTCGTCAGCAACTCACTCGGCGCCATGCCGGCCAGTACCGCCGACCGCCTGGCGGAGTATGCCGAATCGTGGAACACCCTCGGCGTCAAGGCGTGGGCGGCGCGCTGGTGGCAGATCCCGATCGAAGTCGGCAACATCGTCGCGCCCTTGATGGGCGCGCCCGCCGGATCCGTCTCGATGGTGCCGACGGTCAGCCAGGCACAGGCGATGATTCTCTCAGCGCTGGACTTCACCCCCGACCGCGACGAGATCGTGATGACCGCCCTCGATTTTCCGAGTGTGCGGTACGTCACGGACGAGCTGGCGCCGAAACTCGGTGCGCGCATCAGCGTGGTGCCGACGGACGACAACATGAGCATCGACGCGCAGCGCGTGGTCGATGCGATCACACCGCGCACGAAGCTGGTGGCGATCAGCCATGTGCTCTTCAAGTCGGCGTACATCATGGATGTCGCGCCGATCATCGCGAAGGCGCACGCGGTCGGTGCGGTCGTCGCGTTGGACGCCTACCACGCGGTGGGCGTGATTCCGGTGGATGTCCAGGCGCTGGGCGTCGACTTCTACATGGGCGGCGTCCTGAAGTGGCTCTGCGGCGGCCCTGGTGGCTGTTTTCTCTGGGTGTCGCCGGAGCAGTCGGCGGCGCTCAGGCCCGCCTTGACCGGCTGGCAGGCGCATCAGCGCCCGTTTGCCTTCGAACCGACGCTCGAGCCGGCTGCCGGGGCCTGGCGTTGGCTCGGCGGGACGCCGACTGTGCCAGCCCTCTACGCGGCGATGGATGGGCCCGGGATCATCGCCGAGGCGGGCATGGCCGCCATCCGGGCCAAGAGCCAGCGCCAGACGAGTCGGCTGATCGCTCTTGCCGACGAGCGGGGATTCCCGGTCCACGCCTCGCGGGATGCCGATCGGCGCGGCGGCACGGTGGCGTTTGACGTTCCGCAGGGGCCAGCCGTGGCGCAGGCCCTGCTCTCGCGTGACATTGTGATTGATTACCGTCCGGGAGCGGGGATCCGGGTGGCGCCGCACTTCTACACGACCGATGAGGAACTCGAGGCTGCCGTGGCAACCCTCGATCACATCCTCGCAACCCGGGCGTGGGAAGCGTTCGCTGCCAATCGCCCCGTGGTCACCTGACGCACTCCGCGTCTCCGCCGACAGTACAGCACCCAGAGGAACGTCCAGCGATGTCAACAGCCCCGAAGCGCATCCGCAAGCAGTACATGAACGACTCGTATCCTCTCGCGCTGCTCCGCTTCGAGGACGGCCACGAGATCAAGGTCTACAAGGGGACTGGCAAGGAATTCGATTGCTATCCGGGCGAGCACATCAAGATTCTGGCGATGTACGATCCGACCTCGACCGAACGTGAACTCGTCGCCACGAAAAAGTCCGACGATTTCGCGGACGTCGCCGAGTGATTGCTGGTGAGCGTGCACGGGCGGGGCGGTGGTGGCGACTTGCCAGCATCGCCCCGCTCCTGCTTCCGGCCACCGTGTTGACCGCGCAGTCGCCGCGCACACCAAGGCCAGTCACGTATGCCAGGACCGACACGGCCGCGTTGCATCGCCGACTGGATTCACTGAGTGACGCCCATCACGGCGTCGTGGGCTACAGCATCTTCAACCTCGAGACCGGCGAGCGGCTCTCGCGGCGCGGCGACGAACCGTTCCCCACCGCGAGCCTGATCAAGGTGCCGATCGCCATCGCGCTGATGGAGCAGGTGGCCCTCGGACAGCTGTCGCTCGATGATCGCATCACCGTGCTGCGTATCGAGAAAGTGCCTGGCGCCGGCCTGCTGCAGTTTCTGCACGATGGCGCCGAGATCACCATTCGCGATGCGGCGTGGCTGATGCTGACGATCAGTGACAACACGGCCACCAACCTGCTCCTCTCGCGGGTCGAGATCCGGCGCGTGTGGGACGCGATGGACAAGCGGTCACTCCCACGGACCAAGGTGCATTCGAAGGTGTTTCTGCGCCTGGCAAGTCTCGCCCCGGACAGTTCAGCGAAGTACGGCCTTGGTGTCAGCACGCCGAATGAGATGGTGCGCCTGTTCACGTTGCTGGCAGAAGGCAGGGCGGTCTCGCCGGCGGCCGACTCGGTGCTGATGGACATGCTCGATCACAATGACGACAGCCAGCTGTTGCAGCGGTATGTCGATGGCGTCCGGGCGCCCCACAAGACCGGCGCCACCGATGCGGTTCGTACCGAGTGCACCATCTTTCACCTGCAGAGTCGCGTGGTGGCTTGTGTGTTCACCCGTGACAATGTCGACCAGCGCTGGCTGATCGACTCTGAACCGCAGCGGACCATGGCTGAGCTGGGGCGCGCCATCGTGACCGCCTGGCCACGGTTGGCGGTGACCACCCCGTGACGGCGGTCTGCTTCGGAGTGTTGCGCGTGCGCAACAGTTTTCGTGCCAGTACCGACTGATTGGGTCGCGCGTTACCTCAGCAGTGATTAGCCTGTCTGCTGGACAGGTTCGCTAACTGACGCCTGCACTGTCAGTTGTGACCTTCTCCCGGATGGCGCGCCGCCGCGCCCGGGCGAGTGATTGGCTGGCATGTGAGGTGCGCTCCGATGGAAGCGTCAATTCACCTGCCTCATCGTTGGAGTGTCCGGCATGATCAGAAATGGAATGATGCTGGTCGCATCGGTGGCGCTGTTCGCCGTGCCGGTCGTCGTCGGAGCGCAGGCTCAGACGCCGCCGCCGACGACATTGGTGCCGCCAAGGTGCGACTGCCCGACCGATGGTTCGGGCGGTGACCTGCGCAACCTGAAAGCCTTTGCCCCACTCGGTCTGCTGGGTGTGATGGCGGCGGCTGGCGGCGTGCCAGGCGTCTTTGCGGCAAAGACGGCGACTCCAGGCGTTGATCCGAACGTGTTCGTGTCGAGTACGCCCGGGTCGAAGCCGGTCGGTGACCCCGATGTCTCGATCACCGAGCGAGCGCGGAATGCCACGCCGGAGATGCCGAGCGGTGCAGAAGCGCCGTCGCTGAACCGCGGTCGAGTGCCGGAGCCGGTCTCGCCTGATTCGATGCGCGCCGGATTGCGTGCACCGAACACCGGCACGCCGTTGCCATCAGTCTTCCTGCTCGGTGCTGGACTCGTCACTCTTGGCTGTGTCACGGTCTTCCGCGCTCGGGTCTAACCCGCTCGGGATCCGCGAGGCGCAGGGGCGCGGGCGGCCAGACCGCCGAGCCTCTCGTGTCTTCGGTCTTGCCGTTCTGGCGATCGGGTTGATCATCGTCACGGTTGTCGGCGTGCAGTATCTGCGCGGTGCGGTGGCACGCGAGCGCGTGCGGGCAGAGTGGACCAGGGTGATGCGCTCGTCGACCATCAGCGTGCTCACCAGCCTTGGCCTCACGCGCGTGGCATCAGGCGCGCCGGTCGTCCGTGTGATCATTCCGTCGATCCGCCTCGACGAGGTGGTGGTGGAAGGCCTGAGCGACAAGGACCTGTGGGCGGGCCCAGGACACATGCCAGGGACCGTCTTCCCGGGGCAGAACGGGAATTCCGTCGTCTCGGCGCATCGGGATCGGCACTTTCACCGACTCGATGATGTGCGTGTAGGTGATGTCGTCGAAACGCAGACCCCGGCCGTCAGCGTGCGCTGGCGCATCACGCAACGTCGCGTTGTGGACAAGGATGCCCGCGTGATCTTTGAGTCGGCGACGCCGCTTCTGACGCTGACGACCTGCTGGCCGACGCGATACGTCGGGCCGGCCCCGGAGCGGCTGGTGCTCGTCGCGGTGCCGGTCTCGATGCGTGAACGCGAGACCGGGCCGCAAGCGGTCGACGCCGGCGCCGTCGCGCGATAGCGTCGTCGGGCTGTGGAGTTCCACCGTTTTTCCGAGGTGCATGATCGCATGCCTGTGCCGCTCCGCATTCTGCCACATATCGCGGAGGCACTGGAGGCCGGCGTGCCGGTGGTCGCACTCGAGACATCGGTGCTGTCACAGGGCCTGCCTGTGCCGCACAATGCCGATGCGGCGCATCGGATGATGTATGCGGTCGAACGGACTGGTGGTGTTCCTGCGTTGACGGCCGTTGCGGCCGGCCGCGCAACGATTGGCCTGCTGCCCGACGAGCTCCAGCGATTCCTTGCGCGCATTGGCGTGCGCAAGGTCAGTGCGCGCGATCTGGCCGCGTGCATGGTGGATGGTGCCGATGGTGCCACGACCGTCGCGGCGTCACTGACCCTCGCGCACGCCGCGCGCATCGCGGTGTTCGCGACGGGCGGCATCGGCGGTGTGCATCGGGGGACACCGTTCGACGAATCAGCCGATCTCCATGCATTGAGCCGGACGCCGCTGATCGTGGTGTGTGCGGGGGCCAAATCGATCCTCGATCTGCCGGCGACGCTCGAGCGCCTGGAAACACTTGGTGTTCCTGTCGTCGGTTACGGAACGGATGAATTACCGGGCTTCTTTACGACCGGTACAGGGCTGCGAGTGCCGCAGCGAGCCGATACCCCACACCAGATCGCGCAGCTGGCGCGTGCGCACTGGGCCCTCGGCGAGCGGAGCGCGGTCCTGGTCGTCCAGCCGCCACCGGCGCATGCCGCGCTGGATCAGGCGGTCGTCGACGCCGCGGTCGACGGGGCCGTGCGCGATGCGGTCAACTCGGGGATCATCGGTGCAGCACTCACACCGTATCTGCTTGGCGCAGTACTCGCGGCGACGGACGGCGCATCCCTGCCGACCAATCTTGCACTGTTGGAAGCCAATGCCGCGCTGGCGGCGCAGATTGCAGTGGCGTGCGCCGCATTATCGCGGTAGTGTGAAGCAGGGCACGGTCGAGCGATGCCGCGCGTTCGATTGGTGGAAATGATGGGCAGTGGAAGGGGCACGCACGATGCGCTGACGCTCGAGCGACCAAAGGCTGCGGATCGGTGTATCACCCGTTCGGCGGGGTGGCTCCCAGTGTGTACTGGGGTCTATCTTCCCCGCTGACGCTTTACACGGAGGACTGTCGCGATGGCCTCGCAATTCCTGTCGTCCGAAGAGTACGATGAACGCGCCCACCAGCTGTACAATGAGGGGCGCTTCGACGACGCGCTGGTGGTGCTGCGTGAGGGTCTCGTCCTGTACCCGACCTCGGTCGAGTTGCATGTGGGCGAGGGATACGCGCGTCTGGCTCGCGAGGAGTATGCCTGGGCGCGTCGGAGCTTCGAAGAAGCGCTGACGCTGGACTCCGAGCACGAGGACGGCCTGGCCGGGATGGGCGAAACGCTGCTGCGTTTTGGTCAGGTCGATCATGCGCGCAAGAACTTCCGTCGTATCCTCGAGCTCGGGTATCACGACGACGTCGAGCTGATGCTGCAGGTGGGCCGCGCCTTGTTTCGCGACAACCTGGTCGACGATGCAGCGCAGTTCTTCGATATCGCCGTGCAGCAGGAGCCGGGATCGGCCGAGGCGGTCAGTTGCATGGGCTACGCGCAGCATCGCTCGGGCGAGGACGATGCCGCGATCTCGACACTGCGTCGCGCGTTGAAGCTCGACCCCGATTACACCGAAGCACGGATCTACCTCGCGAATCTGCTCTATGACAAGCAGGAGTACGAGGCCGCGCTCTATCAGTTCGAGAAGTCGTCGCCCGAGGACCACTGGGATGAGCTGGGCATCTGGCGGCTGATCGAGCTGAAGAAAGCGGCCTATCGGCTGCAGGATGACGACACAGATCTGGCCCCCTGGCAGGCCCAGCTCGAGGAGCTGAACTCCGAGACGGACAGCATCGACGAGATGTTGTCCGAAATCGAGGCGCGCGTCCTCGGCGAAGGCGACGACGTGTCCGACTCGAAGGGACAGCTCGAACTCTTCGGGTCGCTGCTCGCCGAAATGCGCGATCAGAAGGATGCCGCGGTCGAGCACAGCGTGATGACACGAACCGGTGACATGTACGTCGGTAGCTGGGACACGATCGTGACAGAGATGAACGAGGCGGGCGCAAGCGGCAAGTCGCTCTATGAGTTCATGCTCGGCGAGGCGGCGCGTGTGCACGCGCAGACCGGGCACCGCGTACCGACCGACTCGGCCGAGGCCTTCCTGCGCGGCAGTGCCGACGCCGGTGTCCTGAAAATCATCCATTGAGCCTGCCGACGCACCGCACCGTCTTCCCGAACGGTTTCACGCTCCTCGTCCGGGAAGACCGCGCGGCACCGGTGGTTGCCATTGTCACGCACGTGAAGGCCGGGTACTTCGATGAGCCGGATTCGGAAATCGGCATCGCGCACGTGCTCGAGCACATGTACTTCAAGGGCACGCCAACACGCGGCCCGGGTGAGATCGCCACCGCCACCAAGGACGTCGGCGGATGGCTGAATGCGCATACGATCTACGACGCCACCGCGTACATCACCGTGCTGCCCAGTGACCGGTGGGATCGCGGGCTCGATATCCAGTTTGATGCCTTTGCCAACTCGCTGATCGACGCCGACGAGCTACGGCGCGAGCTGGAGGTGATCATCCAGGAAGCGGCGCGGAAGGAGGACACACCGGGCGCCGTGACGGCCGAGACGCTCTACGAAGTGTTGCACGACTCGCATCGGATGCGCCGCTGGCGCATTGGACGTGAAGCGGGCCTGCGCACCTTTACGCGCGACATGGTGCGCGGATTCTATCGCAACTGGTACACTCCGTCGAACACGATTCTAGCCGTCGTCGGCGACGTGGATGCGGACGCCGTCATCTCGGCGGTGGGTGCACGCTACGGCGCCTTGCCGGCACGTGATCCGCTGCCGAACCACGGCCCCGAGGAGGAGCGATGGCGTGGCGCGAGGTATCGCGCGCTGGGCGGCGACGTGCAGCAGGCGCACCTCACGTTCGGGTGGCGGACGGTGGGGCCTCTGCACCCGGACGCGCCAGCACTGGATGTGGCCGCGGCGGTGCTCTCCACCGGTCGCGCGTCGCGCCTGTATCGCGCCGTGCGCGAGTCGGGCCTGGCAATGAGCGTCAGCGCCTACCATTACACGCCAACCCAGCTCGGGGTGTTCGCGGTGGGGCTGGTGGGCGTCGATGCGACCATCGATCGTGCGGGTGCGACCGCATGGCGCGAAGTGCGTGAGTTGCAGCGCGCAGGGCCGTCGGGGGAAGAGTTGCAGCGCGTGAAGCACATCCTGCGGACGCGGCAATTGCGTTCGGAGGAATCGATGGAAGGGCAGGCCAGCGAGATGGTGGCGTGGGAAGCGCTTGGCGGCGCGGACGTCGGCGACGACTGGTGGCGTGCGATGGACAACGTTGCTGCAACTGACGTGCAGCGCGTGCTCGCGACATGGTGCGGTGACGACACAGTCGGCATCGTCAGCTATCGGCCCATGGGCACCACGCCGTTGGCCAACGACGGTCCAGCCGTGGTGGTGGCGTGGAACACCGCCGTGGTGGAGCCCGTGTCGCTGACAATGCACACGCGGCAGTCACCCGCGTTCACGCCGCCGTCAGTGAGGGCGGAATCCCGCGTTGGTCAGGTCCACGTTTTCCGTACCAGCGCTGGAATTCCCGTACTGGTGCGCCGCAAGCCCGGTGCGAAAATCGTGCACATGGGCTGTTGGGTGCAGGGGGGTGCGGTCGATGAGCCCATGGCACAATCGGGACTGACCGCACTGATGGCGCGCACGTCGCTGAAGGGCACTGCAACACGAACGGCGGCGCAGATCGCGGACGATGGCGAGCGACTCGGTGGCAGCGTGTCCGTTGCCGCCAGCAAGGAGCTCGTCGGGTGGTCGATCAGTGTACCGGCCGCCGACGCCGCGCCAGCCGCAGCGCTGCTTGCCGACGTGGTGCAGCATCCGTCATTTGCAGTCGAGTCGGTCGAGTCGGAACGTGGGCAGATGCTGGCTGAGCTGCGCGCGCGCCGGGATGACATGGTGCGGCATCCGCTGTCGGTCGCGCGGCGGGCACTGTTCGAGGGCCATCCCTATGCGCTTGATGCGCTCGGGACCGCCGAACGCGTCGCCTCGATCGACGCCGAGGTGGTACGCGCGTGGCACGCGGCCAGCATCCTGGCTGGCGAGTCGGTCCTCGCGATCGTTGGTGATGCCGAGCCATCCGAGCTCGCCGAGTTGCTGGCGGGGGCGTTCGTCTCGTTGCAACCGGCCGTTCACCAGACGCTCGAGGCGCCAGCGCCTCCTGCCGCTCCGATCGAGATCATCGAGACGCGGGATAAACAGCAGACGGCGGTCGCGATGCTGTTCCCCGGCCCGTCGCGGCGTGATCCGTCCCGCTATGCCACCGCGCTCATGACCGGCATTGCCAGTGGGCTTGGTGGCCGCTTCTTCGAGTCGCTGCGGAGTCGCCAGTCGCTGGCGTACAGCGTGTTCGTCAGTGCGTCCACACTGCGCAAGGCGGGGATGCTGTCGGCCTACATCGCCTGTGCGCCGGAGCGCGAGCTGGAAGCACGTGCGGGCCTGCTGTCGGAGTTTTCGGCGATGCGTGACGCGCCGGTTGGCGCCGACGAGCTCGAGCGCGCGCGCACTTATGCGATTGGCATGCACGCCCTGCGGCAGGAGAGCGCGAGCGCGCAGCTGGGCGACATGGTGGACGCGTGGTGTGTCGGCGACGGGCTGGCCGAGCTCGATGCTGAAGTGCCGCAGCTGCGTGCGGTCACCGCCGACGATGTGCTTGATGTCGTGCGGCGCTGGTGCGACCCTGATCGCCGTGTGGAAGCCGTCGTGCGCGGGACCGCCAAGAACTGAGGCGTCAGCGCGACTCGGTGCTCATGGCGCGAATCGCCCTTCGCAGCGACGCGCTCGCCGGCCGCAGACGGCCGCCAGGCCCGCGCAGGCCACGCCGGGTGTCATAGTCTCCGGCGTCGCCAACGATGACACCGGCAATGGTCGGCCGCGCGCTGGCCCACGCCAGAACGCCCCAGATTCCGCGATCCTGCGCCTGCTCACCTTGGGTCCACGGGAAGCCAGCGGCGAGCAATACCCACTCATCACCTGCGCGAAGCTTCTGTCGAGCGCGTACCACGCGCCAGCGATCTGCGGCCCGCAGCCGCGACTCGAGGCTGACGCCGCCGCGAAACCCGGGCTGCAGGATATAGCCGATACCGTCCATGCCCGATGCCGGTGTGCTGGCCCAATTGACCAGCACACTGTCGCGATCATCGAATGTCGCAATTGCCGCGAGGACGCGCGTTCGCGGTCGCAGCATATGGGCGGTCCGTGCCGCCTGCGTCATCAGCGGCTGCCACTCCGTGGGATCACGCTGCCCAACGATCTGCACGCCGATGCCGTTCGGGTCTTCGATGGGCACCAGGACATCGGGGCGCAGTCGACGCACCACCTGATCGACCAGCTGAATCCGATCGCGTTCCCATGCGGTCGGTGCGAACTGCACCCGCAATGCTTCCTTCAGGTCCCAGCCGAGCGTCGCGACGATCAGCGTGCTGTCGGCGCGATACTTCTCGAGCGAACGTGACAGTGAATCGAGCGCGCGCGGTGTGGCTCCGCCCGGCGCAATCGTCACGGCGATCACGTCGACGGCCGCGCTGTCGGCGAGGTCCGAGTCAAAGCGAAGCGCGAGCGGTGCGGGAATGCCCCGGACCACCGGCAACATCTGGAGACCGATCAGGAGCGGCGTGTCCGGCGGTCGCTCGCGCAGTGGTGCCAGCGTCCATCGCGAAAAACTCTGGATGCCATGGACGGCCTGCGGCAGTTCGCTGGCGAAGGCGACCACTGCCACGACAGCATAGAGGGCAATCAGACCGCGCACGGTTGCGTTGACCGCCCACCGGGCGCGATAGGCGGGCGCCAGCAGCGGCGGTGCGATGGCCAGTGGCGACCAGAGCGCCGCTGGGCCCGCGAGGTATCCGAGGGCGCCGGCCGTCGCCAGCGGAATTGCATGCAGCCAGAGTGGCAGGGCGATGCCGTTGCCGGCGGCATATTCGATCCAGCTGGCGGTGGCGATGATCGCGTCGTACGCCATGATCGGCACCACGAATGCGCGTGGTCCAAGGCCGTTCGCCAGCGTCGTGATCGCCTGTGCCGTGGCCAGTGTCAAGACCAGCGGCCAGAGCCAACCGAGCGCGGCCACGGTTCGCCCATCGAGCAGCGAACTGCCGACGATACGAATCAGCGCCGCAGGGATGAGCAGCAAGCCAGTGATCGCCGTCAGCGCCGCCCAGCCCCGCGGCGCTTCGGCGACTCGCGCCAGCCGCCCCGCGAGACCCACATCCCAGAGCAGCATCAGGACGGCCGCAGCCAGCGCCGCCAACGGCAACGCCACGGTCAACGGACGGAGTCCTGCGGCGTAGGGACGAGCTGACGCAAAGTGGGAACGGAGAGGGGCGAGGCCGTCTGGAAGTTGTGTGCAGACGTATCAGGCAGCCTATGGCGACGGTGCAGGTGTGGCAACTGCTGGCCGTTCCGCACGAGACTTGCTTTCTTGTCAGTATGCCACGCAGTGATGTGTTGTCGCCTCCGAATCTGATTTCCCTCTCCCGTCTCGCCATGGCGGGCGTCTTTCTTGGCGTCCGTGATGCCGACTGGCGGGTGACGGTGGTAATGCTGGCGATGGCATCCGATGTCCTCGACGGCGTGATTGCGCGCGTCTCGCACAGCGCCACGAAAATCGGCGCATTGATCGATCCGATTGCGGACCGGGTCTTCATGCTGGTCGCGTTCATCGCGGTCAGCGTGGAAGGGTTGATCTCGCCATGGCAGCTCGGCCTGCTCCTGATGCGCGACGTGATGACGGTGATTGGCTGGTTCGTGGCGCGCAACGTCAGCTGGCTGCGGCAGATCACGTTTCAGGCGCGGTGGCCTGGCAAGGGGGTCACGGTGCTGCAATTCGTCACCTTGCTGGCTGCACTGCAGGCGCCGCGACTGGTCGCCGGACTCGCACTCGCGTGCGGCGTGCTGGCCCTGGTGGCGACGACCGACTACACGCTGATGCTCTGGTTCAATCGCACCGGTGGGCCGAAGGACGTTGCGGCGACCGCACCGCGTCCCGCGCCGCCGCGCGATGCCGCCGGGTGACCCCTCGCCACGCGCTCGGACTGTGCGCGTTGAGCGTCAGTCTCGCAGCGGCGCCACGGTTCCTTCAGGCGCAATTCGCCACGTCCGCACCGGCAACGGTGCGCTGGCGCACCGCACTTCGTGCCGATGCCTTGATCGATCGTGATGTGGGAGCACAACTGGCGCTCGGTGTCGCGGTGCCGGCGCAGTACAATGTGCGCGTGGCGCTCGACGTCGGCGCGGGCGGTGTGCGGCGTGACGCCACCTGGCGCGCGACCGGCCGAGTGGACGTCCTGGCGCGCTGGCTGAGCGATCCGTTTCGCCAGTCGCGGTGGGGCATCAACGCCGGCGGCGGGGTCGGCATCCGCTTCGAGGACGCGCGGGAAGCGCGGGTGGTGGCGATCGTGACCGTCGGGGTCGAGGGAACGAGTGACGGTCGGTGGGTACCCGGCGTCGAATTGGGGTTGGGAGGCGGTGTTCGTGTTGGTGTCACGATGCGCAGGGCTCCGGCTCGACGTCGCTGACTCCCACCGACGCCGGCTGCCACCCGGCGAAGTTCAAGATTCACCGGCCGCGACCGAGACTGAATGGTTGAGTCCGGCAAATTCCCGCGCCGGGGCACTGTACCAGCCCAGAATGATGGCCACTGATACCACTCCTGTCCGGAACGATGCGCTGGCACGCGCCACCGCTCTCGCCAATCGCGCGCGGGAGCTGCGGCGGGCGCAGTCGGAGGTGCAGGAACTCACGGCCCGCGAGGTGCAGGTGCTCGCCCGGACGGCCGCAGCCTTCTTCGACTCGATCCCGTTGGTCGAGTTCATGACGACGCTCCTTCCACCCTCGGCGCGCGGACTGCGACGAATCCGTCACCGGATTCTTCATCGGACGATTCACAGCACGGCGATGGGGACGCTGATTCGAGCGCTGCTGCTCGGTCGCGACGGAAATCTTCGACTCTTTTCGGCGCGCTCGGCTGATTCGCGCGACCTGCTGCTGATCATGGAACCAGGTCGCGCATTGCCAGTCGGTGTCATGCGCGACGTGGTGGACTGGACACCGACGTTGCGCGTGCCTGGGTTTCGGCCATTCGAGATTCTCGATCGCCTGTCGCAGTCGCTCGATACAGTGGAAGAGCAGATCGAGTACGCGGAACACCGCGTACAGGTGCAGCGTGCGGCATTGGAGAGCGGCGATCTGTCGGCGCTCCTGCCCGGTGCCGTGACAGCAGCTGTCACGGCGATACTGCCGGCGGGCACTCTCCTGCCCGGCGCAGCGTCAGCGGCTGTCACGGCGATACTGCCGGCGGGCACTCTCCTGTCGCTGCCGGCACCGCTCCAGACGCCGGCGGTGGTGTTGGCCGACCCGTCAGCGATGCCAGGGTCGGCATCGCACGATCCATTCGACATGTTCGCGGTCGTCGAGGCGGTGGCGGCGGCGGCGGCGGCGAGCCGCCAGCCCGAGTCGCAGGCGGCGTCTGATC
The DNA here is from genome assembly GCA_964392395.1 of uncultured Gemmatimonadaceae bacterium. GTDB lineage: Bacteria > Gemmatimonadota > Gemmatimonadetes > Gemmatimonadales > Gemmatimonadaceae > JACMLX01. The sequence continues at coordinate 19,664 of CAYMQV010000018.1, forward strand.
CGGAGACTGGCGGCGTGCCGCCGGCAGCGAGTGTCGCGACCCACGATCCTCGATTTGATCCGGAGGCTGACGCAGAAGAGTGGGACGACCCCGTCGACCCCGCACCGATTGCGCCGGCAGCGAGGCGACCTCGCGCCCTCTTTCCGCCGATGCCGCCGCCGCGGTGAACGTGTCACGGAAAACCGTCGTGCTCGCGTGCAGTCGTCAGATCGGTGTGCGGTTCACCGCGGTCTTCCGTCGTTGGTGAACCATCGGTCCGAGTTCTGGAAACGAAACGCCCCCCGCACACGCAGTGCGGAGGGCGAATTGTTTGAAACGTGCAGCGCAGGGTCAGGCGGGAACCGTTTCCGCTTCTTCCACGTCAGCTGATTCGTTGCTGTTCTCAATTCCGGTTGCGTCACCGACCAGCGCATCGATCGCTGCTGCTTCGGGCGTGACCGTTTCCGCTTCGACCGCTGGCGCATCTTCGGTCACCACTGCGGCCTTGGGCGGCTGGATGAATCGCTCGCCCAGCTTGCGCAGGTCGTTCACATCGGCCGGTTTCAACTCCGGGTATCGCCCGGCGAAGTACGCCATCGTCTCGGTGAACCACTCACCCTGATGATCGGGCGCCGCACCAATGACTTCACACCGCATGATCTGCTGGAACAACTCATCGCGCGCCTGCTCGAACGGGGTCGGCGGCGTCACTACTCGACGCTGTCGATTCTTTTTCGTCAAATTCACCTCATTGGTTGCATCTGTAATGCTGGAAGACTAGTCGGCATCGCCTCGTTCTTCCAGCGAGACGGGCGAATCGTGCGTGGTCTCAACCCGCTCCATGATGAGCGCGGCGAGGGGGCCTGGCCGTTCCACAGGCAACAAACGTCTGGCGCCAGGCAGTCGAATGACTGGTGCCGACGCTGGTGCCACCATCGGATCGTCCTCCCCAGTGACGCGCAGCACGGTGAAATCGCTGGCGGGGAGAGGGATGGCGTCCTCCTCTTCGGCCACGGCGCGGGCGAGATCCAGGAGGTGGCGTGCCCCCTGACTGCCCGTATACGGCGCTGAGAAGCGCGCCACGAGTTTGTCGGGCATAGTCTCGAGCTCGCTGACCGCGCCACGGAGCACCGGCCCGAGCAGGTCGACTACCCCCAGCGGACGACTGGAGATCTCGAGCAGGGCGGGCCCGGTCTGGCCGCGCACGGCCTCGATCTCGGGGCCACCAGCGAGATCCGCCGGGGTGGGTGAACAGAGCACCATCCCGGCAATCCGCTCCGGACGGATCTGTGCCAGCCGCCGCAGGACGACGCAGCCAAGGTCCTGCCCCACGGCGATGACCCGGCTCACGCGGAGCAGCGCCAGTGCGCGATCGAGGTACCGGGCTTGAGCCGAGACGGTGTACGGACCACCAACCGGTCGGTCCGACTCACCGAAGCCAAGCAGGTCGGGGACGATCACCTGGCAGCCATTGGCCAGCAACGTCGGCGCCACACGCTGCCAGAGCGGCGCGCTGGTCGTGAAGCCGTGGACGAGCAGTACGGCCGGCCCACCATGCCCGTACCGGAGCGCGTGCAGCGCGCCGGGGCCGACGGGAAGCCGCACGTAGTCGCCGTCCGGTGGAACGTACGGCAGGACAGACCGGCTCAGAGGCAAACGGCGGTGCGCCGAGGTCGCCTGTGTGAAGAACGGTGTGGCAATGATGGGCGGACGCGGCACCTGCCAAATGTATCACGACCGCGAATCCGCCCGCTGAACTAGCGCGGCGTGCGGTGGTACACCTACCCTTGGGGGCCGCGGCCGACGCGGCTGACGTGCGGGGCACCGTTCCGCACACCCCGAATTCTCCAATTGACGGCAGACCAGACGGACCCGCGACAACGGGGGCCGACACCGCTGAGGGCGATCCATCGTGAGTGCGAAAGTACGCAAGCAGTCCAACAACACCGGTTTCCTTGCCGCGCTGGGTGCGATCGTCGTCGCCGGCGTCGGATTCATGATCTGGAAGACCCAGCAGCCGCCAACCGCCCCACCGATCGTGCTCGCGAATGTGGCAGATTCGGCACTGGCGGCAAGGGCCCGCGGCTACACGATCGGATCGCCGGACGCCAAGGTCGAGATCGTGGAGTTTGCCGATTTCGAGTGTCCGGCGTGCGGAAGCTTTGCGGCGATCACCGAGCCCGATGTCCGCAAGAACCTGGTTGCGACCGGGCTTGTCCGCTACACGTTCTATGACTTCCCGTTGCTCAACGCCCATCAGAACACGATTCCTGCCTCAATGGCCGCCGCGTGCGCCGATGATCAGGGGAAGTTCTGGGAACTGCACGACAGGATCTTCGAAGGCCAGTTCGAATGGAATGGCCAGGCGACCGGTAATCCGCGCGGCGTGATCAGCACCTATGCGCAGAAGCTCGGCCTCGACATGAAGAAGTGGGATGCCTGCATGGATGCGGGCACGCACACGGAACGCATCAAGGCGAACTACGCCCTCGGCGTGACGAAGCAGGTTGGCAGCACGCCGACTTTCTTCATCAACGGCAAGATGCTGCGCGGTGCCGCGAACTACGACGACATCAAGGCGGCAGTCGACTCAGCGAACGCCCCGAATCTTCCGATTCCAGCCGTGGTCCCGGTGCCCGCAGCAAAGTAGCGCCACTTCCCTCGCTGGACTGGCAGGCGTCTCGCAACGATTCTCGCGACGCCTGCGATCAGCAGGTGAGCGCGGGTAGCACACGGCCCGCGGTGACAGGACTTCAGCGGCGGCGGGCGTTGCCGTCACCGGCTGCGATACGCACGATCGGCAGGACATCATCGCCAAGCATCTGATCGCCGAGTGGCGTGGTGCGCTCCGGCACGACATCATCGCCGAGCACCACCAGGGTACGCGTTGCCACAGTGCTGGCGAGGGGCTCAGGAATGCCAAGCATGCGGATGTACGTCTCGATCGCGCGATCGAACGGCAGTTCACCGGCCAGCGTGTCGACATACAACAGCGCGTTGCGCACGTGCGTTTCGAGTACCGCTTCCTCCGCACGGGCCTGCGCCAGACGCAGGCGCCGCTCGGCGGTATCGCTGAGCTTTCTGGGGAACAGCGTGTCGGGGAAGAGACGGCCAAGAAGGCTCATGCCCAGAAGGGTAAGCGTGGCGGGGGTCGCATGCCAGCTACCTCACGACTCCTGCGCCTCGTACTGCTCCTTGAGTCCGGCGACAACGCTCGGGTCCGCAAGGGTGGTGGTGTCACCGAGGGCGCGCCCCTCGGCAATGTCGCGCAGGAGGCGCCGCATGATCTTGCCCGAGCGGGTTTTCGGGAGGTCGGCGCTGAACAGGATGTCATCCGGCTTCGCGATGGCTCCGATTTTCTCTCCCACGAAGTCGCGAAGTTCGTCGCGCAGTGCGGACGACGCCGTGAAGCCTTCACGCAGCGTGACGAAGGCAGCGATGGCCTGCCCCTTCAGCTCGTGGTCCTTGCCGACGACGGCCGCTTCGGCAACCGAGGGATGTCCGACGAGTGCGCTCTCCACTTCCATCGTGCCAATGCGATGTCCGGCGACATTCAGCACATCGTCCACGCGACCGAGAATCCACCCGTAGCCATCCTCGTCGAGCTTGGCACCGTCGCCGGCGAAGTAGAGATCGGGGCGGCCAGGCCATTTGCTGAAATACGTGTCGACATACCGCTGGCGATCACCCCAGATGCCGCGCAACATGCTCGGCCACGGGCGTGTGATCGTCAGCAAGCCACCACCCACGGGAATTGGGTCGGCGGCCTTGTCCACGAGTGCGACGCTGTAGCCGGGCAGCGAGTGCGTTGCGCTGCCTGGCTTTGTTTCAGTCACACCCGGCAGCGGAGCGATGACGATGGCGCCAGTCTCGGTTTGCCACCAGGTGTCGACGATCGGGCAGCGTTCCGTGCCGATCACCCGGTGATACCACATCCACGCTTCGGGATTGATCGGTTCGCCGACGGTGCCGAGCAGCCGAAGGCGGGAGAGGTCAGATGCATTCGGATGCTTCTCGCCCCACTTCATGAACGCGCGAATCGCCGTCGGTGCCGTGTAGAAGATCGTCACGCCGTGTCGTTCGCACATCTCCCACATCCGATTGCGATCCGGCCAGTCCGGTGCGCCTTCGTAGAGCAGGCAGGTCGCGCCGTTTGCCAGTGGCCCGTACACGACGTAGGAGTGGCCAGTGACCCAACCGACATCGGCGGTGCACCAGAACACATCGTCATCCTTGAGATCGAAGACCTGCTTCGCCGTCGTCGTGACACCGGTGAGATAGCCGCCCGTACCGTGTACGATACCCTTCGGCTTTCCGGTGGTGCCGGACGTGTACAGAATGAAGAGTGGATCTTCTGCATCCATGACCGCAGGTTCGCAGGTGAGCGGCGCCTTCTGCATCAGTCGATGCCACCACGAATCGCGGCCTTCCTGCATCTGCGCAAAACTTTCATCACCCATGCCACCCGCCCTCCGTTGCACCACGACGCAGTGCTCGATACTCGGCGCATCTGTCATGGCTGCGTCGGCATTGCGCTTGAGCGGCACCACCTGACCGCGCCGAAAGCCGCCATCGGCGGTGATCAACACGCGACACTGCGAATCGTTGATGCGGTCGCGCAGTGAGTCGGGGCTGAAACCACCGAACACGACACTGTGAATGGCGCCGATGCGCGCGCAGGCCAGCATCGCGATCGCCGCCTCGGGAATCATGGGCAGATAGATGGCGACGCGATCACCCTTGCGGACTCCGAGGCTGCGCAGGACGTTGCCGAACTTGCAGACCTCGGTGTAGAGCTGCCAGTACGTGAGCGTTCGCTGGTCGCCGGGTTCGCCTTCGAAAATGATGGCGGCCTTGTTGCGACGGGCGGTGCGCACATGACGATCGAGACAGTTCGTGCTGACGTTGATCTGTCCGTCGCGGAACCAGGTCGCGAACGGCGCGTCCCACTCGAGCCCGATGGTGAACGGGGTGATCCACTCCAGTTCACGCGCCATGCGGACCCAGTAGGCGTCCGGGTCGGCGGCCGCCTCGCGCGCCAGTGACGTGTCGCTGACCGTCGCCGCACGCTGAAAGGCCGCAGGAGAAGGAAATCGGCGATTTTCGGTCAGCAGTGCGTCGATCTCTGACATGGGTCTGGCGGGGTTCAGGCGGGGCGTGACGGCGAGCGGTCAGTTTGCAGTATGGCGCCCTGCCGGGCAACCGTCGCGACCGAGAGTGGCGGCGGGCGTTAGCTTGGGGCGATGTCATCGTTGCGCGCTGCCGAGGTCGACGCCCCTGCCCAGAAAGCAGTCGCCGTGTGCGAGACGGTGGCGCTGGTGCGTCGGTTCGGTCGGCGCCGGGCGGTGGCCGGTGTCGATCTGTCGATTGCCGCTGGCGAGTGCCTGGCACTCTTTGGCCCGAACGGGGCTGGCAAGACGACCCTGCTCCGCCTGCTGGCGGGGCTGCTGCGTCCGACCAGCGGTGAAGTCCGCCTGCTCGGGAAAGCGCTGACGAGTGCCGCCACGGCCGAACGTGGGCGAGTCGGCCTGATCAGTCACCAGAGCATGCTGTATGACGTGCTGACGGTCCGGGAGAACATTGCGTTCGCGGCGCAGCTGCACGGTGTGTCAGACGTGCCGGCTGCGACGGGGGCCGCGATTGCACGGCTGGGCCTTCAGGGACGGGAGCTGACGCCGGTGCGGGCGCTGAGCCGCGGCTGGCAGCAGCGCGTGTCGATCGCGCGCGCGATCGTCCATGGCCCGGCGCTGGTCCTGCTGGATGAGCCTTACACCGGACTGGACATTTCGGGTGCGCGTGCGTTGACTGATCTGTTGCGAGCGTTGCGCGACGATGGCGCTTCACTGGCGCTCATCACCCACTCGGTTCAAGAAGGCCTGGGGCTGGCGACACACGCCGCCATCATGCTCGAGGGCACGATCCGACGCCACGAGGCGGCGGCCGGGCTCGACCCGGTTGCGTTCGCCGAAGACTATCGGCTTCTCGCACTCGAGTCTGCCGCATGAGCGAGCTGCAGCCACCTGGGCTGCTCGCGGTGGCGTGGCTGATCGCGCGAAAGGACCTGGCCATCGAGTACCGGACGAGGAGCGCCTTTTTTTCGTCGCTGGTGTTCTCGCTGCTGGGCGTGAGCATTTTCTACATGGTGTGGGACCCGACGGCGGTGCGGCCGATCGACATGGCGCCGGGCGTGCTCTGGACCATCTTCGCCTTCGCCGGCATGCTCGGCTTGCATCGCACGTTCGGGCTGGAATTGCAGACCAGGGCAATGGATGGGCTCCTGCTGGCCCCGGTACCGCGTGAGGCGATATTTCTGGGGAAGGCGCTCGCCAATCTGGTCTATGTCTCGTCGGTGCTGGCGATCACGATCCCGGCGGTCGTTCTTTTCTACAATCTCGAGTTCGGCAGCGGATTGCTGATCCTTGGCGGCATCGGGGTGCTGGCGGCGGTCGGGCTGGTGACGGTCGGGACGCTGTTCAGTTCGATGACCGTGCATACCCGGTTTGCCGAGCTGCTGCTGCCGATGCTGGCGCTCCCGTTTTTCATTCCGGTGGTGGTGCCGGCCGCGCAGGCGTCGGCCAAGCTGCTGGTGGGGGCAGAGCTCCAGACGGTCATGCCGTGGATTCAGGTGCTGGTCGCCTTTGACCTGATGTTCGGGGTGGCATGTGTGCTGGCCTTTCCGTTCACCATCGAGGACTGACGCGGTCCTCCGGCTGCCGACCGATCGGGGGGAATAGGTTTCAGCTCTTGCGGTCGATTCGATGTGCGCGCCGATTCTCTCTTGTCCCTTTCCTTGCAGCTCATGTCAGATTCTCTCGCCCACGCCCTGCCGACTGCCGGAACCGGGCGATCCGCTCGTGGCGCGGCGCAGGTCCTCGACTGGTTGCTGGCGCTGGCCGCGGTCGCGGTTGCGGCAGCGATTGCGCGCGCGATCTGGTTCACGCCGCCCGAAGCGCTGCAGGGTGAGGCGCAGAAGATTTTCTACATCCATGTGCCGTCGGCGGTGGTGGGGTTGTACCTCGCCTGCCCGCTGGTGGCGGTGGGCGGTGCGATGTACCTCTGGTTGCGCGACGAGCGGCTGGATCGCCTGGCCGAAAGCTCGGCCGAGATCGCGTTGGTGTTTCTCAGCATCGTGCTGGTGACGGGCCCGCTCTGGGGCAAGCCGATCTGGGGCACCTGGTGGACCTGGGATGCGCGGTTGACGAGCACCCTGTTCCTCTGGTTCATCCTGCTGGGCTACACCGTGCTCCGGGGTGCGATCGAAGACCGGCAGCAGCGGGCACGGTACTCGTCCGTGCTTGGCATCCTGGCGGCGCTGCTGGTGCCCTTCATTCATCTGAGCGTGCGATTGTTCCGGACGATGCATCCGCAGCCCATCGTGCTGGCGCCGGAGAAGCCGAAGCTATCGCCGGAAATGGGGCTCACGCTGTCGCTCACGTTTCTGGCGTTCGCGCTGTTGTTCGTCGCGTTGCTCCGGGGCCGGTTGAAGTATGCCGCACTTCGCGATCGTGTCGAATCGCGCGAAGCAGGAGGCGAGTGATGCCCGACAACGCCGGATACATGTTTGCCGCCTACATCGCATCGGCGCTGATCGTCGGCGGCTACGTGATGTCGCTGGTCGTCCGCGCCCGGACCATGGCTCGACGCGGTGACGCGATCGACTCGGCGCCCCGTCGGTGATGGCGGAGGTGGTGGGCGGTGCGATGATGGCAGGCGAGGATGCCGGACCCGACCGGCCGCTGCGCGGTGCAACGATCGTGGTCACGCGTTCCGCCGATCGTGCGGAGCAGTTGGTCGCGCCGTTGCAGGCCCTCGGTGCCGAGGTGATCGCATACGCCGCCACTCGCATTGTGCCGTGCAATACCGAGGCGCTTGCTGTCGCGGCTGCTACGCTGACCGAATATGACTGGGTGATCTTCACCAGCGCGACCAGTGTGGCCCTGCTGTTCGCCGCGACCGACGCGTGCGGGTTGCAGGCCGCACACTGGGCGCCGGTGCGGATCGCGGCTGTGGGTGCGGCAACCGCCAGCGCCATCCGCGAGCATGGGGTCGAGCCGGAACTGGTGCCGGAACGGTTCGTGTCGGAGGCATTGCTCGCGGCCTTCGCGGCGCAGCGTGATCTGACCGGGGCCAGGCTCCTGTATCCCGCCGCGGCAGGTGCGCGTGATGTTTTGTCCGACGGCCTGCGCGCGCTCGGTGCACGGGTTGATCGAATCGATGTCTACGACAGCCTCGCAACGCACGACGATGTATCATGGCTGCAGACGGCGTTGCAGTCTGGCCGCATCGACGCCGTCACCCTGACGGCGAGGAGCGCCGTAGATGCGTGGGTGGCCGCGATGGCCCCGGCGCACGCCATCGCTGATGTCGTTTCGATCGGACCGATCACGACGCAGGCGGCGCACGCCGCCGGGCTGCGCGTGGCCGCAGAGGCGATGCCCTCGACCGTCGACGGACTGGTGGCTGCGGTGATACGCGCGGTCGGAGCCCGACGCCGAGCAATCCAACACCTGACACCCCCTCCATGATCCCTGAATCCCGTCCGCTGAAGATCGGAACCCGGTCCTCCGCGCTGGCGCTGGCGCAGGCGCATACCGTGCAGGCCGAACTGGCGGCGATTGGTGTGGCAAGCCAGCTGGTGACCTACACCACGATCGGTGATCGGCGCCTGGACGTCGCGCTGACGGCCATCGGCAGCAAAGGCCTCTTCACGGAAGAACTCGAGCGCGACCTGCGCGAAGGCGTGACTGATCTGTGCGTGCACTCGCTGAAGGATCTCCCCACCGACGATCCTGATGGCCTGGCGGTGATGGCGCAGCTGCCGCGCGAAGATTCGCGCGATGCACTGGTGGTGCGCGCCGACGTCGCCGGATCGCTGCTGCAGGAGCTGCCGCATGGTGCCGTCATTGGCACGTCCAGCCTGCGACGGCGCGCGCAGCTGATGGCCTTGCGGCCGGACTGCACCGTCGTGGATTTGCGCGGCAACGTCGGCACGCGACTCGCAAAGCTCGACAAGGGCCTCTGCCACGCCGCGATTCTCGCTGCAGCAGGGCTGAACCGGCTCGGTCTCTCCTCACGCATCCGCAGCTACCTCAGTGCGCCGGAATGGCTCTCCGCGGCAGGACAGGGGGCGATTGCCATTCAGGTGCGGAAGGACGATGCGGCGGTGACCACGATCGTCGCGAAGCTGAATCATCAACCGACGATGGATGCCACCTCGTGCGAGCGTGCGCTGCTGGCGGCGCTCGATGGTGGGTGTCAGGTGCCGATCGGCGCGCTGATGACGGAGTCCGACGGCGGCCGACGCGTGTTGTACGGTCTGGTCGCCGGCTTGGATGGCACGCCGATGCTGAGGGCGTCGGCGGTGGTTGGTCCGGACATCGTCGCCAGTGCACACGCACTGGCCGCACAATTGCGCGACCAGGGCGCGACCGCGATCCTCGTCGGCGCGCGCGCGGTGATGGCCGCGTCGCGCGAGGAGTCGCGCTGATGCGTACCCGGTCGCCGTATCGCTCACTGGCGGTTTCGTCTCTCCGGATGGAACCCGACGCATGACGTCCATCAGCAATCCCCGCGTGCTTTCCTTCGATTCGAACGTCCCCGATCGGCCCTCGGCAGGCGGTGGCGCTGCTTTTCCAGCCGTGCGTCTGCGACGGTTACGGCAATCGCCGGCGATACGGGCGCTCGTGCGCGAGACGCATCTGCATCCGTCGCAGTTCATCCTGCCCTTGTTCGTGCGCCCCGGCGCTGGAATCCGGCACCCGATCTCCTCCATGCCGGGCTGTGCGCAGACCTCGGTCGACGAGTGCGTGCGCGACGCCGCCGCGGCCGCCGCGGCGGGCGTGGGCGGCGTCATTCTGTTCGGCATTCCGGCCGAAAAGGACGCGGTGGGTTCGGGGGCGGCTGATCGTCACGGACCCGTTGCCGAAGCCGTCCGCGCGATCAAGGCGGCGCTGCCGTCATTGCTGGTGATCACGGATGTCTGCATGTGCGAGTACACGGATCACGGTCACTGCGGTGTGTTGAAGGGCGAACAGGTCGACAACGACGCAACGATCGAACTGCTCGCGCGAGAGGCGGTGATGCACGCCGATGCGGGCGCGGACATCATTGCGCCGAGCGACATGATGGATGGTCGGGTGGGCGCGATCCGCGCGGCGCTGGACGCGGTCGGCCATGCGCACATCCCGATCATGTCGTATGCCGCCAAGTACTCGAGCGCGTTCTACGGTCCGTTCCGCGAGGCGGCCGAAAGCACCCCGGCATTCGGAGACCGGCGGGCCTATCAGATGGACCCCGCCAACTCCGACGAGGCGTTGCGCGAGGTTGCGCAGGACATCGCGGAAGGGGCGGACATCATCATGGTGAAGCCGGCCGGCGCCTACCTGGACATCATCCGCCGCGTGAAGGACGTGACGGGGATGCCGGTTGCCGCGTATCAGGTGAGCGGGGAGTACGCCATGCTGCATGCGGCGTCGGAACGTGGCTGGCTGGACCTCGAACGGGCGATGCTCGAGAGTCTGATCGCGATCCGGCGGGCTGGAGCGGACATCATCCTCACGTATTTCGCCACGACGGCGGCGCGAGTCCTCAACGGGTCGCGCTGACCAGCTCCGCCCGTCGGTCGTCTGCTATTCTGTACTCCGTCGGCGGACTCGCCGGCGGCAGCCCACTCGATCATCAGCGTACATGTTCAATCCCTGGCACGACCTTCCACCCGGCGACAATCCTCCGGAGCACGTCACCGCGGTGATCGAGATTCCGGCGAAGAGCCGCAACAAGTACGAGCTCGACAAGCAGACGGGACTGTTCAAACTGGACCGCGTCCTCTATTCCGCGGTGCACTATCCGGGCGATTACGGGTTCATTCCCCGCTCGCTCCACGAGGACAACGACCCGCTCGACATCATGGTCCGGATCAACGAGCCGACCTTTCCGGGGTGCCAGATCGATGCCCGCCCGGTTGGCGTGCTGAAGATGCTCGACAAAGGCGAGCCTGACGACAAGGTGCTGGCGGTGCCGATGCACGACCCGATCCATGACGAGGTGCACGACCTGGGCGACCTGCCGAGCCACTTTCTGCGCGAAGTCGAGCACTTTTTCAAGATCTACAAGGATCTCGAGGGCAAGCGGGTGGAGATTCTCGGCTGGTTCGATGCCGAGGAGGCGCGCCGGATCATCGGGGAGAGCATCGATCGGTACAACGTCAAGTTCGGCGCCGGGGCTGCCGGCGCCTGAACAGGCCCAGCATATCGTAAGGCCGAGCTCGTATGACATTCGTGAGCCGTCGGGCCTAGGAACGTTGTGACCGGACCGTGCGGCACGCGGTATGCACATCTGACTCCCGAGGCCGATGCAACCCAGTTGCTGCGCCCTCGTTGCGGGCTGCCACTCCGGCTTCGGACATGAACTACAAGAGGAGACACTCGATGATGAAGATTTCAGGTATTGCACTGCTTTCCGCGTCGCTGCTGCTCGTCGGCTGCGGGGCGGATGATACCACCGCTCCGACGCCGGTTTCGCCGATCGAGACACGGCTTTCGGCGGTTGCGGTTGCGCCGACGGCCACGCTCAACGATGCCATTGTGTCGATGACGGTGTCGGTCACCAGCACGCTGGCCGAGGTGGTGAGCGGCGGGGTGTGCACGCAGTTCATCGAAGCCCGAACCCCTTCGGGCACGAACTGGACGGATGTGAAGTCCACGTTCAGTGCGTGCAGCGCACAGGCCATTCTGCTGTCGCCGGGCGCGTCGGCGAACTTCACTGCGGTTGCCGATCCGGCGAAGATCCGGGCCGTGGCCGGTGCTGCCGGTACGTCAGTCGTGCTCCGCGCTCGGCATACGCTCTCGGGCGCCAGCGCATCCTACACGCTGCAGTCCACCGAAGTCACCTGGCAGCTGCAGTAGCACGCCGGGCAAAGTCGATGCGGGCAGTGCGGGGCGGTCTCACTCGAGATCGCCCCGCATTGCTTGTGCAACGAAAGTCCTTTCTGGTGCAACGAAATTCAGGTGGCGTTGGTGACCGAGCGGCAGTGACAACGGTATCCCTTCGAGACGGCAACACTGGTGCGTTGCTGCGTCGTTCACCGGCCTACTGTCACACACCTTCCGCGCAGACTCTCATGTCGAAATTCATGCTTCCGACGCAGCGCCTCCTGGTCCTTGGTGCGATCCTCCTTGCAGGCTGTGGCGATGACACGTCGACCGCACCGAGAGTAGTATCGGGCGAGACACGCGTGACAGCCACCATCACTTCCGTTGCTGATGTTTTCCTCTGGGCCAGCAGTGGACCTTCCCTGCACGCTCAGGTTCTGGTGCGCAATGCGGCGAGCGAATCCGTCTCGATCATTCCGTGCTCGAGCCACATCGAGATTCGACTCCCGTCCGCAGAGGTGTGGACCAACGTCGGCTTCGCACGTGTGGGTCTCTGTCCAATTCCGGAAACGCCGCTCGCTTCAGGGGCGACAACTGAACTGGGCGCGAGCGGCTCTTCGGACGAGTTCCGCGTAGTGGCCGGAACTGCTGCTCGGGCAGTCGTGATCCGCGCGAAATTCCTCGTCCGATCAGGAACCGAGGAATTCTTTGTGAATTCCGACGAGTACACCATCACGCGACCCTGACGCGCCAGCCAGGGCCGGTTGATCATGCACTTATGGCACTCGGTTCGCACCAATTCGCACCTGAAGCCCTTTCACCAACCCCGACGGAAAATGATGTCTGCCATTCGACAGTTCGTTCTCTCCGCACTTCTTCCCCTCGCGGCATGCAGTTCGGCAACGTCGCCCGAGGCCGCCGACGTACCCGTCGAGGCCCGGATTATTGGCGTCGAGGCGGTTCCGACACTGTTTGGAGTCAACCCGTCGGATGTCGGCGCGAACCTGTTCACCGCGAGGGCGACGGTGCGCAGCGTAGTCGGTGATCAGCTCACGATCAGTCCGTGCACCGCAGAGATCGACGCGCGGCTGCCCTCCTCGCGGACGTGGACACTCATCACGCCGCCGCGGCGCGTCGCCTGTACGGCGGCGGTGCAGGAACTCGGTGCGCGTGCGATGGGCGAAATCTCCGTGACTGGCGATGCGCCGATGTTTCGCGGCGTCGCCGGTGCTGAGGCGCGCGCCGTGGTGATACGCGTCCGGTATCAGGCGATTTCCGCGACGCAGCGCTACGATCTGCAATCGGATGAGTTCACAGTCGATCGACCGTAGCCATTGCGGCGTTGTTGGAACGCAGCGGGGCGGTCTCAGGTCGAGACCGCCCCGCTGCACGCCTGCCTGAGGACCGCACCACACGGCATCATCGTGCCCGGCCGCCTGGTCCGGATTGCACGGTGAGTCGCATCACTCGGCGTCGAGCATCAGGTGCCGATAGATCAGCGCCGCGACCACCGCACCAACGATCGGCGCGGCGAGATAGAGCGCCAACCCTTCGTACACACCCGACGCCACCATCGGGCCGATCGTCCGCGCGGGATTCATGCTGCCGCCGGTGAGCGGACCGATGGCGAGGATGCCCAGCGTCACCGACAGGCCAATCGCGAGCCCGCCGATCTTCGGTCCCTTGCCGTCGACGGCGGTGCCCATCACGGCCGTCATCAGAATCCCCGTCGCGATTGCTTCGAGCGCGAACGCCTGCCCGGTGGAGACATCGAGCGACACCAACTGACGCGTGCCGCGCGCACTCTCCCAGAGTGCCGCCGGGAAGAGGGCCTTGAGCGACAGCGCGGCGGCAATGGCGCCAGTGAACTGGCCGGCGATGAAGGTGCCGGCCTGTGCTGGCGAGATGCGGCCGGTGACCAGCAGACCGAGTGACACAGCGGGATTGAAGTTGCCGCTGATCTTCATCAGCGCACTCACCATGACGAACAACGCCAGGCCATGCGCGAGCGCCACTTCGACCAGCCCAGCGCCGGCATCGGCATTGCGCGTCTGCATGATGGCAGCACCGCCAATGAACGTCAGAACGAACGTGCCGAGGAATTCGGCGACAAACTCACGGGCTGGCTTCATGTCAGCTGGACTCCTGAAGGTGGACTGATAGCCTCCAAGCTACGCGTCTACTCAGGCGTACGAAACACGAGTGACGCGTTGATCCCGCCGAATCCGAACGAGTTGGACATCACCACCGGCGGCGTCGCGCTCACACCGCCGGTCGGCACGTGCCGGACGACACAGGCGGCGTCGGGGGTTTCCAGATTGACGGTGGGTGGCAGCCACCCATCCTTCAGGGAGAGCATGCAGATGACCGCCTCGATCGCCCCGCTCGCGCCGAGGGCATGACCGTGATAGCCCTTGGTGCCGCTGACCCAGATGTCGCTGAGGGAATCACCGAAGACGGCGCGCATGGCATCGACCTCCGTGGGATCGTTGAGTGGCGTGGCGCTGGCGTGCGCGTTGATGTAGCCGACATCAGCCGCCGCGACATCGGCGCGGGAGAGCGCCTGCTGCATCGCTCGCGCCGCCTGCGCACCCCCCGGCAATGGTGCCGTCATGTGGTGCGCATCGTTGGTGGTGCCGAAGCCGATCAGCTCTCCGTAGATCTGCGCGCCACGTGCGATCGCGCGGCTCCGCTCCTCGAGGATCAGCGCGGCGCCCCCTTCACCCATGACGAATCCGTCGCGCCCCGCGTCGAAGGGGCGGCTGGCCTGGGTCGGTTCGTCATTCCGCGTGGACATGGCCCGAATCAAGGCGAATGCACCGAAACAGAGTGGTGCGAGCGGTGCTTCGGCGCCGCCTGCAATCATCACGTCGGCATACCCGTCGCGCACCTGGCGATAGGCCTCGCCGATGGCAATCGTGCCGGATGCACAGCTCATCGCGTTGGTGGAGTTCGGACCCTGCACCCCGGTCTCGATCGCGATGTTGCAACTCGAGGCGCCGCCGAAGACTGCCAGGGCCAGCGTTGCATCCACGGCACGCAATCCGCCGACGAGATAGCGCCCGAGCTGCTCTTCGGCGTACCCGACGCCCGCCAGCGCCGTCCCCATCATGACACCGATGTTCTCGCGTGATTCACGGGCCAGATCGATGCCGGAATCGGCGAGTGCCATGTTGGCCGCAATCACGCTGAGCTGCCCGAAGCGATCGAGACGCTTGACGCGCTTCGCTTCGAGATGGTCCTCGGCGTGGAAGTCGTTCACCTGTGCCGCGATGTGCGTCCGGAATGGTGAGGGGTCGAAACGCGTGATCATACCGACCGCCGAACGTTCGGCGCGCAGCGAGGTGCGCAGCGCATCGAGGCCAGTGCCAATCGGCGTGATGGCGCCAAGGCCGGTGACGACGACGCGGCGGGGGATGGACATCAATGACTCGGCAGGAGAAGACGTTGAACCTTCAGGAATGTCGCTCAGCGGCGCGCGCGAGACCGGCCAGTGTGCGCGACGCGATGCCGTGAATGAAGATCGGCCCGATGACCGCCATCGCCGCGACCCGCCCGATCAGCGGCCACCAGGGCCCGTTCCACGCATGCACAATACGCACGTGCGTCACATTCGGATCGTCGCGACGGAGAAATTGCCATTCCACCTCCATGCCGGTCGTGATACCCTGCACATGCTTGAACCGGATGTTGGGGATCGTGTCGTCGACGGACATCTCAGACAGCCACCAGGTCTTCCAGTCGAGCGGTCCGCCGAAGGGGCGATTGGCGCTCATCTCGACCAGCCCGCCGCCGTCGCGCGCCCGATTCCGGAACGTCACGAAGTTGTAGTGTGGCAGATGGTCGGGCCATGCAAGCACGTCACATGCAATCCGGAACATCACATCGCGCGGCGCGTGTACCGTCTGCTCATCGACAACGATCATGTGACGTTGCAGCGGCATCGGCCCGAGTCGGTACGGCGATCGGAGCTTGTCTGGTGCGGGAGTCGTCATGGTGTTGAATCAGGAGTGCAGCGAACGGGCGCCGGTGACGCGAATGATGAAGCGCATTACCGGACCGGCTCACCCAGCGTGGGCGGGATGCCAGTCTGCAGTGACGCGCCATCCGAGATGTGTGTGCATCGTCGCGACGACCCCGGTGGACTGAAGAATGGCACCGCGGAGCTCATCGGGCGCGAATCCACGCAGCACACTGACCACGCCGTCGTGGCGGCTGACCGGATGGAAGCCAAGTGGAAAGCTCGTCAGCCAGAGGCCCGCGGCCGCAAGCCAGCTGCGCCGGAGATCACTGATCAGTACGGTGTGGCGAGCGACCCTATGCAACTCAGCGATGATCGCACTGAGCGCATCGGGTGGAAAATGATGGACGACCTGAGCCGCAATCACCAGGTCGGCGGAGGCCGCCGGCAGCGGTAGCGCAAAAATGGAACCGCAGATGAAGTGGCTGCCGCGTTTCCTGACCGCGGGTGCCAATTCGACCGCGACATCGATCGCCACCGGTCTGGGTCTGCGCCCCGTTTCGCGAAGCGCGACACAGACCGCGTCGAGGATGTCTCCGGAGCCGGCCCCCACGTCCACGACCAACGGTGCCTCGGGAAGGCGAGAGGCGAGTGCCCGCACGCGCGAGACCACGGCGCGCGTGCCGCCGAACAGCGCATTGGCGCGCGCGATGTCGATATGCGATCGGGCCACCAGCGCCGGCGACACCCCGGGTTCGTCGAGGACCTCGTGTCCCATCCGGCGTGCCGGTGTGAGGAAGCCCACTCGATTCGCCGTCAGCGTGTCAGCGAGGCGTAGCCGCCTCGATAGTACAGCAATGGTTGCAGGTCGCGCGCCACACCGTATTCGACGGTGCCGACGAGGATGGTGTGGTCGCCCTGCGTGAGGCGCGCCGTGACCGTGCACTCCACCGCTGCCAGGGTGTCATCGAGCAGCGCGACGCCGGTGCCGCCTCGCGTGAAGCCGATGCCATCAAAGCGATCACCCTCCCGGCTCGAGAAGCGTCGCGACAGCGCTTCCTGCTCGGCGCTCAGGATGTTGATCGCGTAGTGCGCGGCGTGCTGCAGGACGGGCCAGAGTGATGCGCCGTGGTCGATGCACACGAGCACCAGTGGCGGGTCGAGCGAGAGTGACGAGAATGCGCTGACGGTCATGCCCTGATCGCGGCCGTCGGAGTCCACGGTGGTCACGATGGTGACGCCCGAGGCGAAGCGGCCGAGGACGGCGCGATAAAGATCCTTGTCGATTGGCATGCGTTCAGGCGGCCTTGCGCGATCCGAGCCAGCGGCGCGGGTCGAGGAAGTGGAGAAGGAAGGATGGACGAAGTACGGCGCTGGCGGGAACGAAATCGCCCGTGACACCGATCAGCAGATCGGCCAGATCGCGTCGGTTGCCGAGCACGCGGGCGGCGTGGTTCATGAGCATCGGGGACGAAACAGCCGCGCCGATGACACGTTCGACCCGCCATTTGTTCCGGAACTCTGCCACGCGCGCGCGGTCATACGCCGCCAGTGCGTCGCCGGCCGCACGCGGTGACGTGGCCCGGATGGCATCAGCAGCGAACCCGCCGAGCAGTTCACCGCCACGGAGCGCCGCATAAATGCCTTCGCCGGTGAACGGGTCGAAGAAGTCTGCTGCATCGCCGACGAGCGCCGCACCGGGCGCCCAGCCGCGCCGCGCGTGTGACGCAAACGGGCCCGTGACCATGACGGGTCCGACGCGGGTCGCTCCGACAAAGCGCGGCGCAAGTTGCGGGTGCCGCGCGAGCCAGCGCGTCATGAAGCCGGCACTGTCACCGGATGCGGTCTTTGCCAGCGCCTTCGGGACGACGATGGCCACATTCGTCTCGCCGTGCCCCACGTCGGCCAGGCCCACGTATCCGTCCCGTTCGACGTGCATTTCCCCATGCGCACCGATCCCGCTCACATCGCGGTAGTGCGCGACGAAGGCGACACGTCGCGGCCACGGGAGATGCCCCGAGAGACCAAGGCGCCGGGCCACGCCGCTGCGCAGTCCGTCGGCGCCGATGACGAGTGGCGCGCGCAGTTCGCGCAGGTCGCCATTCACGCGAACACGTGCTCCGCAGACCGTGTCGCCGACGGTGATCAGTGAGTCGAGCGTGACGCCTTCTCTGATCGACGCACCAGCCGCGCGCGCCGCCTGCTGCAGGATCGGATCGAGATGGCGACGGCGCAATGCCAGACCGCGATCGCGGAATCCAGTGAAGCCATGTTGCGCCGCGAACTCTCCGTGGATGATCCCGCCATCCGGGCTGCGGACACGCATCCCGGAGAGTTGTGCGGCCCCGGCATTCTCGACCGTGCCGAGCACGCCCATGGCATGGAGAATGCGCGACCCCTGCGGACTGAGATACTCGGCGCAGGGTTTGTCGCGCGGGAAACGTGCCTTGTCCACGACAACGACATCCAGGCCCTGCGATGCCAGGGCCCACGCCGTCGCTGACCCAGCTGGCCCGCCCCCGATCACGAGGGCCTGCACCGATTCACGAATGCTGGCTGTCATGGGCGGCGTGCGCCATCGAGCGCCGAAAAGACCTGCCAGGCCGTACCGCCACCGATGAGTGTCGCCGCGAAGTTCACACCGTCGTTGTTGAGCCAGTCGAGCCCGCCCGCTTTCAGTGTCGGCGTGCCGTCAGCGTCCGTCAGCCGTTCGGTCATGCGTCCGGTGTGCGGTGAGCGGCGACGCTGCTGCAGGGTCGCACCGAGCACCGAGTCCGCCAGTGCTCCGACCACTCCGCCTGTGGCGGCGGCCGCG